>DAIUDK010000001.1:0-134000 GCA_036845725.1 Chloroflexota bacterium
TATGAAACCCCCTTTTGCCAAGTCGCGTAGTGAATTATGCGGTACTGCGTATATTGTATGTAACTTCATCAAAATTCATCAAGTTTCGCAAAAGGGCGTTTGTGTGACCACTTACGAACGTCGGCAGTCTTTGTTAGAATACCTGCAAAAACAGCCTGGGATGCGCGTCCCTGAGTTGGCGGTGGCCTTGAACGTGTCGGAAGGCACCGTCCGCAACGATCTCAACGCGCTGGAAGAACAAGGCCGGCTGATGCGGGTTCACGGCGGGGCGGTGTTGAACGAACCGGCCTCGCTGCAAAATACCTCGTTCAGGCAACGTTTCCAAAAGAATAGCGCGGCCAAGTACGCGATGGCGCGCGAGGCGGCGACCCTCGTCGAAGATGGCGATTCACTCTTGCTCGACGCGAGCAGCACCGTGTACTATCTGGCCCGCGCGCTCGCCGGGCGGCAGCGGCTGCGCATCATCACCAACGGCTTCGACGCGGCGCGGGAGCTGGCGCAGAACTTCTCCAACACCGTGATTTTGCTCGGCGGCGTGGTCAATCACGATTACTCGTCCGTGACCGGGTTGCTGAGCGAGCGGGTCATCGAAGAGCTGCACGTGCAAAAGGTGTTTCTCTCGTGCAGCGGGTTCAGCCTCGAGCGGGGGATGACCGACGAGCACATGGCCGAAGCGCATCTCAAACGCAAAGTGATCGCGTCGGCGCAGCAGTTGTTCGCCCTGATCGATTCTTCCAAATTCGGCAAAGAGGACTTCACCCCCTTCGCGCACCCGTCACAGATTACCCGCCTATTCACCGACGCGAGCATCAGCGCGGCGTGGCAGGCCCGGTTGGAAGCGGCCAATATCGCGCTAACGATTTGTCAAAGCCATGACTGAGTATTGTCTCGAACTGAAAGACATCAGCAAACGTTTTTCCACCGTGGAAGTCCTGCACGGGGTCCCGTTCAACCTGCGGCCCGGTGAAGTCCACGCGCTGCTCGGCGAGAACGGCGCGGGCAAATCCACCCTGGTCAAGGTGATCACCGGCGTCCACCAACCGGACGGCGGCGAAATTGTCCTGAACGGGGAGCAAGTGCATTTCAACGATCCGCGCGAGTCGCGTGAGGCCGGGATTGCGGCGATCTACCAGGAACTCAGCCTGTTCCCCGATCTGGACGTGGCCGAGAACATCTTCGTAGGACGCCAACCCACCACGCGTGGCGGCCTTATCCACTGGCGCAAGCTCTACGCCGAGGCCGGGAAGTTACTGGCGTCGCTGGGCGTACACCTGGATTTGAGGCAAAAGGCCCGCCACCTGAGCATCGCCCAACAGCAGATGATCGAGATCGCGCGGGCCTTTTCGCTGCACGCGCGCATCCTGATCATGGACGAGCCGACCTCGTCGCTGACGCTCAATGAGGTGGCAGACCTGTTCCGCTTGGTGCGGCGGCTGCGCGATGAGGGCACGGCAATCATCTTTATCTCCCACCGGCTGGAAGAGCTGTTCGAGATCGCCGACCGCGTCACGGTGCTGCGGGACGGCTACTACGTCGGCACGCATCCTATGGCCGAAGTCACCCGCGATGACCTGATCCGCCTGATGGTGGGCCGGACGATCTCCAATCTGTTCCCCAAGCAGGATGTGCCGGCAGGCGACGTGGCGCTCAAGGTGGAGAACCTGTCGCGTCCGGGCGTCTTCGAGAACATCAGCTTCGAACTGCGCCGGGGTGAAATCCTCGGCATGGCCGGGCTGGTCGGCGCGGGCCGCACGGACGTGGCGCGCGCGATTTTCGGCGTGACGCCGCCAACGTCGGGCGCTATTCAGGTGGCGGGGCAGCCGGTACAGATCGACTCGCCGCAGGAGGCGATCCGCCTGGGGATGGCCTATGTCCCCGAAGACCGCCAGACGCACGGGCTGATCCCGCCGATGTCGATCACGGCCAACCTCAGCCTGGTGGTGCTGGAGCAGTGTGCGCGTCACGGCTGGCTGCAAGACAAGGTCGAATGTGACAAAGCCTTCAGCGCGGCCCGGCAAATGGAAGTGCGCGCCGGTCACATCTGGCAGAAGGCGCGCGAACTATCGGGCGGCAACCAGCAAAAGGTGGTGCTGGCGAAATGGCTGGAGACCCAACCGCGCATCCTCATCCTCGATGAGCCGACGCGCGGCATCGACGTGGGCACGAAAGCCGCCGTCCACGCACTGATGAGCAAGCTGGCCGCCGAGGGCATAGCGATCCTGATGATTTCGTCGGAACTGCCCGAAGTGCTCGGCATGAGCGACCGGATTCTGGTGATGCGCGAGGGGCATCTGACCGGGCATTTCACCCGCGCAGAGGCCACGCAGGAGAAGATCATCTCCGCCGCCACACAATCCGTCAGCGCAGGAGACGTTCAATGAGCACGCACGTCACCCCTGCCCCACAGCCACGTCGCCTCCGCGCTATCGCCCGCTTCCGCGAGGCCGGCATCAGCGCCTTCATCCTGATCCTGGGCGCGCTCGTCGCATTGCGCGCGCCGGCCTTTTTGACGATGACGAACTTCAGGGACATCCTGTTGAACATCTCCATTCTTTCGATCGTGGCGCTGGCGCAGGCGATGATCCTTATCACCCACGGCATCGACCTGTCGGTCAGTTCGATGATCGGGCTGGTGGCGATGATGGTCGCATTCGTGATGAAGCAATCGCCGGAGTTCCCGGTGAGCGCGGTGGCGCTGCTCGGTATGGCACTCGGCGCGGCGCTCGGCGCGCTCAACGGGACGATCATCAGCTACGGCAAGGTCCCGCCGATCATCGCCACGCTCGGCACGTTGAGCATCTATCGCGGCATGGTGTTCTTCTACAGCGGGGGGACGTGGATCAACTCATATGAGCTGCCACGCAGCTTCAAATTGCTCTCGAAAGGGACGCCGTTGGGTCTGCCGAATATGGTCATTATCGCGTTGGTGTTTGCCGCGCTCGTGTACTTCTTCCTCAACTACACGCGCACCGGGCGCGACATCTACGCGGTGGGCAGCAACCCGGAGGCCGCGCAGATGGCCGGGATTCGCCGCCAGCGCGTGATTTTCCTGGTGTACCTGCTCAGTGGCCTGGCGTCGGGGTTGGCGGCGGTGTTGTGGGCTTCGCGGTTCGAGTCGGCGCAGACCAATACGGCGCTCGGCTTCGAGTTGCAGACGGTGGCGGCGGCGGTGGTGGGCGGCGTGAGCACCAGCGGCGGCGTGGGGACGGTCCCCGGCGTGCTGCTGGGCGCGCTTCTGCTCGGCCTGATCGAGAATGCGCTGCCGTTGGTGCGCATCTCCCCATTCTGGCAGCTTGCCGCGCAGGGTTTGTTGATTCTGATCGCGGTGGTGATCGATAACTTGATCGCGCGCAGCGCAAAGGGAAAATAAACCACGAATCTGCACGAATCCGCACTAATTTCTTCTCTTTGATTCGTGAACATTCGTGTAGATTCGTGGTTAAGTCTGTAGATTCAGAGGACATAGTCAACAAACATGACGGTACCGAGTTCTCCTGACGATGAAACTTCGTCGAAATCGTTGATCAACGCGACAGCGCCCCCGCGGCCGTTCCTGGCGCGGTTCCAGCGTTGGGAGTGGATGCTGGTGGGGTTGATCCTCGTCGTCGTGGCGTTGAACAGCGCGCTTTCCCCCTACTTCCTGAACGCGCTGAATCTTTCGCGCACCTCGTCGGACTTTATGGAGATGGGGATCATGATGCTGGCGATGGTGTTTATCATCATCACCGGCGGCATCGACCTGTCGGTGGCGTCGAATCTGGGGATGTGCGCCTCGTTTATGGGCTGGCTGTTCATGGCCGGCGTCAACATCTGGATTGCAGCGCTGGCGGCGCTGGCGTTGGGGACGTTCGCCGGCTTTGTCAACGGGACGCTGGTCGCGCGGATGAAGCTGCCGCCGCTGGTGGTGACGCTCGGCACGTATGCCTTCTATCGCGGCGTGGCCTACGTATTGCTCGGCGACCAGGCCGCGCGCGGCTACCCGGAAGCGTTCACCTACATCGGCCAGGGCCGGCTCCCCGGCACGTTGATTCCCTTTTCGGTCGCGCTGTTCGGCGCGTTGGCCGTCCTCTTCGGATTGGTGCTGCACAAGACCACCCTCGGGCGTTATCTGTTTGCGATTGGCAACAATGAAGATGCCAGCGTGTATTCCGGTGTGCCGGTCGCACGCATCAAAATCATCATCTACACCGTCTCCGGTTTTATGGCGGCGCTGGCCGGGTTGGTGCTCGCAGCGCGCTTCGGCAGCACGCGACCCGACATCGGCAACGGGCTGGAGCTGTCGGTCATTACGGCGGCGGTGCTCGGCGGCGTGGACATCAACGGCGGCGCGGGGACGATGGGCGGCGCGGTGCTCTCGCTCTTCCTGATCGGCCTGCTGCGCTTTGGAATGGGACTGCTCAACATCCAGGGGCAGGTGCAGGGCGTGGTGATCGGCCTGCTGCTGATCCTGTCGATCCTGCTGCCCAACGTCGCCCGCACGTTCTCCGGCAGCGGGCGAAAACTCCATAGGCAGACGGTCTGGGGGATCATCGCTTTCGTCGTCGTTTTCACCGCCTTCGTCGCCTTCTTCTTCTGGTCGCGCGCGCCGCTGTTGATCAAATAGAATCATGAATCACGATTCGCAATCGGGGAAAAATCTACTGCGAGCATCGTGCTCGTGGGGAAAATTCAGTCCATTTCACAGGAGGAAACTATGAAACGTCGGATGTTGTATATGGTTTTGGCTTTGGCCATGATGCTCAGCCTCGTGCTGAGCGGGTGTGGGAAGAAGGACACCGGCCCACTCACCTTTGTGTTGGTGCCCAAAAACCTCGGCAACCCGTACTTCGATACGGCGAACAACGGGGCGCAAGAAGCTGCCAAGGAATTGGGCGTGACCGTCACCTATCAGGGATCGGCTGCCGCCGACGCGACGCAGCAGATTCAGCTCATCAACTCGCTGATTGCGCAGAAGGTGAGCGGCATGGCGATTTCGGCCAACGACTCCGATGCGCTCGTGCCCACCGGCAAAGATGCCATCAAGGCCGGCATTCCCGTCGTCTCGTTCGACTCGGCCATCGGCAAGGATGGGCGCGTGCTGCACATCAACCAGGCCGTGCTGCATGACATCGGCGCGATCCAGATCAAGATGGCGTCCGAACTGGCCGGCGCGGACGGCGGCAAAATCGCCATCCTCAGCGCCACCTCCACCGCTCCGAACCAGAACGCCTGGATCGAGGTGATGAAGGAAGAGTTGAAGAAGCCGGAGTACGCGAAGCTGGAACTGGTGGATGTGGTTTACGGCGACGACGATGACACCAAGAGCTACAACGAGGCGCAGGCGCTCTTCAAGAAGTACCCCGACCTCGAGGTCATCATCGCCCCGACCACCGTCGGCATCGCAGCGTCAGGACGCGCCGTCACGGACGCGGGCTTGATCGGCAAGGTGTTCGTCACCGGCCTGGGCACACCCAACCAGATGCGCGAGTACGTCAAGAACGGCGCTTCCCCGCAATTTGCCCTGTGGAATCCGGGCGACCTGGGCTACCTGTCCATTCACGTCCTCAACGCCCTCGCCACCGGGCAGATCAAGGGCGTGGCGGGCGAGAAGTTCACGGCCGGGCGTTTGGGCGAGTACACGATCCAGGAAGATGCCGACCTGGGCGTCAACGTCCTGCTGGGGCTGCCGTTCATCTACAACGGAGACAACATCGACCAGTTCAACTGGTAGACGGGGACCTTCGTTGCTCTTGCAGTTTTAGCATTTCGGTGCTATAGTAAGAGTTAATCAACAGAGAGAGCAATCTGATGCGATACAGTCAAAGTCGATTCACCCTTGCCGTTATAGCCCTCCTTATCCACAGGAGGTAACGCCGTTTGGGTGTGCATTGACTCGCGCACAGAGCTACTGTCATTCCAGAAAAACGCCTCCCAAACGGGGGCGTTTTTTCATGAAGAGGTGTACTATGGCAACGATCATCCAGCGTAATCAGGAGGTGTTCCCCCGGACGCCAACCCTACCGGCGTCCGGCGCTCTCGCGTTGTGAACAAACAATCAACCAATCTAAAATCAACAAATCTGCAATTCACAACACGAGGAGATGAAAAGATGAACACCGAACCTGAAAACTATATACCATGGGACATCGAAAGCTACTGGCGCGAGCATTGGGCGCGAGAGAACACGTACCGCACACCTGATTTCGCAGACGAAATCCTGTCCCGTCCCGGAAAGAAAACCTACTATTGCCTGGACTTCTTCCCCTACCCTTCCGGGGCCGGGCTGAGCGTCGGGCACGGGCGCAACTACGTGCCGAGCGACGCCATCGCCCGCTACCACCGCATGCGCGGCGAGGCGGTGCTGCACCCGATGGGCTGGGACGCCTTCGGCCTGCCCGCCGAGAACGAGGCGATGAAGCGCGGCAGCCATCCCGCTGAAAGCACCGCGCACTACGCCGCCAACTACCGTCATCAACTGGACCTGTTGGGCTGTTCCTACGACTGGGAACGCGAATTCACCTCCGCCGATCCCGCTTTCTACCGCTGGAACCAGCACTTCTTCCTGATGCTGTACCAGAAAGGACTGGCTTACCGCGCCGAAGCCCCCGTCAACTGGTGCGAAAGCTGCCAAACCGTGCTGGCTGCCGAGGAAATCGAGGACGGCGACTGCTGGCGCTGTCACAATCCCGTCGTGCGGCGCAAACGCAAACAGTGGTACATACGCGTCACCGCCTACGCCGAGGAGTTGTACGCCGACCTGGAGCGCCTGGACTGGCCCGAGCACATCCTGGCGATGCAGCGGCACTGGATCGGGCGGAGTGAGGGAGTGGGAATCGAGTTGCAAGTCGAAAGTCCAAAGTCGAAAGTCCAAAGTCGGAATGCTGACCAAGACCCAATCATCGATCACCAATCACCCAATTCCCAAATCTCCGTCTTCACCACCCGCCCCGACACCTTCTTCGGCGTGACGTTCGTGGCACTGGCACCGGAGCACCCGCTGGCCGAGAGCATCAGCACGCCAGAACACCGTGAGGCCGTTCGCACCTACATCCGGCAGGCCGAAAACCGCTCCGATCTGGAACGGCATACCCGCGAACCCGATGGCGTCCCCACCGGGGCTTACGCCGTGCTGCCAGGCGGGGCGCGCATCCCGATCTTCGTCGCCGATTACGTACTGGCCGAGCACGGCTCCGGCGCGATCATGGGCGTTCCGGCGCACGATACGCGGGACTTCGTCTTCGCGCAGAAGTACAATCTGCCGGTCAAAGCTGTCATCGCCCCACCAGAAGGCGCAGGAGAGGCAACCATGCCTTACACCGAACCCGGCGTGCTGATCAACTCCGGCGAGTTCGACGGCATGGACTCCATCGCCGCGCAAGAGGCCATCACAGATTGGCTGGCAGCGCAAGGGGCAGGGCAACGCGCTATCCATTATCGTCTGCGCGACTGGCTGGTTTCACGGCAGCGCTACTGGGGGACGCCCATCCCCATCATCCACTGCCCGGCGTGTGGCGAAGTCCCCGTGCCCGTGGATGAGTTGCCGGTCACGCTGCCCGCACTGCCCGACTACCGCCCGCGCGGCGACGGCAAGTCGCCGCTGGCGAACCTGCCGGACTTCGTCAACACGGTCTGCCCGCGCTGCGGCGGCCCGGCGGAGCGCGAGACCGACACGATGACGGGTTTCGTCTGCTCGTCGTGGTACTACCTGCGCTTCGTCGATCCGCACGACGCCGCGCGCCCCTTCGACCCGGTGAAAGTCGCGCGCTGGCTGCCGGTGGACGTCTACGTGGGCGGCGCGGAGCACGCGGTGGGCCATCTGATGTACGCGCGCTTCTGGACAAAGATGCTGGCCGACGCCGGCCTGGTGAAATTCCGCGAACCGCTGCCGGTGCTGCGCAGCCAGGGCGTCCTGCACGCCCGCGAGCCGGAGACAGGCCGCCCCGTGCGCATGTCGAAATCCAAAGGCAACGTCGTTGCGCCGGAAGACGTGATCGCGCGTTACGGCGCGGACGTGACCCGGCTGCACCTGATGTTCATGGGGCCGTTCGAGGCCAATGTCGTCTGGGAGACGGAGGATGACGGGACGACGCCGCAGCACATTGAGGGCGTGAGACGGTTTTTGCAACGGGTGTGGCGAGTGGGAAATGGCGAATCACGAATCACGAATCATGAATCACGAATCGGGAATGTCACGCCGCAAATCGTGGGAGCGATGCACCGGACGATTCGGGAGGTGACGGAGAAGGTCGAGGAGCTGCGGTTCAACAAGGCGATCAGCGCGTTGATGACGTACTCGAATGCACTGGAGACTTACCGGCGTAATTGTGGGGATACGCCCGACTTCGTGACGGCGCGGACGACGCTGCTGAAGTTGCTGGCCCCGTTCGCCCCCTTCATCGCCGAGGAACTGTGGCAGCGCACGGGCGGGCAAGGCAGCATCCATCATCAGGACTGGCCCACGTGGGACGATACGCTGGCGCAGGCGCAGACGGTGGAAATCGCAGTACAGGTCAACGGAAAGGTGCGCGCCCGCATCAGCATCGACGCGGATGCCGACGAGGAAGTGGCGCGGGAGGCAGCGCTGACAACGCCCGTCATCCAGCAAGTGCTGGCGGAGCATCCCGCGCGCCGGATCATCATCGCGACGGGACGGCTGGTGAATATCGTCGTCTAGCCTGTAAAACGTGATGCGTGATACGTGACAATCTCCTTCACGTATCGCGCATCACGCATCATTCTCTACAGGACGTCGTTCAAATCCAGGCCGCGGGCGGTAGCGCGTTCGACCTGCCACTCGCGCTCGGTGGCGGGCGGCGGCAAGACCTCCGCATCGGGACGGCGCACCATGCTCAGCGCGCTGACCGGGCAGGCGACGGTGCAGACGCCACAGCCCACACAGCGCAGCGCATCGACGTGGACAATGCCATCCAACGTCAAAGCGCCAAACTGGCACTTTTCCACGCACGCGCCACAACCGATGCAGGCGTCCTCATCCACCTGGTTGACGAACGCCGACCGCGCGATCACGTTCGCCAGTCCCAGATCGACCAATCCGCGCAAGATGCCGCACGCGCATGTACAGCAATTGCAGATGTACCACGCCCCCTGCTGGTTGTTGCTCACCGAGTGAACCAAACCCGCTTCGGCGGCGCGGCGCAGCGCCGCCATCGCGCCTTCTTGGGTAAGCGCACGCACGGTCGTACTTTGATCGAACGCGCCGGGCGTGGAGCTGAAGACCATGCAGACATCCAGAGGGTGCTCGCAAGGTTGGCCGATGAGCGCCTGCTGTTTGCGGCACAGACAGTCCATCACACCCCACGCTTTGGCCTGGGCAACGATGTCGGCGGCGCTCTCGAAGGGGCGCACTTCCATATCCACCCGCACGCTCTGCTCCACAGGCACGACGCGATGCAGTTGCGGGGTGATGCCCACCATCGCGCCAAAGGCTTGATGATAGTAATCCTCGAACAGGCGCGCGAATTCGGCATCGATCGTGTTCACCTGCATCTCATAGATGCCGACGGCAAACGGCATGAGACCATAGCCGAGGCCCGCGTCCGTGCGTCCGGCGGCAATCAGCCCGCGCCGCACCATCTCTTTGAGTTGCTTGCGCAGCATCGACGCATCGCCGCCCAGACGGGCCGCGATCTGGGCCGGGGTCTCCAACGTCAGGCGCAATTGCGCCGCCAACGCAGCCTCTTCCGCCGTGAAGATATGCGCCAGCAACCGCAATTCCACACCATCTTCAGTGGGAGGGAATCCGTTGGGTAACGCATCCAACCGCTCCGCTAATGCTTTGTAGGGATCATTCATTGTATGGCTCCATTTTGAGAATCACGAACACACAACCAGTCTCCTGCACGCCCTTGGTGGCGGCGCAGGAGGCTTCTTCGACGATGTAATGATCACCCGCCCCCACCCATTCAATCGCCTGCTGGAGAAAACCCACCGCGCCGTAGCACAGCGCGTGCGCGGCACGATGTTGTCCATAGCAGAATGGGCAGGGGTCGAGCGTATACGTGAACTGATCGCCCAGAACTTGCAGCGACGCTTCCATATTGCCCAGGCGGCGGCTATCGACGACGATATCCAGTACAGCGCGGACACGATCTGCCGGCGTTTGAGCCTGGAAGGATGCGACCTGAACATTCAAGAGATCATCCATATGTGGCGTGAGCGCCATAAACGAAACCCGTCCGGCCCACTGCGTCATCGCTCGCCCGGCGCGGGGACCGTACATTTTCACCAACATCGCATTGAGCGCGCCGAAATCGAGGAAGTCGACTTCGTGGGCGTCAGTATAAGGCGGCAGGGCTTCCAGCCAGGCATGCAGACCGGCCAACGTGAGAACCGTCGGAAAACCGTATTGACCGCTGGTTTCCGCAATCGCATCGAGATAGATGCGCGCGCGGCGATTCGATAGCAAGTGTTTCCCCGCCTGCATCACTTTACCCCTGTTACGCCTTTCGTTTCAATGCTGGCCCTGATAAATCGAAAACGGCAAAGACTACACCCGTACTGCGCTTTACAGGGCTGTTGTTCAGCGCAGCCATTTGCTCACCCAGGTCGCGTGAGACTTTATTAGTCCAGCTCTAGCACCCCAAACGCCCGCCGGAGACGCGGTACAAGATATAATCGAACGTGTTGCCGGACAGATTGCCAATGTTAATCATCCGCAAAACCATCTCAATGGCCGCCGCTTTAGCCACACCGTAGGTTTCAACCAACGTCTGGCGGACGTCGGGATCAGGCTGTCCTGCCGCTTCGGCCCAATGTCGGGCGTAGAGAACCGCGGTGAGTTGTTCAGGTGGACATTGATCGGCGTCACCGTCGAGTAACTGCCGCACCTCGTCTGGGGGAAGTCCGGTTTTGAGCGCGAGTTTGGCATGATACTCCGAGCAATAACGACAGGCATTGACCTGTGTCACCGCCAACATCAGGCGCTCGCGGAAGGGCGCATCGAGCAAGAACATCGCAGCGCGAATCTGCTCCCGATGCTGTAGCACATAACGCGCATCGGCCAGAAAATCCGCTAGACCCGTATACGTACGCTTGTGAAATCCCCCGGGGGACGTTGTAGTATCAGGACGGTACCGTCGCGTCCGATAGCCGAAAGTATACAGCAGACTTCGCGGGACTAGGCCGGAGATCAGCGCCAACAGACGATAACCCCAACCAGGCACAGAGACCACTGTGCCGTTGTTGAGGTCACGCAGCGACTGTGCGACGACGGATTCGGCGGACATCCAGACAAAATTGGGCACACCCCGCTCGGTGATGTTATTGGCATCGTGGAATTCCGTACGGACGAAGCCGGGGCAGAGCGCCTGAACGCGCACGCCCGTCTCCATTAATTCCTGATGCAACGCCTCGGTGAACACCTTAAGACAGGATTTGGTCGCGGCATAGGTGGCGCTGCCGGGCAAAGGATAGAACGCCATCAACGAAGCCACGTTGACAATAGCGCCGCTCTTCCGCGCCAGCATCCCCGGCAAGGCCGCGCGCGTTAAACGCAAGGCGGCATTCACGTGCACGCGGATCATCGCTTCCTGGCGCGTTATATCGTTCTCGACCAACGGTCCTGATGAACCCAATCCGGCATTGTTGACCAGGAATGCGAGGGTGCCGGTTTCGGCGATGCACGTTTCGACACGAGCGACGCCGGCAGGATCGGCCAGATCAGCGACCAGTACTTCAACCGGCACGTGATACTGGCGGGTCAATTCCTCGGCCAACGCCTGCAAGCGCGCTTCACGCCGCGCGACCAGGATCAGCGCGTAGCCTTCACTGGCCAAGGCCCGCGCATACATCGCACCGATTCCGCTGGATGCCCCGGTGATCAGCGCCACCCGCTCATCGCCAGTACAGCGCAGTGGCGATGAGCGCCGTGCGCGCTCGCGCTGCCGCCACACCAACGCGGCGACAATCCCGGCGGCAATGCCCAGGCTCAATCCAATGGTGTTTCTATGCCGTTTCGCCAACTCTGACCTCCACTGCTCTGTATCGTAGCGCCTGTAGGGCGAATGAGTAGCATGCTACAAATTCTCGTCAACGCTCTCGTCTTCTTCGGCTTGACCATATTCGCCGATCAACAACGAGAAGAAGAACGTGCTGCCGCGCCCTTCCACACTCTCCACCCAGATACGCCCGCCGTGTCCCTGAATGATGTGCTTCGCAATCGACAGGCCAAGCCCCACACCTTCATCAGCGCGGGCGCGGTCGGTCTTGTAAAATCGCTCGAAGATGCGCGGTACGTCGTCCGCCGGAATGCCCATGCCGGTATCTTGCACCGAGATCACCACTTCCGGCCCGGCAACCTCGGTTTTGAGCGTGACGTGACCTCCTTCCGGCGTGAACTTGAGCGCATTGTGCAGCAGGTTCATCACCACCTGCTGGATGCGGCGCGAGTCGGCCAACACCGGCGGCACCTCCTCTGGGATGATGGTCGCGACGGTCACGTTGAGCCGCTCGGCCTGCGGCGTAAGGCGTTTCACCGGCTTCTTGATCAGCTTGGCCACCGGCGTCACCTTCAGGCGGAAGGGCACCTGGCCGGATTCGATTTGGGAAAGTTCAAGCAATTCTTCGACCATCTGCGTCAGCGTGCTCAGTTCCGACTCGATAAAGCCGAGGAACCGCCGGGCAGCCTCGGGTTCGTCAATCGCGCCGTCCTTCAACGTTTCGACAACAACCGAAAGCGAAGCCAGCGGGGTCCGCAACTCGTGTGAGATGTTGCTGATGAAGTCACGGCGGATCGTCTCCAGTTGGCGGATACGGGTGAGGTCCTGCAGGATGACGAGCAATCTGGTCGGTGTGGAGGTGCCGAGCGGGGTGATGACCGCCTGCAAGAACGCATTGCGCCCCCCGGATTCAACCATCGCCGTCTGTTCTGCACCGCTCTTGCGGCACACCTCCCACAATTCGACCAGTTGCCGTTCGCGGGTCACTTGCGCAAACGTGCGGCCCTGCGCCTCTTTGCCGGGGAAAGCCACAATCCGCAGGGCGGCAGGGTTCGTCAACAACACCAAGCCGTTCTCATCGGTGATGATGACGCCGTCGGCCATCGTATTCAATACGCCGGAGAGAAACGCCCGCTCCTGCGCCAGCATCGTCACCTTGTCGTTTAGCTCGTCGGCCATGGTGTTGAAGGCGCGGGTCAGTTGCGCCATCTCATCGTGCGTGGTGGGCAGAAGCCGCGCGCGCATATCGCCCTGCGCCACCCGTTCCACAACTTCGGTCAACTGGCGGATCGGGGTGACGGTGCGCGAGGCGATGTACGTCGCCAGCGCAATGGAGAGCGCGGCAATGATCAACCCCGTAAGCATAATCGTCCAGCTCAAGCGTCCCACCAGCACCTCGATCTCATCCAACGGCATCGAGACGCGCACGACGCCTAGTGGCTCGCCCTCGAGCGCGCCATCGCGGCGGACGAGCACGGCCACGTACAAAGCATCCGTGCCCAGCGTACGGCTGAAGCGCGTTGCGACCCCCTCACCCATCCGGATAGCCTGCGCGATCTCGGAACGGTAAAGGTGGTTTTCCATATTGTCCGGATCCACTTCCGAATCGCCGAGCACCACGCCATCCATATCAATGATCGTCACGCGGTTGGCGGAAAGCTTCGCCCATTGCTGCGCGTGCGCGGTCAGGGCCGTGGTGTCCTGAACCGCATCTACCAGGCATCCGGCGGCAGCGTTAGCCATCAGCCGGGCCTCGGTCAACAACTGCGCTTCCAGGTCCGCCTGGCGAACGCGGCGCACCTGCCCAGAGAGGTACAACGTCAGTCCCAGGGCAGTGATGAGGATAATCACCGTGTAAGGAACGATCATACGCCAACGGATAGAAGTGAACATGGTTATCCCTCAAAACGATAGCCGGCGCCGCGTACCGTCACAATGCGAACAGGTTGCGCCGGGTCCGGCTCGATTTTTTCGCGCAGCCAGCGCACATGGACGTCCACCGTGCGACTGCCACAGACGATCTTATCGACCTCGTCGGTGCGCGCAGTGAGCATCAAAATGGGCACGCGCATCTCCTGGCGCAGCACCCGGCACACCTCGAAGCCACCCAAACCGGGCAGCATAATATCGAGCAGCACCAGATCGAGCGCTTCCTGCCGGGCCAACGCGACGGCGGTTTTGCCGTCGGCGGCAGTCGTGACGACATAGCCCTGTTTGGTCAGGTTGTACGCCAGCGTCTCCCGCAGGACGCGCTCATCTTCGGCCACCAAAATTTTCTCGCCCATACACTATTACGCATCCTGAGTCGTCGCTGCCCGGTAATGGATCTCCGGCAGATCGCGCAGCCGGGCGGCGGCTTGCTCCGGCGTCAGATCACGCTGTGCCTCGCCGAGCATCTCGTAGCCGACCATAAACTTCTTCACCGTCGCCGAACGCAGCAGCGGCGGGTAGAAGTGTACGTGCAACTGCCAGTGGGTCGCGTCGTCCATATCACTCGGCGCGCCGTGCCAGCCCATCGAATAGGGGAACGATGTCTCAAAAAGGTTGTCGTACTTGACGAGCAACCGCTTGAGTACCTGCGCCAGCGCCCCCCGTTCCACGTCATCAAGGTCGGGGAGACGCAGCACGTGGCGGCGCGGCAGCAGCAACACTTCAAACGGCCAGACGGCCCAGTAGGGGACCACCGCCAGCCAATGTGCGTTTTCGACGACGATGCGCACGCCCTCCGCTGCCTCCAGATCCGCATAGACGACCAGCATTGGCTCCCCGTGCGCTTCGAAGTACGCGCGCTGCTCGCGTTCCTCTTTGGCCGGCTCGTTGGGCAGCGCGCTCCCGGCCCAGATTTGCCCGTGCGGATGCGGATTCGATGATCCCATGATCGCGCCGCGATTCTCGAAGACTTGCACCCAGCGGTACTGCTGTGCCAGTTCGGTCGTCTGCTCGGCCCACACATCGATGACGGTGCGGATGTCCGCCACGGGCATCTCCGCCAACGTCAGATCATGGCGCGGGGAGAAGCAAATCACGCGGCTCGTGCCGCGCGCCGTTTCGGCCCGCAACAGAGGATGCTGGTGAACCGCCACATCCGGTGTATCGGGCAGCAACGCCGCGAAGTCGTTGGTGAACACGAACGTGCTGGTGTACGCCGGGTTCGTCATGCCACCGGCCCGCACGTTGCCGGGGCATAGATAACAGCCGGGATCGTAGCTGGGGCGCTCCTCGTGCGGCGGGCGTTCCACCTGGCCCTTCCATGGGCGTTTGGTGCGGTGCGGCGAAACCAGAACCCAATCGCCGGTCAGTGGGTTGTACCTCCGGTGCGGATGTTCTGTGGGATTGAAGGTGTTCAATGATAACTCCTCGATCACAACTGATAACTATCCAATATTATAACCTGATATTGTCTTTATGCATATTCGCGCACCATCCAGAATGCTCACACGTAGAATAAGAGACTTCCGCAGTCCTGGATTTATGGTATAATGTCCCCTGTAAGCGCGGGCGTGGCTTAACGGTAAAGCCTTGGCCTTCCAAGCCAATGATACGGGTTCGATCCCCGTCGCCCGCTCTCATGGGCCCATAGCTCAAGGGTTAGAGCAGCCGGCTTCGCTCGGCGGGGTAGCTAAGTCCAATCGATATGTTACCTTCGTCAAGGGGGCGGCTTATCGGGAAACTGGTAAGTGTTTACCTGTCAAATTCGGGGAAGCCTAAGCCATCGCGGTATGGTAATCCCGAGCCAAGCCCACGTCGGTGGGAAGGTGTAGAGACTGGACGGCAGGCACCCACGGTCTTCAGCCAGGGTGAAGGGACAGTCCAGCCCACGAACTCGAAAGAGGCGGCGAAAGTCGTAGGGGGATGCATAACCGGTCGGTTCCAGGTTCGAATCCTGGTGGGCCCACTTGAATCCGTAGATGACGGCCTGGCGGTACGCAGGCCGTTTGTCATGTCAGAAAGAAAGAGGTTGGTATGGATAGCGAGCACATGTTGGCGCGATTGGGTGCGGTCGAGACACGGTTCGATGAGTTGACACGCCTGTTGGCCGATCCCGCTGTCGCGCAGGATTACGAAAAAGTGGCCGGATACGCCAAAGAGCGCGCGGACCTGGAAGAGACGGTTAGCATCTACCACCGTTACAGGCAGGTTGAAGCGGAATACGCCGCTGCCGAGGAAATGCTGGCAGACGCGGACGAGGACATCCGCGCGATGGTAGAAGAAGAATTGCCCCGGCTGGAAGCGGAACGGGAAACGCTGGAACAGCAATTGCGCCAGTTGCTTGTTCCCAAAGACCCACGCGACGAACGGGACGTCATCGTGGAAATCCGCGCGGGTGCAGGGGGCGACGAAGCCGGTCTGTTCGCCGCCGATCTGCTGCGTATGTACACCCGCTACGCCGAACGCCAGGGGGGCTGGAAAACCGAGTTAATCAGCGAGAACCGCACCGGCATCGGCGGCTACAAGGAAGTAGTCTTCACAGTAAAGGGGAAAGGCGTGTACTCGCGCCTCAAGTTTGAGAGCGGCGTACATCGCGTGCAGCGCGTCCCCGTCACCGAGTCCAGCGGGCGCATCCACACCTCCACCGTCACTGTGGCGGTGCTGCCGGAAGTGGATGACGTGGAAATCCACATCGACCCCAAGGACCTGGAAATCGATACCTACGGCTCCTCCGGCCCCGGCGGACAGCATATGCAGAAGAATGAGACCGCCATCCGCATCACCCACAAGCCCACGGGGATGGTGGTGGCATGCGAAAGCGAGCGCTCGCAAATGCAGAACAGGTTACGCGCGATGAGCGTTCTCCGCGCCCGGCTCTTCGAAGCCGAGCAGGCCAAACAGGACGCTGAAATCGATGAGGCCCGTCGTTCCCAGGTAGGGACGGGCGAACGCAGCGAGAAAGTGCGCACGTACAACTATCCGCAGAACCGCGTGAGCGACCACCGCGTCGGGTTGAACTCGTACAACCTGCCCGCCGTGATGGATGGCGACATCGACGACTTCATCGATGCGCTGACATTGGATGAGCAAACCCGCCGTTTAGCGGCGGCGGGAGCCTGATTTTCCAGGAGGATTTTTGTGGCGGGCAATGCCCGCCACAAAAATCCTCCCTTTACCTCTAATCCCGCAAGGGTATTGTACCCCCGCTATTCAACAACTTTGGGCAATTTCTCCAACGCGCGCTCGATCTGCGCCTCTTCGAGTTGGTAATCCGTCAAGGATTGGCGATGATATGCGTCATACGACGCGAGGTCAAAGTCCCCATGTCCGCTGGCGTTGAAGAGAATGGTCTTCGCCTCACCGGATGCTTTGCAGGCCAGTGCCTCATCCATCGTCGCTTTGACAGCATGGGCAGTTTCCGGCGCAACGATGAAGCCCTCCGCCTGCGCGAAGCTCTGCGCCGCATCGAAGACCTCGAGTTGGTGGTAGGCGCGCGCTTCGGCGTATCCCTGTTGCAATAACGCGCAGATGCTCGACGCCATCCCGTGATAGCGCAGGCCGCCGGCGTGAACAGGCGCAGGGATGAAGTCGTGACCGACGGTGCGCATCTTCACCACCGGGCCGGTCTTGGCCGTGTCGCCCCAGTCGTAGGCGTAGACACCGCGCGTCATACTGGGGCAGGCCGTGGATTCCACGAAGATCGCTCGCATATCCGGCTTGTTGCCATTGAGCTTATCCCGCATAAAGGGGAAGATCAGGCCGGCCGCGTTACTGCCGCCACCCGCACAGCCGATAAGGATATCCGGATAATCACCCGCCATCTCCATCTGCTTCATCGCTTCCAAGCCGATGACGGTCTGGTGCAGCAGCACGAAGTTCACCACGCTGCCGAGCGAGTACTTGTACCCCGGATGGGTGACGGCGTACTCAATCGCCTCGCTGATGGCAATGCCCAGGCTGCCCGGCGATTCGGGGTCCTGCGCCAGGATTGCCCGGCCCGCGTGCGTCTCGCTGCTCGGGCTCGGCACGACAGTCCCGCCCCACGTCTCCATCATAATGCGGCGGTAGGGCTTCTGCTGGAAGCTGACCGACACCATAAAGACCTTACATTTCAACCCAAAAAGGTTGGTGGCGAAGCTCAACGCACTGCCCCACTGCCCGGCACCGGTCTCGGTGGCGAAGCCTTCCAGCCCTTCCTGCTTGCCGTAATAGCACTGCGCGACGGCGGTATTTGGCTTGTGGCTTCCCGCCGGGCTGACACCTTCCCACTTGTAGTAAATCTTGGCGGGCGTGTCCAGCGCCTTCTCCCAACGGTGCGCCCGGTAGAGCGGCGCGGGTCGCCACATTCTCAGCACATCCGCCACTTCATCGGGAATCTCGATAAAGCGCTCGGTGCTGACTTCTTGGGCGATCAGGGCTGCCGGGAAAATGGGCGCCAGATCGTCCGGGCCGAGTAGTTCCAACGTGGCCGGGTGGCGATAGGGCGGCGGTGGCGACTTCATGTCCGCGATGATGTTGTACCAATGGGTCGGCATTTCACTTTCTTGTAACACGTACTTATACTGTCTCATTTCCACTCCTCCTTAGCTTGGTGATTGGTAACTGTTTACCGATTACTGATTACTCGCAAGATATGCGCCACGGTCGGTAAAGAACTGCTTGTAGATGCGATAATGCGCGGTTTCTTCGTAAGTCACCTCCTCGATATGCCCCTCATCGAAGCTGAAAATTTGCGCGTCCGGGTATGCCAGCAGAATCGGCGAATGGGTGGCGATGATGAACTGCGCCTGTCCGCTTGCCGCCAAAAACTGCAACATTTTCAAGAACTTGATCTGGCTCGCGGGCGAGAGCGCCGCCTCCGGTTCATCCAAAAAATACAACCCTTTCATGTGATAGCGGCCCTGGAAATAGGTGAACATCCCCTCTCCATGCGAGAGGGTGTTGAGCAGATGACCGCCCTGGTAGGCCAGCCGTCCGGGATCGCACAAGGCCGCGTCGTCGAGAAAGTCGACCATCTCCTGGAAGGTTTCGGCGCGGAAGAGCGAGCCGGGGACATGCCCGTTGGCCCACGTCACGTCGATGAAATCCACCAGCCGGTCGGCGAAGGGGTTGTCGTAGCCCGCGCGGCGCTTTACTTTGTCCCAGATGTGGACGCCGCACTTGCGCGTCAACGCCTCCAACAACGTGGACTTCCCCGATCCGTTTTCGCCCACGAAAAAGGCCACCGGCTTTTTCAAGGCCAACGCCACCGTCCGCCGCAGGGTCGGGATGTTGAACGGGTAGTACCGGTCGGTCGGGTAACATTCGCTGTGCAACTTCACCTGGGTGATGTACATATCTTCCCCCTTACAAATCGCCTCAACAGATCGAACGGATTAAACGGAAAAATATCCGGTAAATTCCGCTGAATCCGTTGAGAAAATCTTTCTCGTCCAATCGCTTTTCAATCACCAGTCCTATGCAAGCAGACTGAACGCGGCGCCGGTCTGCAAGGCGGCGCGCAGGCGCGGGCCGGTCAGTCCCATGGCGTCGTAGACCATGGCCATCGTCTGACGCGCCTGGGCCTGCATTTTGCGCGTACCTTCTACCAGCACTTCTTCGACCATGCCCGGCTGCTGCGCGTAGGTCGCCCGGCGCTCGCGGATCGGGTCGAGGAAGGCGTTGATGGCGCGGGCCAGTTTGCGCTTCACCTCCACGTCGCCCACCTTGCCCAGGCGATAGCGGTCTTTGAGATCGTTCACCTCATCCACATCGGGATTGAAGGCGTCGTGGTAGATGAAAACCGGGTTGCCCTCAACCGTGCCGGGGATGTCGGCGCGGATGCGGTTGGGATCGGTGTACATCGTGCGCACCTTCTCCTCCACCGTCTTGGCGTCGTCCGAGAGCATAATGGCGTTACCGAGTGACTTGCTCATCTTTGACTGCCCGTCGGTCCCCACCAGCGTCGGCACGTCGCCGATGAGCGCGTCCGGGAGCGGGAACACCTCCGCCTCGTAGAGACGGTTGAAGCGGCGCGCGATCTCGCGAGTGATCTCGACGTGCGCCTCGTTATCCTTGCCCACCGGCACGAGATGCGCGCGCGGCAGCAGAATGTCCGCCGCCTGCAGTACGGGATAGCCGACCAGGCCGAACGGCACCGTCTCGTCGTCCATATTGGCGGCGCGCGCCATGTCCTTGATGCTCGGCAGCCGCGTCAGCCGGGGCACTGTTACCAGATCGCCGAAGAGAAGGGTCAACTCGAACGTCTCCGGCAGCGCCGATTGCAAGAAGATGACGCTCTTCTCCGGGTCGATGCCCACCGCCAGATAGTCGAGCACCACGTCGTAGATATTCTGTTCCAACGCCAGGACGTGCTCCTTCTCCGGCCTGGTGGTGAGTGTGTGCAAGTCGGCAATGATGAAGTAGCACTCGTAGGCATCCTGCAGCGCCACGCGGTTCTGCAAACTGCCCACGTAATGTCCCAGATGCAGCTTCCCGGTAGGACGATCTCCAGTCAAAATACGTTTCTTCTGTTCCATATAAGGCCTCCTCGAATTAGTCGAATGTCGAAAGTTTTCATCCGTTCAATCCATTGACAGACAACAAAAAACGCCCATCCCTCTGCGGGACGAGCGTTTGAATGCCCGTGGTGCCACCCGGCTTAGGCGCTTGCTCCAAAACAAAAACGCGCTGTGATAAGCGCGTCCGTGAATCAAGCCAGCCTCACTCTTGCGAGCACGGTCTTGCGACGATGCCCTGCGCTCTGATAACGGTAGCGTTTCCGGCCCGGACTACTTGCGGCAGGACAATCCTTGTCCAGCTTTCGGCGGGCGGCTTCTGGGTCCATTCGGTATCGGCGCTGGTACCGGACTCACACCTTGCTCCGGCTCTCTGCAACCCCGCTCTGATACGTACTCTTCCCGATCACAGCCTTTAACGCTTTCTATTTAACCACGAACCGGGGAAATGTCAAATCGAACGCAGTTGTTGCGCTGACCGGTGAACTGGTAGCTCGTCGGCGTAGCACCGCCCGTGAAACGCGTTCTCTTTAGAGACGAACCGTTCAGCGCAGTGGCAGGTACCGCACTTGCCCTTCCCACTCGCCATCCAGACTACATTCGGCTAACAACAGGATATCTTCAATCGCAACGCCAATCGGGACAGTATGCGGCACTTCGAACACACCCGGCATCGGCTTGCCGGCGGAGACACGCGCGTAGGCGTAATGCGTGAGGGTAGAGACGTCGTGCGTCAGCAGTACCCGTCCTTCTTGTGCTGCCCATTCCAGCACAGTGGGATCATCCGCGCCGGATAAGCCGCTATCTTGCACGCGCACAATGTCCAGCTCCGGCGCGCGACGCCACAATCCGCGCACGATACGGTTATCGAAGTTTTCGTCAGCGGCCAGACGTAACATCGTTAGGCGAACGGCGCGCCAACAGGCGATCGCGGATACCCTGGGAGGCGTAGCGGGCTTCGTTAGATTCGCGCACCGCCTGGGCTTGCTGGCGTCGGCGCTGCAAGTAGGTGTCCACCTCCGCCTGGCGTTGGAGATAATAACCAAGCACAGCGTAAACGTCCGCCAGATTCAGAGTCGGATACTGGTAGACGATCTCTTCCGCCGTCGCGCCTTCCTCGAAAGCCGATACCACCGTGTCCAGAGTGACGCGCGTGTCGCCAACCCGTATCACGCCGTCAGCATCAGTGAACAACGGCGGCGGTTCGGCGACAATCGCCAAAGTCAGGCTGTCGGTATCCAGTTCCATTGCGAATGCGTTCCTTTTTTCATAAGCGAGCTTTGCGCGTATTTGCTCCTATCATACCGCAAACCCGGGGAATTGTCTATAAGGAACAATGGGGGGGTAAGCTCAATCTCGAAAATGCAAACGCCCCTTCGGTAAAACGATCCGTTGATTTGCTCCCTGCACCCCTTTCCTTCCTCCATAGTTGCGCTATACTTCTCTCAATCCGTTCAAATCCGGTGCAACCTTCGGTTGCCTGATCCGTTGAGCCTTCAGGGAGATCGATTGTGCGCGTTTTGATGCTCTCGAAAGCCTGCATCGTGGGGGCCTACCAGCGCAAGCTGGAAGAGTTGGCCGCGCGCGCGCCGGAGATGGCGCTCATGGTCGCCGTGCCGTCTAGCTGGAAGGACAAAGGCGGCGTCACACGGCTGGAGCTGGCGCACACGCGCGGCTATCGCATGGAAGTGCTGCCGCTGGCGTTCAACGGGCAGTTCCACCTGCACTTCTACCCCACGCTCGGCGGGCTGATCCGCGAATTTCGCCCGGATATCGTCCACATCGATGAAGAGCCGTACAACCTGGCGACCTATCTCGCCAACCGGCAGGCGCAGCACTGTGGAGCCAAGACGCTGTGGTTTTCCTGGCAGAACTTGCTGCGCAGTTACCCTGCACCCTTTAACTGGATCGAGCAGTACAACCTCCGCCATATCGATTACGCCATCGCCGGCAGCGCCGCCGCTGCCGAAGTGTGGCGGCGCAAAGGCTACGCCGGACCGCTCGCCGTCATCCCACAGTTCGGCGTGGACCCCGACATCTTCCTGCCCGTCGAACACGCCGCCCCACCGGATCACACCCCCCACATCGCCTACGCGGGCCGGCTCGTCCCGGAGAAGGGCCTCGATCTGCTGCTGGAGGCGCTCTCCGGATTGAAAGGGTCGTGGCGCGCCACGATCCAGGGGAACGGTCCCGCAGAGGCTCGCCTGCGCGCGCTGGTGGAGCACTACAACCTGACGGCGCGCGTTACGTTCAGTCTGCCGGTCCCCTCCGTGGATATGCCGGCGTTCTACCAGGGCCTCGACGTGCTGGTACTCCCCTCACGCACTCAGGAGAACTGGACCGAGCAATTTGGGCGCGTGCTGGTGGAGGCGATGGCCTGCGGTGTGCCGGTGGTCGGCTCCGCTGCGGGTGAAATTCCGCACGTTATCGGCGATGCCGGGATCGTCTTCCCCGAAAATGACGTCCAGGCGCTGCGTGCCGCGCTGGTCCGCTTGATCCACAACCAGGCGTTGCGGCGGGACTTAGGCGCACGAGGCCGCGCGCGTGTGCTGGCAGAGTACACGCAGCAGCACGTGGCGCAGCAGACCATCCAGGTTTATCAGGAGATGCTCGCATGAAGCTCCTATCGATACCGGAAAAACTATTCAAAGCCTTAATGGCGCACAGCTACTACCTGATCGGCATCGTCCACCGCTACATCGGCAACTCGCGCGGCGTGCGTTGGGAGTACGAAGCCGCTATCGACGCCTTCACCCGCGCGCTGGAATGGAAGCCCGATTTCGCGCAAATCTACCTGGATCGCGGCATCCTCTATTGGCGCGAAATCGATCACCCGCGCAAGGCCATCCACGACCTGACCACGGCAATGAACCTCGACCCGCGCCTGGTTGAGGCGCAGTTCAACCGCGCCATCGCGCACCAACAACTGCGCGAATACGCCGAAGCCATCGCCGATTTCCAGGCTTACCTGGCCGTCGGCGAACATCCTTACTGGCGGGAACATGCCGAATCGATGATACGGGAGTTAAGCGAATGGGTGCCGAACGCAGAAGTCGATCGATAAATATCGCTGGCGTTGTCCTGGTGTGCGGCCTCTTGGGGCTGCTCGCCGCCTGCACGTCGACAAGGGTGCCGCCGCCCGCCCCCACGCCGCTTTCCCCGCCCCAGGTCACGTTCGACACGGCCCCGGATACGGTATGCCAGGCCGCGACACAAATCCGCTTCACCCCGGAGGCACTCGATGTTTGGCCCATCACGGTGAAGGCGCAGTGGATGCTCAGCCGTGAAAGCGAGAGCGCCGTCCTCAGCCAGGGCGAATGGCAGCCCGGCATGGGCGAGTTGCTCATCGCCTTTCCCAAAGGCGAAGCGCTGCCGCCAGGGCGCTACACGTTGGCGCTGCACGCGGACGGTGTCGCCTTAGGCGCACACACGTTCACCATCGCCGAAGACACCGCTGCCATTACGTCAATGGAGCTGGCACTCACGCCCTCCGGCCCGACGTTGACCCGGCTGCCAGATGGCACGCAGCACTTCTACCTGCGCTTCACCTACCAGGGTGCATGCCCCGGCGCGCCGTACTGGATCGCCATCCGGCAAGAGAACGCAATCATCTGCACCCATAACGCCACCTTGCTCCAGGCAGAGGGCACAGAGAGTGTGGCCTGTTACCGCAAAAACGGCGCGCCGTTAGAAGACGGCGATTACCACTCCGAACTTACGCTGATGGGACGCACGGAACACACCTTCGCCTTTGCGGTTGGCGAGCCCCCTGTCCCCGATCCGACCGCCACGGCGACTCCCGCGCCGACCGCCACGCCTGAACCGCTGCCCTCGCTCACCTGCGCGCCGCTCTTCGCCGCCGCCGGACTGACGCCCGCAGGCGAGCCGTTCCTGCCCCAAGATCGCTTCGAATGGTATTCACAGGTCATCTATGTGGGGACGCAGTGCGCGGGACTTTCGGCCGGTACAACGTGGGAGAGCGCGTGGTACCGCAATGGCGTCAACGTACGTGCAGCCAGCGGCGTGTGGAATGAAACGGGCAATACAGGGGTTATCTGGGACAGCATCACCGGCATTCCGGGCGCGCCGTTCCTGCTGCCCGGCGAGTACACCGTCACCCTGACCCTGGACAACACGCGCCCGCTCACCGCCACCTTCCGCCTGATTGCCTACATCAAACCCGAACCGGAGGCAACGACGGGACCGTGAAATATTGACACACAGCGCATCAAATGCTAACATTAAGGTAGAACCGACGGGAACTTAACATCACAAAGACACCAAACCACGAAGCTGTCGGGGTCTCCCTGGTGTTTTCGTGTTTTGGTGGTTTACCTACATAAGGAGAATGACCATGAGCATCATAATCACCGTCTCAAGGCAATTAGGCAGCCGTGGCAGTTACATTGCGACGGCCGTCGCCAAAAAACTCAACCTGCGCTATATCGACCGGGAAATCCTCAACCGCGCCGCAGAAATGGCCGGTTTCCCCGATGAATCCATGGTTGAAGAATTGGAAAAGCGCGAGCGCGTCCCCGGATTTTTAGAGCGCATCATCGACTCGATGAATACCATGCCCGCCATCCCCACTATCGCCAGCGCCACGTTACGTGAGGGCTATGCTTACGACGAGCAGGTCGCCGCGCTGATCCTGCAAGATAACCTGAGCCGCGACGAGGCACTCCACCATCTCACCGAGCAGCAGCGCCGCGTCGAGGCCGGTGCGTCCTACGGGGAACTCATCCGGCGGGTCATCCAGGAGTATGCCCAAACAGGGGGCGTCATTATCGCGGGACGAGGCGGGCAGGTGGTGCTAAAGGATTTCGCCAACGCGCTGCACGTGCGCATCCACGCGCCAGAAGACCTGCGCATCCTGCGTCTCACCGAGCGCCTGGGGTTGGATCAGAAAGAGGCCGAACGGCAAATCCACCAGGCCGACAAAGAACGCGTGCGCTACATGAAACACTTCTACGACGCCAGATGGGACGATCCCGATCTCTACCATCTGACCATCAACACAGGTAAAATCGCGGCAGATCTGGCGACGCAAATCATCTGCGACACGGCGCAACGCCTCGCCCGGCCGATACCGTAAAACACACTACCCCCAGCGAAGGTGCAGGCGAACCCTCGGTTCGCCCACCTTCGCAAGGGCAGAATCAAATCAATATCCGGTCAGCAGGCCGCCTTCGGTTGAATCGGTGAAGACGGCGCCCAACAGGCGCACGTGGACCCGCTCCAGCAGTTCTTTGGCCTGGGCAATGCGGTCGCGGCGTGTGTGTCCGGCACGCACGACCAGCAGCAGGCCATCCGTCCGCGCCGCCAGCACCGAAGCATCCACCGCGACCGTGACCGGCGGCGCATCGAACACCACCACGTCGGCGCGCGCCTTCAGATGCGCCAGCAATTGCTCCATCTTCTGCGCGCCGAGGATGTCGGCGGGATTGGGCGGCAGCGCGCCGCTCGGCAGCAGTTGCAAACCCGGCACGTCAGTCTCCACAAGCGCCAATGCCTCTTCCCCATCGTGACTCACCATGTAGCCTGTCAACCCCGGTTCCTGAGGCGCGTCAAAGCAGGTGTGCAGGCTGGGACGGCGCAGGTCGGCGTCCACCAAAATCACCCGCTGCCCGGATTGCGCCATAACAACCGCCAGGTTCACCGCCACCTGTGACTTGCCATCGTCGGGGGACGGTGATGAGACTACCAGCGTCTCTAAAGGTTTGTCGAGGCTGGTAAACGTCAAATTCATCCGCAGAGCACGGTAAGCTTCCGCCGCCGGCGAGCGCGGCTCAGCCAGGGTCACTACACTTGCTTTATCCATCGTCACTCCTTTAGATTCAAGACTACAAAGGTCTCAGCACGCACTGGCACTACGCAAGATAGAGCTTGGCACAGATAAATGCGCGACAAAACACGTCGTAAGACTTTTGTAGTCTGTAACCAAAATTCTTTGCTACTGTGCCGGCGGGATCACGCCGAGGACGGTCACGCCGGTCTCGCGCTCCAAGTCTTGCGGCAGATGCACAATCCCGGCTTCCAGCCATTCGAGCACGAACACGATGACCACGCCGATGACGAGGCCAAAAATCCCCCCCGCCGCCACGTTGATCATCGTTTTGGGCCGCAACTGCCGGTAAGAGGCCGGATCGATGGCTTTGGCAAATACACGGTCCTCCTTGTTCTGAAGTGCGTTTTGCTCGTTGCGCCATTCCTGGAACAACTGTGCCCAGGTGTTGGCGATATTGTTGGCCTGCTCGCCGTCGTAGTCATCCACGTCGATCTTGATCACCATGCGAGCATCGTCGACGGCGAAGGTCACATCGCCCTTTAAATCTTTAGCGGTGCGCATCAAGGTCCGTCGGTCGATGACCTCCTGCGCATACTGCTCCGACCACATTGTCGCTGAGAAGTTATTCAGCAACAACTTGGCCGATTGCGCCAAGCCAAAGTCAGGCCGCGCGAGCTGGATTGAAACCTCAATACTGGAACGGTAGACCGGCGTCTGCACTTTACTGAAGACAAAGGCGCTCGCTGCAGCCACAACCGCCGCCAGCAGGATGATCCATCCGCGGTAGCGAAGGATACGCACGTAGTCTTGAATTTTCACTCGCTCACTCCTTAAAAATAGTTGCGTAGTCGTTAATCTGATAGTCGGATAGTCAGTGAAACAATGCCATCTCAAGAACTCTGACGACCGCGCAGTCGCGCGCGCACTTCCCGGCAATGTGGACAATCCACATCCGTGTACGGTCGCCCGCATGTCTGGCAAACACGGGTTTGCATTGGACGACTCTCCTGCATCGGCAGTAAAATCATCGTCACATCTTCGTTTTCGTGACGCGACATCCACTCTTCCACGAGGATGTTACCTACCAGCCACCGCCCGCTGTCTGGATCGCGGCTCACGACGCCTTGCATAAACCGACCCTCCAGCGCATACGCCGCGTTGGTCAAATCCCGAATGCTTGCTTTACGATATGCTGTCATAGACCTCCCGTGATGGGTCTGGGACGAATTTCGCCGGGCGAATTTCGCCCACCCACAAGGGCACATTATAAACGAAGCGGGCAGGAGAGCAAGATGCAGGGTCAAGGGCAGGAAGCAAGAGCCCTTAGCGAGCACGCCACAGGATCATCTGCTCGGATGCAGGCATGGTTGGCGTCTGGCGGAAGAGATACCAGCGCGCCAGATCCTTGCATGCCAGCGGGAGTATAGATTGGCAGGCTGGAATGCGCGCAGTCCCACGGGTCAACGCGGTGAAAGCCATCCCTTCCCACGTCTGTACTGCTGTGTCAGGCGGGATCGCGTCAGGCGCAGCCACCACCGCCCCGGTGACATCCGCCGGCCAGAATTCGGCGACGCGCAGGCGCGCAAAATCGCGCAGCGCCCAGCGCATCACCGCCGCCGTCGCCGCATCCCGCGCCACCACCGTGACCGGGAAGGCATCCCGCCGCTGCCCGCTCTGCACCGCCATCCGGTCTAGCATAGTGCGTAGCGCACGCAAGTCCGGCGAGACCGCTGCCGGCACTGCCGGTTCTGCGATAGAATCGGGACGCACGAACGCCAGTCCCCAGGCAAAACCCGCCTGTGTCACCAATAGGGCCAGCGTCAGCCCCAACATCGCGCCGCGCCACACCAGATGCAAGGGCATCTTCAAGGAGAACAACAGCGCGATCAGGGCTTGTAACGCCAGCAAGGTCACGCTACCGAGAAGCAAAACCAGGTTGACGTTATCGAATGCGCCTCCGAGGGCTGAGGTTCCAGTTCCATTTGCATGCCACGCCAATGCTAACCCCACCGGCTGCCAGAAGATAAAGCCCACCAGCCCGTGTAATGCCGTCCACTTTAGAACCGGACCGGCGGTGGCGCGGTTGGAGAGCGGCCATAGTAGCGCCTGCTGCACGCCGTACCCGGCGAACAATGTCAAGGGCAAAACGACCACCACCAAAGCCGAAGGTGTCGCGCCGGGACGCAGGCTCACCAGCAGCAGCCCGAAGACGCCCCACAGTGCCAACGCCAGGGGCAGAGAAGCCGTTTTCCTCACAGTGTAGGTGCGCAACAACATCACAACCAACCCGAGCAGCACCAGCAGCAGCGTAACCGGCTCGTAGAGGAATAGAAGGACGACCGGCGGAAGCCCGGCGCGAGGCGCGCGCCAAGAGGTCAACCACGCCGCCAGTCCATCGGCGACACCGCTCCAGCCATTCCAACGCAGTCCCAAAGCAATTGTGATTAGCAGCGCGCTCAACAGTCCCCAGAGAGCAGGTCTGATCCACGCTCGCAAAGACATACCGTCGCGCAAGGAAACAGTCGGCGAGCTGAAAATCCAGCGGTAAATCACCCACGCCAGCGCCCCGGCGAGCAATCCGTCGTAGAATACGGAGCCGCTCGTCAACCCAATCGCCAGCCCGGCAACGACGAGCGCGGAGGAGCATCCTGCAGGCCACCCCTCCGCATCGCGCGCCAGCAGCGCCGTGAGCAGCAGCCCCGCGCCGAGCAAACCCAGGCTCGCGCCATCCACGCGCCGGGTCGCGAAGAGCGCCAATGGCGAGCAAAGCAGCAGTCCGGCCGCAACCAATGCGCCAACCTCGCCCAGACGTTTTCGCCAGAACCAGGGCAATCCCACCAGCGCCACGCCCGCCAGCGCGGGCAGCAGACGCGCCATCCCATCCCCGCCGCCGAAGAGCAGGAATAGCAATCCGTTGCCCACCAGCAGCAGCGGGCTTTCCACCCTACTGACCCACTCCGCGCCGCGCGCCGCATCCAAAGAGGCCAGCGCCGCCGTTGCCTCATCCGGTGCCAGCAGAACGCTGTTCAATGCCACCAGGCGTAACAACAGCGCCAAGACAATCATCGTTACCCAAGCCCAACGCGCATATCGTTCCATAGCTTCCTCAGTGGTTGTTACTCGTTGCTCAATACTGGTTACTGGGTGCTGGGATAATTCAGCTTTCCCCACCATTCTATACCTGTCTACCGTCTGCCTCTTCCCCCGCCGTGCGGATATCCGCCTCTTGCGCCTCGATGCTTTCAACGAGTTTGAACTGGACAAGCGCCCGTGTGAGGTTGTGGCACGCGCGCTTTATCTTGTAGTAAACATTGCCTTCCAAATAGTCGGTGAAGAAGCGCAACGCCTGTTCCAGCGCGAGAAGGCGCACCGCGGCGTACAGGTATGTATAATCATCCACAGTATAGAACCCGTGCACGAGCGGCAAGTAGCCTTGCAAAATCGCCCGGCACAAGTCCATGTCGAAATATACAGCGTCGATGTCCTCCGTCTCCTCGCCCAACGGATTACATCCGGAGCGCAGGCAATCGCCGATGTCGTATTGGACAAGCCCCGGCTTGATCGTGTCCAGGTCGATAAGGCCCACGGCCTGCCCGGTGACGTCATCAATCATCACGTTATCCACTTTGGGATCGCCGTGGGTCAGGCGCAGACGCAGCCTGCCCCGCGCCTGTGCGTCTTCCAACACGGGGATGATGTCCCGCCGCGCCGCGACAAAGCGCAGGCCGTATTCCACCTCTGGCGACCGGGCGAAGTCACCGCGCTCCACCACCGCATCGTGGTACGCCAGATAGCGCGACGTGACATGATAGCCCGCGAGCGTGTCGTACAACCGTCCGGCGTCCAGATCGCTGATAAGGCTGTGGAAACGTCCCAGCGCATAGCCGACCTCGTGAGCATGGTATGCGTCCCGTATTTTGGGATACGTTCGCGCGCCCTCGATGAAGGTAAGCGCGCGCCAGAATCCGCCCTCCGTATCGAGCGCGTAATCGCGCCCATCCTGGGCTGAGACGATCTGCGGCGTCTCCCAACGACGTCCTGCCTTCGCCGTCTGCGGCAGCTCACCTTCCACCACCATCCGTGCCGCCACATGCTCGCCGTACACGCGGATGTTGGACATAATCCATTCAGGTTGTTTGAACACCCGCCGGTTGATTTGCTGCAAGACGAACCGCCGCCCCGATGCCGTTGTCACCAGATACGTGTCGTTGATGTTGCCCGCGCCGTATTCGCGGACGTCCGCAAGGGCGTCGGCGGGCAGGATGAAGTGGGCAGCCAGGGTAGAGATGTTTTCTTTGTTCGCCGTATCCGTTATCATCCGTTCGGTTTTCGCACTCGCACGGGATTGTGATTGCACGCCGGTAATTCTATCCCGAAAGGCAGGCTTTGCAACATTTGATTCGTAATCCAATAGAACTGGCCTGTGTGAGAATAAAAGTTATAATTCTTTCGGAGGATAAACTCAAATGAAGAAAGTCATCGTGATGCTCATTGGAAGTGTAGGCGCAATCCTGCTGGGGCTGCCCTACATCTTCCATGCCTTCGGTCCAACCGAGGCAGAAGTGGTGTCGTGGGGCGAGGTTTCTCTGTACACCGGCATCGCCCTCACGCTGGTGGCTGTGGTCATCGGGCGCAGTGCGAATAAGCTTTCCCGAGGTGTCCTGGCGCTCGGTTACCTATTTTTGGCACTTCTGCAGGTGCTGCCAATTTACCTATGGTTTACCTTCCACGGCACGGGGATATCCGATGGCACACCGCCCAGTCTGTTTGTGGCGCACTGGGTCTACGCGATTCCGCACCTAGCGTTACTGATCGTCAGTCTCGTAGTGATTGCATCGATGTTCAAAGAGTAGTGCGAAACACCTTCACTGCCCAACGCTGTAAATCACCACATCTCCACCCTCGTACACCACTGGGAACATCGCGGTAAACTTATCCAGCCCTTCGGCGGGATAGCGCTCGCGTTCGACTTGGCCGATGTAAATGTAGGCGACGTTGTAGCGCGCTAGAATCGCCTGTGCTTCGGTGGGGTCGAGTGTGGTGAATAGCGTTTCCAGCTCGACCTCGCGACGCCCAGGCTCATCGTAGTTGCCGCGCCATTGCCTTTGGTGGCCGCCCCAACCCAACATGGTCGGCAAGCCGGTTAACGCAGAGACGCGCCCCTCGTAGATGTAGGCGCGATGTTGGTCGCCCGGCGCTTCGACGATGACCGGCGCGCCCTCCACGTTGGCATTGAGCCACCGAATCGCGGCATAGTCGGTCGGTCGAGACGTCGCCAGCCACGCTGCGCCGTCCAGGGTCCACGGTGTGCCGTGTTCGTGTGCCCGCGCCGGAACGGCCAACACGGTGTAGAGCAAGCCCACAGCGATCAACAGGCAGGAAAGTCCCACCGCCAGCGCCCGCCAGGGAAAGCACTCTCCGTTCCGGGCTTCATGTGGTTCCAACCAGCGCGCAATCTGCCACGCACCCGCCAGGCTCCACAAGATCCACGCCTGAAAGTAGAACTTAAAAATTGTGTTCATCCGCGTCATAAACACGTCTTTGAGGTACACGTACTCCGGCGCCAACGTGAGCAGCAGGCCGATGAGGACGAGGAGGAGGGGGAATTGGGAGTAGGGAGTAGAGAATAGGGAGTAAGGGGGAGGTGGAGATTTTGGATTGTGGATTGTGGATTGTGGATCTGGGATTGTGGATTCAGGGCCAGGGGCTACAGACTCAGAACTGACCGCTGACGGCTGATCGCTGACCGCTGATCGCTTCAACAACGCCAAAACCACCGCCGCGACGCCAAGCGCGAGCGCGAGTCCTACCCAAGGACGCAGCCAGCGCGCAACGATGCCTTCGACGACCATCTCTGGTGCGATGGATAATCCCTGGACCGGTTCGCCGCGCCAGACGCTCTGCAGATAAGGATACGCAGCGCCCGCGCCTACCAACAGGCCAAGCAACGCAATGGCGAGCACCAGCCCCACGCCGCCGATCAACACCCACTGCCACGGCACACCCGCGTCACGCGCTGCGCCGGCGATCACACCGAGTAGCGGGATCAGCAGCGGGGCAAACATCACCACGAACTGCGGCCAGTGCGTAGCGTTGAAGAGATTGGGCAGCACGCCCCCAGCTTGCGAGCGCAGCGCGTACCAGAACGGGAAATACAAAAACACGCTCAACACACCCAGGATAACCCCTTCAGGCAGCGTCCTCCACAGCGCATCAAAAAACCGCGTCCACATATGCCGGAAGGTGGACGCCCCGCCCGCCGAGCGCGCATATCGCGCCAACACGATCCCGCCCACCATCAACACCCAATAGATTGGAAAATCCCACGTGTTGAGAAAACCGAGCGCGCCCAAAGTGAGCGCGTAGCCTGCCAGCGGTGCAAGCCGCGCCCCCCAACCCTTGCTAAATTCGCCCTCCCGCAACGTCCGGTACAGGTTGAGCGTCAGCGCAACCGCCAGCAGCACAAAAGGCAGCGCCAAAACGTGCGGGTGCATATCGCCCAGGGTGAAACTGAACGCGGGGAACTCGTCGATGATCTCGATGCGGTCGCCCCAGGGTGCATAGTCGGTGAGGACGCGCGATCCTTGCCACCACCAGAAGAAGCGCGTGGGAATCCAGGAGAACGGCGGCTGTGGCGTGGTGTTGATATTGCGGATATCCAGCCATGTCCAAAATTCGGCGGACAGCAATCCACGCGCGTGCAGCACCTCGAGCAAACCGGCAGCGTTGCCGGTCAGCAAGAGCAGCAAAGGCGCGAACAACGCACGCAACACGCCACGTCGTTCCAGCAGATCGTAGACGATGCCGTAAGCGCCCACTGCCGCCAATGCGAACCACCCCGCGCACCCCAGGTTGAAGGCCACCGTCGCCGGGAGCGCCGACAACCGCGTGAGCATCCCCAACAGGAAATAGCCCAGATAATAATACGAAATTGCGTAGCCGGAAAGCCAGGGATCGTGCGGTGGAACCTGCGGCGCGCGCAAAACCGCATTGAGGAACGCGATCTCCATCCACTTTTCGCCGCCCGCCGTCTCCAACTGCGGCTGAGAGGCGCGCACCACCGTCCACAACAGCAACGCGCCGAAGAAGAGCGCCTCTGTGGTGAGGATGAACACCCGCTGCTCCTGCAACCAGGGACGGATCTCCACCCGGTATCGCCGTAGTGCCCATAGGCCCACGGCGAATACAAGGCCCGCCGCGACGAGGATGGCGGACGTCGTGTTCTCCCACAAGTGTAGGATACCACCCCACCAAACCACCACGCCGGTCAGCAACAAGCCCAGCGCCTTTGCCGCCGCATAGCCCCGCGAGCGCAAACGCCGCAACCACACAAACGCTAGTGGCAATCCCGCCAGCGCGAAAACTTGCATCGTCAGATACCACGTGAGAAACGGTCCAAGCATAAAAACTCCAAAGAGAATGAGCAAATCAGTGAATCAGCAAGACCCCTTACTCCATACTCCTTACTTCCTACTCCACCGTTATCAACGGTGCCAGGTCCCTGTAGCGCGTCTCCCCAATGCCCTCGACTTCCTGCAAGTCTTCGACCCGTTCGAAAGGGCCATGAGCTTCGCGGTAGGCGATGATGCGCTGCGCCATTGCCGGGCCGATGTGCGGTAGTGTCTCCAATTCGACGGCAGAAGCCGTGTTGATGTTCAACAACGTGGTCGCGGAAGCTCCCCTCGCAGCCGAAACCACCTCGACTGCCGACTGTGGCGTGGGCGTACAACGAGGCACAATCACGTGTTGGTTGTCCACAAGCGATGCCGCCAGGTTGACGCTGTACAGGTCGGCATCGGCAGCCGCACCGCCAACAGCGTCCAACGCGTCGGCGAGCAAGCTATCCGCAGGCAGCGTCACAACACCGGGATGCGCTACTGCGCCACTGACGTAGACTCGCAACGGCTGTGGCGTCACCGTAGCATCGACGATGCTACTCTCCACACATGCCACAGGAGCACACATCTCCCCCCAATACGGTGGTGGGGTAAGCACACTACTGGGCTGCGCCTGCTCCCGCATTATGGCTGCAACAATCGCCCCGCCAACAAACAGGCATATGAAAGCAAGGACAACACCATAGATGCGATACTGTTTTCGCACCTGAGCCTGCAGCTGCTCACGGATCTCCGCACGAAGTTCATCAACATCAATCAGCGTAGAAGGTACAGCGTTCATCGACCACCAGCCCGCCCGTCTTCAGGCCGATTCAGGCTCCGGCATTTCCGGCGGGGAGGCCTCGGGAGATGCAGATTTGGCAGCACGGCGGCGAAGCAGCCGGCGGGGTGCCAGACGGCGCATCTGTTGGTACAGGCCACGCAGTTCCGGTCCCTTGATCGCGCGACCAGCCTCGAAGTAACGGCGCGCGGCTTGCCCGATACCCCACGTGCTAACTGCCGAAATCGCCGCCGAAACGATCCAGCCCAGGCCAGGGACGAGTTTAGCTGCCTGCGATCCCAGATAACGCGAGAGAAGACTGCCCGCCATCGTCGTCAACAGCTCGCGCGCGTGTGAGACGTTCATCGATTCGCCATACGCCGCCGCGATGCGCAGCACCATCCGCGTCTGCGAAGCCAACAGGATGGGGATATCCAGCCCGGGAACCGGTTGCAGCGAGATCGCCGCGTTCATCCATGCGGTGCGCCGCACAATGCGGTTGACGATATGCACACGCACATCGGGGAGCGCTCGCGCCATCGCCACGGCAACTGCCGGCTGTGCGTTCAGAATCGCGGGCAATAGCCCGTCCACAATGCCCATCCCCGTCTGCGCCGAGATCGGTATGGGGCGCACACCGAGCAGTTTCTCGGCGTCCTCCAGAATCCACGGCACATCCTTCTTCACCAGATCGGCCTTGTTCAAAGCGATGACCACCGGACGTTGCAAGTCGCGCAGCGTCATATAGAGGTCGTGGTCGCTCTGGCGGACACCGGCTGCCGCATCCAACAGCAACAAAACCAAATCCGCGTCCGCCGTCGCCTCGCGGGCGATCTCGGCACGGTCAACGCCCCACACCTCGCCAAAACCGGGAGTATCTACAAGCAGAAACGGACCAATTGGATGTTCGACGACGCCCTTCGTCGTGCCAGGTACGGCGCTCACTGCCGATATATTCTGTCCGTGTAAGCGATTGAAAAGCGTCGACTTACCGCTATTAACTGGGCCGACGATAGCCAGCCGGGCCAGCGTCTCCTGCGCCACTTCATAATTGAGCGCGTGCCAATCCAACGACCGCAGCAGCGTATGAACGTCATCCATCTTTTTGGGCAGCAGCAAAATGCTCATTTTTCTCCATACATGTTCAGGTGGAACGCACGTGCGTTCCACCTGGATTCAATCTAGGATAGGGAACCGGCTAACGGCAGCGTGAAGATAAATGTCGTTCCATCCTGCGAGGTATTCGACACCCAAATACGTTCGCCGTGAGCCTCCAATACCATCCGGCAGAAGGCCAACCCCAGGCCGCTCCCATGCTCACTCTGCTGTCCCGCCACAAATTTGGTGAATAGATTGCGACGAATTTCTGGGGGAATGCCCGGCCCGGTATCGGAAACGGAGATGCGCAGCTTATCGGGCATTTCAGGTTCCACCTCAGCCCGCACCAACACTTCCCCACCCGGCGGGGTAAATTTGAACGCATTGCCCATCAGGTTCTGCAGCACGCGCTCGACCAATTCCCTATCGGCCCGCACCAACGGCACATCCTCGGGTACAGCATTGACAAAAGTCAACTCGTGTTGGTTGATCGCCAACTTTTGCAGTTCTACCGAATCGCGCACGACATCCGAGAAGCGGAAAACGACCGGTTTTAACGGCATCTGCCCGGTCTCCAGACGGCTGATATCCAGAATCGCGTTGACCAGCTTGACCATGCGTTCAGTGCTGAGCAAGGCGATGTTGATGATACGCCGCTGCCCCTCCATCAATGACTCGCCGACCGCACGCGAAAGCAGGGTGAGTGCCGCGTGGATACCGGTCAGCGGGTTGCGCAGGTCGTGGACCATCGTGTGTGTCAAATCGTCACGGAATTGGTCCAAAAGCCGCGCGTCGGTGACATCGCGCACCATGAAAAGCCGTCCCAAAGGCTCTGCATCCCCCCGCACGGGCCAACTAACCCATTGGATGATTCGCAGCCCGACTTTCACTTCACCATCGTGCGGCTGGTCGTCGCCATCGCGGATGCGGCGCATCTCACCGAGAACGACCCTGACCACGTGCCGCGCATGGTCGCGCAGCGTGTACACAATATCCCACAACGAACGATCGACCCAGGTTTCTGGCTCACCGAGCAGGCCTAGGAAGCGCAACGCCGGCCGGTTGACCACCAACAGACGCAGATCGGTCCCCAGCAATATGATCCCATCGCGGCTGGATTGGACCACCGTACGCAGGCGCTCACGCTCTTCCTCGATTGTCCGGAAAAGCTCCGCTTGCTGTATCGCAGCTGTGATTTGTGCCGCAATCGCCATCAGTAGATCGACGTCCTGCTGGGTAAAATCCGGCTGATCGGAACGATTAACCGCCAGCAGCACCCCACAGGACTGGTCTTGAACCAACAACGGGGCCACGGCGATCGATCCACCCATTTCGGGCGTATACCACGGCTGCGTTTCTCCCGCCCACCCGCGCGCTTCCATCGCCGTTTTGGTTAGGTAAAGGGGACGCCCATCCCGCAGCACCTCGCCCACCACCCCTTGCGATATATCGTCGAAGTCTAATAGTGGCAAGATAGGCGGAGTGGCCCCGCCCACAAGTAAAGCACAGGTCTGCCGATTCGCGGGATTGCCGCGCACCAACCAGACGAGATTGGCGCGCAGCGCGTTGGCGATGCTGTTCAGAACCGCCGGCAGAACATCGTCTAAGTAGCGTGAAGCGATCAGGGCGCGAGTGACGAAATACAACGTTTCCGTCTTGCGCGTCGTCGCCCAAAACCGATCTTCGGTTTGTCGGCGCTCGAACGCCTCCTGCCGCAGCGAAATGTAAAGCTCCGTATTCTGCAAAGCCGCCGACAGGACTTCGCTCAACGACGATGCCAACAGCCGCGCGTCCACATCGAAAGCATCGGGCACATCACTCACAACGTAAAGCAACAGGTGAACCCATTCGCCCCGTTTGAGTGGAACGAGCACGGCACTGGCCTGCTCGATTTCAAGGGGAAACACCAGCGCAGCGCCAGGAATAGCAGGGGCATAGTGGAAATATTTGGTCTGAAGTACGGTAACGACCAACGGTTGATCGGTAGGCGCGACGGCGTCGAGCGGTGGGGCCAGCGCTCCGGTCGAGGCCGTGACGCGCACCACACCCGATTCGTGATCCGGCGATAGCAAAGCAAGACCCGCCCAACCAGTCAACTGGGCTATAAAGGCGAGGCTTTCCTGCATCAAACGTTCCGTGCGTTGGAAACGACGCAAGAACTGCAAGACCTCATTGAGAATCGCCAAATGGTTGTTCACCCGCCTCGGCTCCTCATCGAGGAATGTAATATACTGCTAACAAAAGTGTAGCACAAAATACAGGACAAGCAAAACACAAAGAGGAACCTTTCCAGGTTCCTCTCGTCCTCTCACCTGACCAGGCTGAACAGCTCAAAAGTCATCGTCCCCACCGAGGATGACGTGCCGTTTGCGTCCGGCGCTTTCCTGCGGGCCAACGAGACCCATCTGCTCCATCTCCTCCATCAACCGTGCCGCGCGGGGATAACTGATGCGCAACTGCCGCTGCAAACCGGACGTCGAAATATTGCCCCGACTTTTCGCAAGAGCCATGGCGCGCTCCAACAGGTCCGCATCTTCCGGCTGTCCTTCCATCCGCAGGGAATCAGGGCCTTTCGCCCGCACGATCGCTTCCCAGGGCGGTTTGGCCGGGGTGGCGCCGGCACTCTTCTGCCAAAAGCGGATAATGGCCTCCAGCTCATCGTCCGAAATGTAGCAGCCCTGCACGCGCAGCGGCGCAGAGGCATCCGGCGGCAAAAAGAGCATATCGCCGCGCCCCAACAGCGATTCCGCGCCCGGCGTGTCAATGATAACGCGCGAATCGACATTGCTGGTGGTCGCAAAGCTCACGCGCGCAGGGAAATTGGCCTTGATCAACCCTGTCACCACGTCGGTGCTGGGACGCTGTGTGGCGACAACCAGATGAATACCGGTCGCGCGCGCCATCTGCGCGATGCGCGTCAGCGTGCGCTCCGTCTCCTCCGGGGTGGACATCATCAGGTCCGCCAGCTCGTCGATGAAGACGACGATGCGCGGCAGCGTCTCCTCGCCTTTGCGTGTCATTTTGCGGTTGTAGTCGTCCAGGTTGCGCGCTACCGTCTCCGAGAACAGCTTGTAACGCTGATCCATCTCATGCGCCACCCAGCGCAACGTCCGGATGATGTTTTCCATATCGGATTCGGCCCGGCCCAACAGGTGCGGCAGGCCGTTGAGGTGACTCAATTCCACCATCTTCGGGTCGATGGCGACCAGGCGTAAATTGTCCGGATGGTTGTGCATGATCAGACTCGCTGCCAGCGCCTTGATGAAGATGCTTTTACCGCTGCCGGTCGTCCCGGCGACGAGCAGGTGCGGCATCGCCGAAAGATCAGTGACAATGGCAGAACCGGCCACATCCAGCCCAATCGCCACGCAGAGCGGTTTGCCGCACTTGCGAAATTCCTCGCTTTCCAGTACCACGCGCAGCGAAACCAGGCTGATCTCGCTGTTGGGCACTTCGATACCGACAACCGCGCGGCCAGGCACGGGCGCTTCGACGCGCAGCGATTTTGCCGCCAGCGCCAGGGCCAAGTCGTCGGACAGCGACGCGATCTGGCTGACGCGCACTTTACGCTGTTCCTCACCATCCGGCCCTCGGCTGATGTAGCCCGGCGCGACGCCAAATTGTGTGACCGTGGGACCGGGGCGTACCTCCGTCACCTGTGCGGGCACGCCAAACTGCGCCAGCGTCTCTTCGATGATGCGGCTCTTACGGCGCAAGTCATCCTGATCCGTCCCCACGCGCCGGGCTTGCCTCAACAGGGTAAACGGCGGCAGGGTATCCACTCGCAGTGCAGGATCGAGCGCTGCTTTGGAACTCATCGGTAACGGCACAGAAGGAACTTTCACATCCGGGGACGGCGACATCGGCGGGGGTTCGACCACCGGGGCAGGCGTCTCGTGGCGCTGCGAGATTGGTGAGACCGCCACACCGGAAGTCATTCGTGCCGGCGCGGCAGATTTGGAAGTGGAAATGGCTTCTTCCAGATCACTGTCGGATCGCCGCTCACGCCAGGCCGCGCCGATCTCGACGAGACGCTGCCCGAAGATGCGCAAGTCTTCTTTCGTCACATCGAACGCGAGCGCAAGGCCGATCAGCATCACTACCGCCATCAAAAAGCCGGTGATCAACGAGCCAACCGCTTCATCCAGCAGCACGTAGAATGCCCAGCCGATCACGCCACCGCCCCGGCCCGACTCGACCAATCCCCAGCTACTGGGACGATTCGCCACCCCGCTGATGAGTGTCGCAGTGAGAGTCAGCAGGGCGATGAAGGTCAATTCAAAGCCCAACACCGGACGCCAGCGCCAAATCATCGGCTGGTGGACGAGGTGACGCAGCCACAGCAAGCCCAATCCGACAATCATCGCCGCAACGGGATAGGCACCCCACCCAAACACAAACACCAGGACATGCACCCACCCATTGATCAACACACCGGAGTTCACACCGGCGACTTTGCCGGTAAGCGCCACAATCGTCAGCAATCCAAAAAGGATGAGTGCCACCGCCAACAGTTGTTGTCCGGTCGGCCCCTTGATCCAGTTGAAGAAGAGCTGCACGCCTTTGCTCAAGACATCCCACACCGTGACCTTCTTTACGGCAGTCCGCGTCCTGGAGGCCGTCCGGTTCTGGGCGGATGTCCGCGTTGATGTGCCCGTGGAGGCCCGCGGCGACGCAGTCATCTTCTTGCTGCGGGGCGTGGATCCCCCGCTGCCAGAAGGCCGGGCCATCGATGCGGCTTTACGCCGTGTCATGTTGTTATTCTCCCTCGACTATCCCTAACGCAATGCGATGTTCTTCGGGCACAATCTCCAAAACGCGCACCGCAACCTCTTGTCCCACAGCATACACATCGTGATCGACGCCGGCGCCGTCGTTGCGCTCCAACTCGGAGGCATGCAGCAAACCCTCAAGGCCATCGACCAATTCCACAAAGACGCCAAAGCGCTCGACGCTGGCGACAGTGCCAGTAAGCACATCGCCCGCCCTGATCCGCGTGTGGACGGACATCCAGGGGTTCGGGTTAAGCCGCTTCAGGCTCAGGCCCACACGCTGGTGCTCCAAATCGATGTTGAGGATTTTGACACACACGTCCTGCCCCGGCTGCAAGAAATCCTGGGGATCGCGTACCCGGCCCCACGAAATCTCAGAGATATGCACCATGCCCTCCAACGGGCCGATATCGACGAAAGCTCCGAACGGTCGCACACTGGTGACCTTCCCCATGCAGGTTTGACCGGTGCATAACCATTCCGGCCATTCGGGCTGTATCATCTCGCACTCCGACACCTGGCGCTCCGAGAGCAGGATGCGATTGCGAATTGGCTCGACTTCGATGATGCACAGCCGCAAGTGCTGCCCGACGTAGTCTTCGAAGCAGCGCTCGCGCGCGTCGGGATCGGCGGGAAACGGGTAACCAACCAAGTGCGAAGCAGGAATAAAACATTCCACGCCCTTCCAATGCGCCATCAATCCGCCCCGGTTGAAACCATCAACGACCAGCTCCAAAATCGTGTGCGTGTGGAAAAGCTGTCGGGCTTCATCCCACACGGCCATCGGCACATCAGGCGCTTCGACCCACTCCCAGGTGACGGTGGTACGCCCCTGACTGATTGGGCCTTCATCCAAAATAACGTCCCAATAACTCTCACTAAGCGGCGAATGCGGGGGAACATAATGATCCATAAAGACAACTCCTTTTGTCACCAACCCTGCAAAGCTCCAACCTGTGCAAGGCTCCTGTCAAAGTCAAGATTATATAACACTTTGCTGATGATGGCTACCGTGCAAATCGACCGGCAACACACTTTGGTCATGATGTACCTCTTCTTCCATCACAACAATGATCTCGGCCAGGTTTTCAATCGCCACCCGCTGTTTTCGATACAGGTCCGACTCACTTACCGCCAGCCGCATCGCCACCTCACGGACTTTGTGCCCACGTAGAAACTTCATTTCAAGTATATTGTATAGCAGCCATTCCGGTGCTGTCAACTTGCGTTCGCCATCTGGACGCAGGCGCTCGATAGCGTCGGCCAACACCACCCGCAGCCCTTTGACGACATTCCCATCGTAATCGGCGGCGGCCTGTTTGACGACTTCCAGGTCCAGCAGTGGGTTTTCAGTGAGACGCGGTCCACCCCAGTAGTGCGCGAGTGCATCGTGGACCCACTGCGGCAGCTCCGGCGACCGGGTCAGCGTGAAACCGCCTACCGCCTCGCCCGTGTATCGCAGGATACTCCCACGACGCTGGATGTCCGTCAATTCCGAGAGCAGCGGTGAGAACGCGCCGAACACCACCTGCTGCAGTCGCCGGTCTTCCAGCGCGGCGCTGGCCTGCAGGAGCAGATCATCCAACAGCACTCCCAGCTCTACCGGCAGCGGCAAACGAATTTCGGGCGACCGCAATCCGATGAGACCAAGCATGTCATTCCCGCTCTTGTCGTAAATGACAAGCACCCAATAGCCGTCCCAAAAGATGAAGCGGTCCTGCTTATGCGCGAAGGCGACCTCCGCCAGCGGAATTTGGGCGATATCCTCCGGCGAGAGCGACCAGTTACAGCGGACGTCCCAGTGCAATTCGCCATTGTCCAACGTCGCTAGGAAGCCGCCACCGCTGTGGAGGATTTCGCAGACCGCAGCCAGAACGTTCTCCAAAAACTGTCGCAGATCGGCAGTGGTCAACAGGCGTTGGCTCAGTTCCTGCACCCGCACCACCTCTTCGCGCCCCTCACGGTAGAGGAGCAAGTCGATCACAGGTTTGGCTAGTTCCACGCCCAACTGCATCACAATCACGGTTGCGGCACAGACGATCAATGAGAGCGTGTACTGGCGCAGGCCCAGCACCGGCTCCAACGTCAAGCCGATGCCAAACATCACCAAGGCGAGGCTCGCCGTCAACGGGCCGCGCAGAAGAAAGCGCACCATCCGGTGCTTGATCACTCGATCGGGTGTCAGCGCACCGATGAAAGCAACACTGTAGGCCATCAACACCAGCATCGCCGCGACAGCGACGTTCCCCACAATCAATAGGAGCCAGAACAAGGCTCCGGGAAGACGCGTCGGCCAGCCAATCAACAGCAGATAAGGGAACACACCCATGGCCGGAGCGACAAAACTGACGAGCAAGTACGCCATGCGGCGCCGCGCCGCGTGGGTATAGCAGCGCCCGCGCGCGACCAGCATTTCCCGTAATCCCCACAACGCCACACCGGCAAAAGCGAAGGCGAAGGGATAAAAGAGCGGGCCAGGCAGCAAATGCTGCGCTCCGACTAAGATGGTGCTGGGCAGGAACATGCCATCGCGAACGACCAAATCGGTGAAAAGGGCCAGCAGCGCCACAACAGCACTGATCAGGAAACCTGCCCAGCGCAACCAGCCGGGGAAGCGATCCTCCATAACCGAAAGACGGATCGCGCGAACAAACTCGATGTAGAACGGCGGTGTAAAGGCGATGCCCAGCCACTGCAACCGGAGCAGCGTCCCCGTCGGTACCAGAACCGCGTCACTGGGCGGGAGCAGATCAACCAGATAAACAATAATCACGCATCCCAGCAACCCCCCAAAAGTGCTCGAGACACGGCTCTGACGATTATAAAAGAAAAGATAGAGCGCAAGCGCGAAAGCGGTAGCCGCTACACCCGCCATCAACACATCGTTCGCTTTAATAAGGAAATGCAGCCAGTCCATAAAAAGTTTAAAGTCTAAAGTCGATATCAGCAGTCAATTTGGGAGCAAACACGCCCCCCTGTCCCTTGCAGCCAACATTCTGCAACATACACGCTTTACCGTATGCGCTTGCGGAAGAAAATCCCCACTTCCTGACCCGGCCAATACCCATCCTGATACCCGCAAAAGACGAACCGGTGTTTGAGCGCAAAAGTGATTGCCGGCTGCGCCTTAAGCGGACACTCGAAAATCAAATGCTCTACGTCTTTGCGTAAAGCCCACTCGATGGCATGGTTCAGCAAATCCGTAGCAACCCCACGTCGGCGAAAGGCCTCATCTACCACCAGATCGTTGATACGCGCTTCAGCGCGCTCGGCTGCCACCGACAGCGCCATGTAACCAATCACTTTGCGCCCTTCGACAGCAACCCAAAAGATATCGCTGCGCACCCAGCACCGCGCCCGTGCCTCCAGGGTAAGAAAAGAAATGATGCGTTGTTTGCGCGGCAAACGCACTTCACGGAAAAGCGCGCCCCACTCGCCATCGCCACGCAGCCCTTCCATCTGCCACGCGGATTCGGTCTCATACGAGCCGTCGATTGCCAAACACGCTTTCCAATCGTCTTCACGAGCCACACGTATACGCATAATTCCCCCTATATTTAGAACCTGAAGGCACAATATCGTACCCGGCGAGTTTTCGGATGGATTCTCAGTCAAAGTCGTTAGTCAATATCCAAAGTCACCCACAGATAGCCCAAAAATCCAAAATCACAAATCTAACATCATCGTCTACGGTGTGACGCGTCTACGGTGTGACGATGTTGAGCGGGATGATACACATAAGCGTGTTGCCGTAGATGTCCACGACGACCAACTGGAAGCGGTACGGTCCGCCCGGAGGATAACGGCTGGGGTCCGAGACGTCCCACGTCCCTAAAATTCCATTCGTCACCGGCGCGTCGTATTGCGAGACAAAGTTGGGCGTGTCCGATCCCGGGAACTGCACCTCGAACTTGTAATACGAAAAGGCGTTGACGTTGGCCGTGCCCACCACCTGCACTTCCCCCGCCACGTTGCTCCCAGCGGTAGGCAATGTCAACTGCGCTTCGGCCGACGGGCAATCGGGCTGATAGACGTCAGGTGGAACCGGCGTGTCCGTGGGTACTACAACGTCCGTCGGCGTCGGCTGCGTCGCGGGGATCACCACCGTGGTGAGCATCTCCGTGGCGGTCAGGGTCGAACCGGGCATTCCGACACCCGGGGTTTCAACACCCGGCGTCCCCAGTGGTCTGAGCGGTGTAGGTGTGAGGGTGAACAGCCCCACCCCCAACGTAGGCACCGGCGTCGACGTCACCGGCAGAGCAGGCAGCATGTAAGCGCGCAGCAGGAACACAGCCGAGCCAAGCCCGAGGAACAATACCGCCGTCATCCAGGCGCGGATCATCCGCTGCTGGTAAACCTCGCGCTCCAACGAGAACTGCGCGACGTCACGTCGGCGTTTGGTGGAGATGGCGGTGACGACGTAGCCAAGCGCACCCAACAGGCAGATCACGCCAATCCACAGGGCCTGCCGCCCTAGCCAGGAAAGTACAATCGTCATAGACGGCGCAGCACTCCCCGGATGATCGTCTCCAAACGGGGCGTCAGCACACGCCCGGCTTCCAATACCTCTTCGTGATTGGGTGACGGCGCGCCCTCCTCACCCACCAGGGTGTTGCTGATTCCTGAGAGTCCCAACACGCGCATCCCGCTGTGCCGGGCCGCGATCACTTCCGGCACAGTGGACATCCCTACAGCATCCGCACCGATAAGGCGCAGGAAACGTACATCGGCAGGCGTCTCGAAGCTTGGTCCCGCCAGGCACATGTAGATACCGAGATGTGCCGGAATGGCAGCTTCCAAGGCGATCTCCTGAGCCAGCCGGCGCAACGCGGGCTCGTAGGCGTCGTTCATACTGGGGAAGCGGGGGCCGAACTCGGCCAGATTCGGGCCGCGCAGGGGATTCAGACCGGCCATGCCGATCAGGTTGATATGATCGCGGATAATCATCACGTCACCGGCGCGGAAGGTCATGTTCAACCCACCCGCGGCGTTGGTCACGACGAGCATTTCGCAGCCGAGAAGGCGCATCACGCGGACCGGCAGCCCGACCCGCCCCATGCTGTAGCCCTCGTAGTAATGCGCGCGCCCTTGCATCACTACCAGTGGGACGCCCTCCAGCATACCGAAAATCAAACGCCCGGAGTGACCCTCCACGGTGGAGACGGGGAAATGCGGAATATCCGCGAAAGGAATCGATGTCGCGCCCTCCACCGACTCGGCCAAGGCGTTGAGGCCCGAGCCGAGGATCAATCCCACGCGCGGCTGCACATCGGTATGGCGGCGAATCGCCGTCACCGCCGCATTGAACTCGTGCATTGTAAAGAATTCTTCCATCGAAAACCTCCTGATCGTCACCAGTCGTTGGCCGTCAGTCGTTAGTCGCGCTGACGCGGGTTATGATTCTTCGGCATCCAGATGAGCGCGCGGGTGAGCGCGGTCGTAGGCCTCGCGCTTGCGCTGGCTCGAAATTTCTGTGTAAATCTGCGTCGTAGTGATGTTGGCGTGTCCCAAAAACTGTTGGACCTCACGCAAATCAGCTCCACCATCCAACAAATGCGTGGCGAACGTATGGCGCAGCGTGTGCGGCGTCACCGGCGCTTCCAGACCTGCCGCCTGAGCGTAATACTGCACCAGAAACCAGAGACCCTGCCGGGTCAAGGCGTCACCCACTTTGTTGAGAAACAGCGTCTTTTCGGCAGTCTCGCGCAGCAGGAAGGGGCGGCCTTCTTCAATATAACGTCGCACGCAATCTCGCGCTGCCGGATAAAGAGGAATCTGGCGCTCCTTGCTGCCCTTGCCCATGCACAGCACGATATTATCTGCCAGGTCTACATCTCCCACGCGGAGATTGAGCACCTCGCTCGCCCGCATCCCCGTAGCATACAACATCTCCAACAGTGCGCGATCCCGCAATGCCAGCGGTGTCTCCTCGACCGAAGCTGCATCCAACAATCGCTGCACTGCTTCGCGGGAAAGGGTATGCGGCAAGCGCTTGCCCAGCTTCGGTTGATGCACCCAATCGGCCAACTCGTTCGCAATCACTCCCTCAGCAAAGAGAAAATGCAAAAACGAGCGCATCGCCGCGACCTTTCGGCCCACCGTCGCCGTGCTATACCCCTGATCCTGAAGCGAGGTCACAAAGCTTTCAAGTACATCAGCCCTGAGCGCGCTCCACTGCGTCAGCCCAAAGGCTTGCACAAATTCCCGGAACTGCATCAAATCCCGCTCATAAGCAACCAGCGTGTTGGCAGCATACCCACGCTCGAACCTCACGTACTGCAAGAAACGGTGTAAATCGGTATCCATGTCTGAAACATTATACTTTAACGCCTCAAATCCCACAAATGACGGGCGATTTCTGTGGTGGCGTGCGGGCGCGCCAACGCCTGCGAGCACGCCGCCATCGCCGCGCGCTGCTCCGGATGCGTGAGCAAATCCATCACTGCATCCGCTGCGGCCTGAGGTTTGGGCGTCCACACCCCGGCGTGATTTTCGACGACGTGGAGGATATTGCCCTCTTCCTGGCCCGGAATCGCGGCATACAGCACCAACGGCAGCCCAGCGATGAAGGCCTCCGACAGTGTGTTGGGGCCGGCCTTGGTGACGAGCACATCCACCGCGCGCATCCACACAGCGATATTGGTGATAAACCCTTCCACCCGCAACGGAACAGGGACATCCAACACGCGCAGCGCGTTATAGAGCATCTGATTGCGCCCGGCGATGACCACCAAGTGCGCGTCCGGTTTGCGCTCGGCAATCGCCCGCACGACAGGAACCAATGGCCCCATCCCCTCGCCGCCGCCGATCATCAGGACGATTGGGCGATCCTGTGGCAGCCCCAAAAGATCGCGGGCCTCGCTCTGGGGCATGGCGCGGACTTCGACGAAGGCACGGCGGGTGGGCATCCCGATCACATGGATGCGCTTTGGCGTTACCCCGGCACGCAAAGCCCGCTGCCGGGCCGCCTCTGTAGGAACGATGTACATGTGCGCCCCCGGCGTGAACCATCCCGCGTGAACGCTTACCAAATCCAGCGTCACGATGGCGAACGGGCTACGCAGCGCCAGCTTGCGCCGCGCGAACAACAGCGCCGCATTCGGCACCCCGTGAAAGGAGACCATCACATCGGCGGGGTGCTGTCCCAACAGGTGACAAAGAGACGGTCCGGCGTAAGGCCACGCCGCACCTGAGAGCAGCTTCACCATTGGCATCGTATCAGAGAGATGATAGCCTACGTACCATGGGATCCCGTTCATCCCCACGGCGACCGGATACAACTTCGGGAACCTATCGAACGGCCAGCGCCGCATCTCAACGAAGACGTCCACCATCTCGACGATGGCAGCATCGCCGTACAGACGCGCCATTTCATCTTTGACCGCCTGTGCGGAGGCGCGATGTCCGCCGCCGGTATCGGAGAAGAGGAAGAGAAAGCGCGTGGGAGAAACAGCAGATCGCGATGAACGCGCCAGGCTCATGATTCCCCCTCCGGCGTGCCGGAGACCCGTTCGACAAAACGCTTAACGCGCGCCTCAAAGCGGCTGCGAGGCACCATCACGTAGCGGCCACACGTCAAACACTCCATGCCAACATCCACGCCGACCCGCATAATGCGCCAGGTGTAGCCGCCACACGGATGACTTTTGCGCAGTTCAACCACGTCACCCACATTCAAAGACAAAGGCGTTTTACCCGCCATAACCATCTCGCCTTTGAAACCACTTCACAATGTCACATGCCGTTGCTGGACACGGCAGTGTTCGGCGGAGATAATGTGCAAAACCTGATCTACCGTCTCATCCAGCTCGGACTCGTGGTTGATGACCACGTAATCGAACTCGCCGACGCGTCGCATTTCCTCACGCGCCAGTCCCATACGGTAATGCAACTGCTCTTCGGACTCGGTCCGACGGCGTTGGAGGCGCTCGTACAGCTCATCTTCCGAAGCCGCGGTCAAAAAAACGAGAATTGCCTCCGGAGCCATCCGCTTGACCGTCGCCGCACCCTGCACATCCAGACGCATAATCACATCCTTGCCGCTGTTCAACGCGTCACGCACCTGCTGCTTGGGAATGCCCTTGTACTGCCCGTAAACCATCGCGTGTTCCAGGAGTTCATCCTGCCTGATCATCTCCTGGAACTCAGCCTCGGAAACGAAGAAATAATCCACGCCGTGCACCTCGTCGGGACGCGGCGGGCGCGACGTCGCCGTGACTACAAAATGGAACGAAGATTGGCGGCGCTGCATTTGCATAACGACGCTGTCTTTCCCCACCCCTGAAGGCCCGGAAATGACGATCAACAGCGGGTAATGCGGGCGTTGGTACAAATCGGTCGCGTTTTCCCCCATAAAACTTGCTCTCCCTCCATATTTTCGGTATAATACCTCACTACACTATACCACAGTTGCTAAAGGAGAGAAAGATGCCGATTTACGAATACCGCTGCCAGAAGTGCCGCCGCCGGTTCTCGGTATTTTGGCGCTCTTTTTCCGCCATCGACGAGAGCACGGTGACGTGCAAGTACTGCCACGGCGCAGAAGTGCGCCGCCTGGTCTCGCGCGTGCGCGTCGTGCGCTCAGAAGACAGCCGGATGGAAGATATGGCCGATCCGAGCGCCTGGGGTGACTTCGACGAGAACGACCCCAAGAGCATGGGGCGCTTCATGCGCAAAATGGTCAACGAGATGGGCGACGAAGCTGGGGACCTCGGTTCGGAATTCGACGAGGTCATTGATCGCTTAGAGGCCGGACAGGACCCGGAGCAGATCGAAAAAGAGATTCCCGATCTGGCCGGAGATGCCGGACCGATGGGCGGGGACATGGACTTCGGTTAAAAACTTAACCACGAATCCCCACGAATATTCACCAATTTTCTCCGTCTGTGCAGATTTGTGATAGTCAAAAGTTCATGAATTGTACACGGATTTGATGGATTTTTGGATTTTTAAGGAAAAAATCCGCATTTTGCAGTGTGCATCCGTGTACCAGAACGGCAAAATGATCTCGATTAGTACACTATTCGTGTAGACTCGTGGTTTCTTTCTAGGAGGGCGTATGAACGGACAGGACACTTCGCTAAAAGGGCGTTGGGCGTTGATTTTGGGCGCCTCGAGCGGATTCGGGGCGGCGACGGCGCGGGCGGTGGCGCAGGCCGGGATGCACGTCTTTGGCGTCCACCTGGACCCCCGCCGTAGCATCGACCAGGCCGAGGCCGTCATCGCCGACGTGGAAGCCGCCGGCAGCCGAGCCGTCTTCTTCAACACGAACGCCGCCGATGCGCGCCGACGTGCGCGCGTCATCGAGGCCATCGCCGCGACGTTGCGGGACGCCGAACACACCACAATCCACCTGATGGTCCACACCCTGGCCTTCGGTAGCCTGCGCCCGTACATCACCGAGTCGCCGGAGAACGCGACCAGCGAGGAACAGATGGATATGACGCTGCGCGTCATGGCACACAGCCTCGTCTACTGGACGCAGGACTTGGTGCAGGCGAACCTGTTGGGAGCGGGAAGCCGTATCTATTCGATGAGCAGTATGGGAGCGCAGCGGGCCGCGCCACACTACGGGGCCGTCTCGGCGGCCAAAGCTGCCCTGGAAGCGCACACGCGCCAGTTGGCGCTCGAACTGGCCCCGCGCGGCGTCGCCGTCAACTGCCTGATGCCCGGCGTCACCGACACGCCTGCGCTGCGCGCCATCCCCGGTCATGAAAAGATCATCGAGACCGTGCTGACCCATCATCCGGCGCGCCGGTTGACCACACCGGAAGACGTGGCGCAAGTGCTCGTGGCGCTGTCCGATCCGCGCGTCACATGGATCTCGGGGACGTCGATTCCGGTCGATGGCGGGGAGGCGGCAATCAGCATTGCCTGAAAGTTTGACATTATGCCTTGGTATGATAGAATACGGGAAATTTTAGCAGACCGTCCAAGTTGCACGTGTAACACAAGTTTGCAATACTGGGTGGAAGAGGAGTGAAAGTGGAAGAACTAAAGGCGACCCCAACCGAGCCTGTCTCAATGGAACAATGGGAGGATCAACTCGAAGAATCGTTAGTAGGCACAGAACTTCGGCGCGGAGAACTTCGCGAAGGCATTGTCCTGGCGCTCAAGGATGGCGGACTGGTTGTTGATATCGGTTCAAAACGCGATGGGTTTGTCCCCCGTGAAGACCTTGAGGACCTCGAAAACAAAACGTTCACTGTAGGTGAGACCGTTAACGTCATCGTGACCCGGTTCCGCGATTCGGACGGCAACGTTGAACTGTCTGCCTCGCAAGCAATGCTCCAGGAGGACTGGATCAAGGCCGAGAAACTGCGCGAAGACGAATCCGTTTACGAAGCGTTGGTGTTGAATGCTAACCGCGGTGGTCTAACCGTCGAGTTTGGCCATCTACGGGGATTCATCCCGATGTCCCAACTGATCGGCTTCTCCCGCATCCGGCAGGCTGCCGAACGGCATCGCCGTTTGCGCGCGATGGTTGGGCAAACGATTATGCTCAAAGTTATCGAGGTTAATCGCCGTCGCCGCCGCCTCATCCTCTCCCAGCGGGCCGCCGCCAAAGAGTGGCGCTCGGCGCGTCGCCACCAACTGATGGAAGAGCTAGAAACCGGGCAAGTCCGGCGTGGACGCATCAGCCAGATCACCGACTTTGGCCTGTTCGTCAATCTCGGAGGGTTGGATGGCCTGGTACACATCTCGGAACTGTCATGGGGCCGTATCGAAGACCCGCGCGAGGCCTATCACGAAGGCCAGCGCATCAAGGTCAAAGTCCTGAGTGTAGACCGTGATCGCCAGCGCATCGCCCTGAGCATCAAGGCACTCGCTCCGGACCCGTGGGACATCGCACCCGAAAAATACGAGGAAGGGACGCTAGTCGAAGGCAAAGTCACCCAGGTGGTGGATTTTGGCATTTTCGTTGAGCTGGAGCCGGGCGTCGAGGGGCTGCTGCACAATTCTGAGCTTGGTGATGTGGAGCAACGCAACGAACTGGAACCGGGCGCGGCTGTCTTGGTGAAAGTCATTCGCGTTGAACCGGACCGCCGCCGCATTGGGCTGAGCGTCCGGCAAGTCCGCCGCGACGAATGGGAAGAGTGGGCGCTCGCAAAGGCCGCAGCCGAGGCGCAGAGCGAAGTCGCAGTCGAAGAGGAAGAGTTCGACGACCTTGCGGAAGCTGACGAAGATGAGGATGAATTCGGACTGGAATTGCCGGATGAAGTAGACGAAGACGCAGAGGCCATCGAGGCCGATGAAAAAGAATTCGACGAAACGCCGCTGCCAGAAGATACCGAAGAGGCCACGCCCAGCGCTGATGAAGGTGACGAGGCGGCTGAGGCCGAAGATTAAAGGAGATCACAAACCGGATGGCTGGCAAAGAAGAAAAGATTGTGGTCGAAGGGACCATTGTAGAGGCGTTGCCCGGCACGCAATTCCGTGTGCAGTTGGATTCAGGGCACGAAATCCTGGCCTACCTATCCGGGAAAATGCGCAAGTACTACATCCGCATTCTGTTAGGGGATCGCGTGCGTGTGGAACTTTCTCCATATGACCTGACCCGCGGGCGGATTGTTTACCGCCACAAGAAACAACGCGGGGCCAGCGAAGAAGAAGAAGAGGGATAATCGTCGATTGATTATCCGGCGACTATGCACAACGCCGACCATAAAGGTCGGCGTTGTTTTTTTGTCAACGGATTGAACGGATTTAACGGATGAAACAGATTTACATATGATTTCCGTGCGGCTTGCGTGCCACCAGAGCGATCCAGTCCTCACACTGCCGGCGCTCAACAACGGACAGCCCCTGCGCAGCCAGCGCCGCCGTAACCTCATCCGCCTGCTCCGCCAAAATGCCCGAGACCACCAGTGTGCCCGCACGCCGAATCCGCGTATCCAACCCTGACGATGCCATGTCAATGATGATGTGCGCGAGAATGTTCGCCACGACCAGATCGTATGGCTCGCCGACCTCCGCCAGCGAGCCGTGCAACACTCGTATCTGATGCGCTGCATCGTTGACACGCGCGTTCCGCCGAGCGACTGCCACCGCGTTGACGTCGTTATCAACGGCAAGAATGTCCGCCGCCCCCAGTTTCGCCGCGACCAGCGCCAGGATGCCCGTACCGGTTCCCAGGTCCAACACACGCATCCCTGGCTGCACCAGGTCTTCCAACGCTTCGACGCACAACTGCGTTGTCGGGTGCAAACCGGTGCCGAACGCCATGCCGGGATCCATTTCTAAAAGTAGCTCACCGGCCTGCGCGGCGTATTCACGCCATGAGGGCTTGATGACTACCTGCCGGCCCAAGTGCAGCACGGGGATGCTTTCCTTCCAGCCGGACGTCCAATCCTGATCAAGGATCGGCGCAAAAATCGGCTCGGGGATGACAGGCCAGATGTGGTGCAGATGCCAGAGCGCCTCCTCCACTTTCCGACGCCGCTCGACAATGTCATCGTCTACAGCGAGATAGGCTTTGACGGTCACTTGCTGCGGTGTGGCCTCTTCGCCGGTGCCCAGATCAATGACCACACCCTGCGGCGCGTAACGACTGAACACCTCGGCGACGGCTTCCGCCGCTTCGGGGACCACTGCGACGCTAACCTCGAGCCATTCCATCTGTGCTGTCATAGTCCCAACGCTTCTTTGACACGATCCACGAAGCCGAGTTTCTCCTCGACAACCACCTCGGTGCCGAGCGTCCCTGACAATTCCTGAAACAATTCCTTCTGCCTTGCCGAAAGGCGAGTCGGGATAGCGACTTGCACCACAATCAACTGATCCCCCCGCCCGTTGCCGCGCAGGAAGGGAATGCCCAGATTGCGCAGGCGGAAGATCGCGCCGGACTGCGTTCCGGCAGGCATGGTGATCTGCCGTTCGCCCTCCAACGTGGGCACTTTGACCGAGTCACCCAGCGCCGCCTGCGCCACGTTGATCTGCATTTCGAGGATGACGTCGTTATTGTGACGCTTGAAGTAGGCATGTGGCTTGACGCTGAGCGTGACGTACAGATTCCCGGACGGCGCACCGCGCTCGCCCTGCTCGCCCTGTCCCGCCAGGCGAATCGTGACGCCGTCATCCACGCCCGCCGGGATCGCCACTTTAATCCGCCGTCGCCGGTAGACACGGCCCTGGCCATTACACTCATGGCACGGTTTGGTGACGATCGTCCCCTTGCCATTACAGCGCGGGCAAGTGACGATGTTGACGAACGATCCCAGGAATGTGCGCTGCGTGTGGCGCACCTGCCCCGCCCCACCACATTCCGGGCACTGTTCTGCTACTGTCCCTGGTTCGGCCCGCGAGCCATTACAGGTCGGGCAGATTTCCTGCCGCTGGATATCGACTTCTTTTTCGACACCGAACACCGCTTCTTCGAAAGTGATCTCAACGGTGCTACGCAGATCTCCGCCGCGCCGTGGACCGGAGCGGCTCGCCTGCCCAAAACCACCAAATCCGCCCAGGTTGCCGAACACCTCGGCGAAGATGTCGAAGGGATCGCGCCCACCGCCGAAGTCGAAGCCGCCGAAGCCGTTCGGAACTTCTGTGCCAAAGCGGTCGTACATCGAACGCTTCTCAGGATCGGACAGCGCTTCATACGCGGAATTGACTTCCTTGAAACGCTCTTCCGCATCTGGCTCAGAACTGACATCAGGGTGATATTTGCGTGCCAACTGACGATATGCACGTTTGATATCTTCCTGGCTGGCTTCCCGCTGAACACCTAACACTTCATAGTAATCTCTGCTCATACACCATCTCGTACTTTACGCCGCGTCTTGACAGTCACAGGGTTCGTCGTTCCCGCAACAACAGGCTTCCTGTTCGGTTGCGCCAGGTTCGTCGTCACAACAACAAGGTTCATCCTCGATAACGACTGCATCCACCACTTCCAATTTCGCTTCTGGTTCCGGGACACGGGATGACGCCTTTGCAACCACCACCGATGAAGGCCGCAACACACGTTCGCCCAGGATGTAGCCGCGCTCGACCTCGGCGACGATCTGCCCATCTTCGAAGCCCGGTATCTCCTGGTAGAGCACGGCCTGATGATAAAGCGGATCGAAGGCATCACCGGGTTGAAGCCCTATGGGTGTTACGTTCTCGGCTTCGAGAACACCAGCGATTTTGCGCTGGATGAGCCTGATTCCACCCAGCCACGGGTGTTCCGCCAAATCCTGCGGCAAGGCCTGGAATGCACGTTCGAAGTCGTCCAGCACCGGCAGGAAGCGGCTCAACAACGCGGCATTGGCCACGCTGCGCCACGAAACCTGCTCGGCCTCCGTACGCTTGCGATAGTTGACAAAGGAAGCCTGCGAACGCTGCAAACCGTCGAGGTATTCCGCCGCTTTCTGCTCGGCTTCGGCCAATTGCGCCGCAAGCTGCCGGATTTTTTCCTCAAGGGGCGGTTCTTCAGAAACACTTACTTCGCCCGGTTCGTGTTCTTCTGTCACAACGTCTTCAACGTCTGTTTCTTCAAGTTCGGTTTGGTTTTCTTCATGGATTTCTTCTGTCATACTAAGCGATCCTCCACCAAATATTTTCAGGATGCGGTTATACTAGCATCATCTTCAGAATCGGGGAATACACCGCGGATCCCAGGCTGATACGTCTCATAAACCAGTTCACCGAGGATATTCGCCACGAAACGCACAACGGAAATGGTACGACTGTAGGGCATACGCATCGGTCCGACGACGCCAAGCGCGCCGGTGGCGTAGTTTGTCACGCCGTAACGCGCCAGTACAATGCTACATGTGCGCAGTTCATCCCAACGCCCCTCACCGCCAATAAGCACGCGCACGCTACCGACGCCCACCGCCGGGGTCAAGGTCTCAGCCAACACCGCCTGGAGCAGGCTGCGCTCTTCCAACACCCTCACCACGGACGTGGAAGCGGCGTCGCCTTCGGTGAATTCCGGCTCTTGCAGCAGGTCGGAGAGACCGTGCTGGTAGATTTCGTCCGAGGGCGTGCCCTCGGCATTGTACATAATCGAAACGACCAACCGGGCGATGTCGGCCTCCAGCGTGGGCAGCTCACCTAGCCGCGCTTCGATAGCCGCGACGCGCAAACCGGCGAAAATCTGGTTGAGGCGGTCGGCGACGTCGCGCAGGGTCGTTTGCGTCAACGGTTCGGAGAGCGCCAGCATTTGCTGTTCGATGGTGCCGCCCTGCAACACCAGGATCAGCAGCACCGCCCGCCCGTGGGTGAGGACGAGTTCCAGGTGTTTGTACACCGGCTCCATCGTGCGCGGCGCGGTCACGACCGAGGCTACGCCCGACGAGCGCGCCAGCACCGAAGCCGCCAGCGGCAACCACGCCTCGATGTGGTCGCGAGCCTGATGAAACTGGTGCGCGATGCGGCGCTGTTCCGGGACCGGCAGCGATTGCTCTTCCATCAAGCGCGCCACGAAGTAACGGAACCCGGCCTCGGTGGGTACCCGTCCCGCCGACGTGTGCGGCTGCGCCAGATAGCCGAGGTCTTCAAGGGCCGCCATCTCGTTGCGCACCGTCGCCGGGCTGAAGTCGAGCCGGTACTTGTCCACCAGGGTGCGCGAAGCCACCGGGATCGTCGATTCGACGTGTTCCCGGACGATGAGCTTGAGCAGCAAGCCCTGACGTGAGGTTAGTTCTGGCGATTCGGTCATCGGTTCATTAGTCCAAAGTCCTTAGTCCTCAGAACCTATCCAAAAATTATCGCGGTTTCACACTGTCGTCAGTATGGGCGGCTAAAGCCGCTTTTCCCCCGCGCCTTTAGGCGCAAAATACTGCGTCCGGTGAATTTTCGGATAGATTCTAAGTCCGTCGTCGCAATTCGGACATTCAAAACTGTGAACATGGCATCAAATTAGCACTCGGATATAGAGAGTGCTAAGCACAACACCTAAATGATACCATGAAGAAGGCGCATGTCAATCTGACAGATTTGGCATCTTCCCTTTTTGAGTACAATTAGGAGTAGGGTACGCTCTACAACGGATCAGGAGGTCTTTTTATGGTGAAGAAAGTTGTGACGTTTGGCGAGATTATGATGCGGCTCGCGCCGCCCGGTTTTCTACGTTTTGGACAGGCGCGCTCGTTCGATGTAATCTACGGCGGCGGTGAAGCGAACGTCGCCGTCTCGCTGGCGAACTACGGTGTGCCGGTCAACTTCGTCACCCGGCTGCCCAACAACGACCTGGGCGAGGCGTGCATCCAGTTCGTGCGCCAATATGGCGTGGGGACGGATTATATCGTGCGCGGCGGCGAGCGGCTGGGCATCTATTTTCTAGAGACAGGAGCCGCGCAGCGTGGCAGCAAAGTCGTTTATGACCGCGCCAACTCCTCCATCGCCACGATCAAACGCGGGATGATCGACTGGTGGACGGTTTTCGCCGACGCGGACTGGTTCCACTGGACCGGCATCACGCCCGCGATTTCGGAAGGCGCTGCCGACGTCTGCCTGGAGGCCGCGCAGGTCGCCAAGGAGATGGGACTGACCGTGTCGTGCGATCTGAACTTCCGCGCCAAGCTGTGGAAGTGGGGCAAGAAGGCCGGCGAGGTGATGCCGGAACTGGTACGCCACAGTGACGTCGCTATCGGCAATGAGGAGGATGCGGACAGGGTGTTCGGCATCAAAGCGCCCGATGCGGATGTGTCGTCGGGGAAAGTCGAGGCGGAGGGTTACAGGTACGTCTGCGCGACGCTCGCGGAACGCTTTCCCAACCTCAGCGCCATCGCCATCACGCTGCGCGGATCGCTCTCGGCGAGTCACAACACGTGGTCGGGTGTGCTGTGGCGCAAGGGCGCGTTTTACAGCGCGCCGGTGTACGACATCGTGCACATCGTGGATCGCGTCGGCGGCGGCGATTCTTTCGGCGCGGGGCTGATCTACGGCCTGCGCAGCTACGGCGAGGATGTGCAGAAGGCGCTCGACTTTGCCGTGGCGGCGTCGTGCCTCAAGCACTCGATCCTCGGCGATTTCAACCTCGTCAGCGTGGATGAAGTCGAAAAGCTGATGGGCGGCGACGCCTCAGGCCGCGTCGCGCGGTAAATTAAACCACGAATCTTCACGAATTGACACTAATTTTGCTTTCTATTCGTGAAGATTCGCGTCAATTCGTGGTTAATCTTGATAGGAGAGTATTATGGCACGCTTTGATCGAATGACGGTTTTGAACAAGATTATGGAATTGGGCCTCATCCCAATATTTTATCACGCGGATGTGGAAGTGGCCGCGAAGATTGTGGCGGCGTGCGCGGCGGGCGGGGCGACGGTGGTGGAGTTCACCAACCGGGGCGATTTTGCACCGCAGGTGTTCCTCGAATTGAGCAAGCATTTCGCCAAGTCCGATCCCAACATCATCCTCGGCGCCGGCTCAATTGTGGACGCGCCTACGGCGGCGCTCTACATCGCCTACGGCGCGAACTTCATCGTCGGCCCGAACCTCAACCCCGAAGTGGCGCGGCTGTGCAATCGCCACAAGATTCCTTATTCGCCGGGCTGCGGCAGCGCCACGGAGATCGGCGAGGCGGAGGAACTCGGCGTGGAAATCGTCAAGATCTTCCCCAGCAAGGGGGTAGGCGGGCCGGATTTCGTCAAGGCGGTGTTGGGTCCGTGCCCGTGGACGCGCATTATGCCCACCAGCGGCCCGGACGCCACACAGGAGAGCATCCATACCTGGTTCAAAGCGGGCGTGGCCTGCGTGGGGCTTGGCTCGCAGCTCATCACCAAGCAAATCGTCGCGTCGGGCGACTTCGAGGGGCTGGCGCAGAAGACGGCGCAGATTTTGCAGTGGATCCGCGAGGCGCGCGGGAAGTAGGCAGGCGCGTTGGTTCCATCAACACGCCCCGCAAGAGATCGCGGGGCGTGTGTTTTGGCGAGTCCGTGGCCATTCTCACAATTTCAATAAACGTTGAAGTTCCCGCTGGCGATCAGCAGCGACATAAAATAGAGCAGGCCGTCGTAGTACCGGTATTGTCCCGAAGGGGCGCTTTGGTTCCACAGCGCCTGTACGAATTCGACGCGATGTGCTTCTGTGGAAGCAACCGCAGCCGCAGCGCCGTTGATCGAAATCAGTCCGGCCCCACTGTGCGACGCAAGCGCCTTGCCATCCAGGGTGTATTCCGCTTTGTAGCTGTTGATTCCTTCGTTGTAGAAAAAGTTGAGGACGCGGTTGACGTGTTCGACCTGCCACGGATCCGCCCCATTCCAGGCGTGATCGAGGGCTATATTCATGGTCGTGCGCCACGCATCGTACGCAAAGGCGTCATGGTTGCCGCCGCCAAACTTGACCGGCGTGCCGTCGAATTCGGCGTAGTCGGACATCAGGCCGGTTTCGGGATGTTCGGCCAGTTTCAGATAGGCGCGGCTGGCGGCTGTGGCTTCGCGCCAGAAGTCGTTGTCCGCTTTGGCCCATTGGGCCCACAGATTGTAGTAGTGCGGGACGTTATATGAGGGATCCGAGAACTGGCTGACTCGTCCCCGCCCCGGCACAAAGACGACGAGCTTCGTCTCCGGGTCGAACATGGCCGTAGCCGCGCCGCCCTCTTCACCCTTGTGGAGCATGGTGTGCAGAATGGCGTTGGCTTCGGCTTCATAGTCGAAGATGCCCTCCCCGTTCCCCCAGCGGTGCGCGGCAAAGAAGAGCGCCATCGTCATCCAAATCTCGCCATCCGAGGCGGGACCCTGATCGATAGGTGTCCCATCAGTGCGGTTGTGCCATGAGAAGTAGCCGGCGTTGGGGCCTTCGGTTCGATACATATAGGTTTTGGCCCACTTCCAAATGCGGTTGAACTCTTCCTGCTTGTCCATTTGCACCGCGATCATCATCCCATAAGAGATACCTTCCGAGCGTATATCGTTGTTGTTGACATCCAAAATATACGCCATGTCGTCGCCCACCTCATAGTAGACGCGCTCACGCTCGTCATCGCCGTAGAACAGGTGTTGCCATGCGGCGTCGATTTTGGCCTGGACTTGCGCTTCACTTTTACCCAACAGGGTCTGAAACGTGTTTCCATCGTTTGGAGTCACCTCGGCTGTTGCCTCAGGTGTTGGCTCGACCGTTGCCTCAGGTGGTGGCTCGGATGTTACCGCCGCTGTTGGCTCGGGTGTCACCTCAGTTGTTAGCTCCGGTAACACCTCGGGGGTCGCTGTTGACCTGATACACCCAGCCCACAACGTGACAAACAAAAACAGCAAACCTAAAAACAGTGAGTTACGCATCAATAAATCGGCCTCCTTTTAATTTGTCACCCACCCGCTGCGAAAATCAATCTCCCGCCGCGAATTCCGAAACTCTGTCTAACCACTCTTTCACCAGCGCGCCAAAGAGAACGTCTTGCTCGATCTGCAAATTGTGACCGGCTCTGTCCAATACCACAAACGATGCTCTGGGGAAGTTCTCGATCAACTGCCATTGATCTCTATAGCCGACCGCAGAATCCTGCCTGCCCATCACCATCAGGGTCGGCTGTTGATAGGGGTGCTCGATCAAATCGACGTCGTGCGCAAAAGAGACGTGCTGGCTCAGGCTGTGCTCCAGGAATGTGTAATCCGCGACCTTCAGTCCCGGCATAATGTCTTCCTTGAATCTCTCCCAAACCCTCCGGTCCTGAATGACGTTTATCCCTTCGAAATACTGTCTGTCTTCTGCGGATAAGCTGTCAAGAAGCGCTTCATCCTTCACAAAGACCTGGAAAGCGGTCGCATTGCGTTCTCGCGTTTCCTGAACGGCCACGGGGCAGATGAGCAGCAGCCCATCGGCGAACGCCGTTCGCTCTTTGATCACGCCTCTTGCCAGATAGCCGCCATAAGATTCTCCGGCGACGACAAAGTGCTGATTGGGGATGATGCCATCGATAAACTCCAGGACCACCTCAAGCATTTGATCCGAGCCGGTAATCCACGGAGCGCCTTTGGTCCGGCCCATACCCGGCAGATCGAAATAGATGCGCTGCCAGGGTTGGTCGATTTCCGCAAAGATCGGTTCCATACACCCCTTCATCAGCCTGTGATCCGGGCTCCACCCATGAATCATCAACACGGGCGTACCCGAACCGTGTATTTCATAGTAGATGTCGATGTCCCTAACTGTGTATTCCATAGGTATTCAGTCCCTCACTCTCCAACTTCAAGAAATCCTGGATTTTCATCAGTCGCAAACCGGAGCGAAACAGCGCCGGAAAGGCCGTCAAACCGATCTCCTTGTCGATGAATTCAGGATGAACAAGCTGGAAATCCTTGTTCTTCCACCTCAACAAGCAGCCACCTTTGGCCGCGACGTTTTTGTACCAGTCCACGTTTTTCCCGTACGTCAATGCAATCACAAAGCCGTTCTGGAACGGTTCGGCGACAACCGGTATCCGGTACAGTGTGCCGCTCTTGCGACCGGTATGCCCCAAGACTGCGAAATGGCCGAAGCGCTTCCCGGCGATGTGAATCATCAGCTTGTTCGTCACACGCTTGTTGATGATTCTGATTCGATCCAGCAGGGCTTGTTTCATTGGCGTTTCTTATCCTCAGAGACTAGAAGCGGGAATGCAATGAGTGCCGAAGACGTAAGTCGGGTAAAACATTTTTTGGGTAGCATAGCAACTCAATATCCATTTCATTGCCCTGACAATCGATAAAGCGCCACCGTACCGCCTTCCATTTTGACAGCAAGAACCTCATCCGATAAGAAAGCTACTGCATCTGCCTCGATCTCCCAGATTCGCAGTAATTCCCCATCTTCCACACGCCACAATCGCATCTCAGCTCCCGACGCGGAGGCAAGGCGTTGTCCATTGCGCGAGAGAGCTATGCTGGTTATCGTATTCGGATGCCCCTCCAGCCTGTGCAAGAGAGTCCCATCCGCGACTCGCCATAGATACATCCCATTGATCCCTGCCGCCACTAGAATTGTCCCGTCTCTGGAGTAAGCGAGGGGGCCATTCCCCCCAGGTAATACGCGTATAGGCGTTCTATCAGTAAGTAACCATAGGATCACCCCATCGTTATTCCCTAGTGCTAGCGTCGTTCCGTCCGGCGAGAAGGCCATATCGCTCCGATGTCCTTCAGCCTCAGTATGGAGGGTCTGGAGCAGAGTATGATCTGAGACTTGCCACAGTTGAACCTGTGTGCCATTATGTGAGGCTAACAAAGCCCCATCGGAGGAGAAGGCAATGTCAGCTGCTTCCACAGGTGCAAGCATCTCGGATGACCATCCCTGTTGCGGAGGTATTTCCCACAGAATAATGCCGTTCCAGGTGGCCAGAGCTACCATCCTGCCGTCAGGTGACAGCGCCATGCTGTGAACATAGTCGGTAGTCCATTCCAGTAACGGAGTGAAACTTCCGCCAGATGTCTTCCACAACTCCACACTCGTCCTGAGTTGACTACCGCCTTTCTTCCCATTCGAGCCATACAATAAGCTGCTTGAGGCCATAGCTGTGCCGTTTTCAGAAAGGACAAAGTCGACACTGTATCCGCGTCCATCAAGCACTTCGTGCATTTCCAGCACCTGAAAGCACCCACTACGCCTGAGTGCAATGTCAAGCCAACCGCAGGGTTCTAGCGCTGGCTGGAGCAGGTAATCGTAAAGCAGCATGCATACCAGTAACACTAATGCTGCCATCCGCCAAGGTAGGATTTTTCTTCCCAACGCGACCTTAAGTCCACTGGATGATTCTGGCGAGATCCTATCTGATTGATTGTAGTCGGACATAGCCACCTTACTCTCCTCGACTCAGCGCAAACTTGCAATCATTCGATGCTACCCGGCATAGTTTGTAGACTAGGTGCCTACATCAACACCACCGCCAACACGATCGTCAACACGCCCATCACCACGTTGGCGACGCCGAATAACAGCACGGTATTGTGCATTCTTGGTTTCTCTACCTTCAGGGCAGCCTGCTCCGGGACGTCAGGGTTATACCGCACGGTGACGGCCTTGCCCGCCGGGAACGCCGCAACAATCTCCTTCGCTTTGCGCTCGTCAGTGAACGTCGCGCAGTCGTACGGCGCAAAATCGCGTTTCTCGGAGGTATAGCGTTGTTCCCCGATGGTGTAGGCGTATTCGACAACGGGGGTGAAGGTGATGCTGGTTTCCTGCGGCGTCCGGCGCTCGTGGCGGTAGACGAACGCCCGCTGAACCTGCCCGACAGCCTTCGGCCAGTTCGCCGTCCCCTGGAAACTGCGCTTAGTCACAATCGTGGAAATGATGTAGACCGCACCAAAAACGATCAAACACCCGCCAAAAACGATCAAGAATGGCATTGCACACCTCCTACGAATAAATCGTTGGAACGTTATCGTATATGCAAAATTATAGCGTCAGGCCAAGACAAGTCAAAAATCAACGCTGACAGGCATAGCGATACGCAGCTTCGGCGACGGGCGCGAGTGCCTCCCAGGCGAAGCGCTCACGCGCATCGCGGGTGGCATATTCGCTAAGAGATTGGCGCAGTGAGGCATCACGCAACAGCGACGTCACGGCCTCGATGAACGCCGCATCATCTCCGGGGGGAACGAGCCAGCCCGATTCGCCATGGCGGATGCTCTCCGCCACCTGGCCCACCGCGTCGGCGACGACCGGAACGCCCGCCGCCAGCAAATCCAGCAGCTTGACCGGGCATTTGGTGCGGTTGAGCAGCGTGTCGTCGAAGGGATAGAGCGCCACGTCGGCCTGGACGAAGTGCGCGGGCAGGTCTTCCGCCGGAACCAACCCCGCGTAGACCAAATCGGCGTCCAGTGCGGGCGATGCCCCCTCTGTCACCTGCCATCCCGCCGCGCGGGCCAATGCCAGCAGTGTCTCCTCCTCCGCGAAGAAGCCCTTCCCCACCACCCACAGCCGCGCGTCGGGAATGCGCGCCCACACACCCTCGACGATGCGCCATAGCCGTTCTACGTTGTACTCGAAGAAGCGCGTGTAGAGCAAAAGTGTCGGACGTCGCCCACCCTTGGCGGCGCGTGAAACCGCCGGGCGCGGGATGCAGCCGTTCGGCAGATAGAAGACGCGCTCCGGCGGGCCGCCCATCGCCCAGACGAGCGTTTGCAGAGCGCGACTGGCGACGGTGACCGCAGCCGCGCGCGTCAGTCCCCAGCGCTCCTGCCAGGCGAAGAAGCGCTTGAGCAATACCGGATAGGGGTTGAGGTCGTTCCAGCCGCCGTAGCCCTCCCAATCGTCGGTATCCACCACCACCGGGAAACGTCGTCGCAGCGCCAGATGCGCCAGTCCCGCGTAGGCTTTGGGCTTAAAAGTGTGGATCATGTCCGGTTTGAGTGCCACGGCGCGGCGGACCAACGCCGCCGCCAGCCGCCAGTGGAACCACCCCGGCACACCCGCCGGGAGTGCGACGTTTTCGATTTGCACGCCGCCTTCGTCCCAGGATTTTCCCGCATCCTCGGGATTCTGCCACGGGGGGAGCAGCAGCGTCACGGTATGCCCACGCGCGACGAGTGCCTGCGCCAGCGGCAAGGCTCGCACACTCATCGTGCCGCGCGGGCGCAGACCAAACGGGCCGATCATCACGATGCGCACGGCGCCTCACGATAGCGGGTGATAAAATCGGGGTCGTGCACCAGCGCCCAAATCACGTCGGCGACTTCTTCGGGTGTTCGCGCTGTGGTATCCACCACGTATCCCAGGTCACCGTTGCGCGCCGCCGCTTCTTGGATACGAACCAGTTCCACGGCGCGGTCGAGATGCCAAGCCACCTCATCGGGTGAGCGCGAAGAATCACGGAGGCGTTGTTCGATCACTTGCGCGTCGCACACCAGGCGGAAGGCGTAAATCTCATCATCCAGGTCGGCAAGTAGCGTCCGCAAGCGCGCCAGCGATTCCGGTGACTCGAAGACGTAGGGGATCACGAAGTTGTGATAGTCGCCATGCTCGATGTGGAACGCGATAAGAACCCGCAACGTCTGATAAAGATGCTCGATACGCACCTCATCGTAGATCTCGAAGGGATGTACCCATCCGATGTAATCGCCATCGAGGAAGACGGCGCGGTCGAATTTCGAGGTCACATGCTCGCCCGTCGTGCTCTTGCCGATGCCGCATGGGCCGTTGATAATCACAATCATGGTGCGAGAGCCTCCTTACAAAAAACCGCGAATCTCGCCAATCTACGAGAATCCCCTAAAAATTAGCGAAGATTCGCGTGATTTGCGGTCTCAATCTTCATATTTGTTGCCGCCACACACACCGCAACAGGACGAAAAGTCAACCGGTGCAGTGGGCAGACACCCAGGCGGACCAACGCCTCCCGATGCTGTTGCGTGCCGTAACCCTTGTGTTGCGCGAAGCCGTAGCCGGGGAAATCAATCTCCGCTACGTCCACCATCCAGCGATCCCGTGCCACTTTCGCGATGATGCTGGCTGCCGCCACCGACAGCGAACGCGCGTCGGCGTAGGGGAACGCGTCCTGCGGCAGATTCACACCGGGCAAGCGCAGCGCGTCAATCACCAGGGCTTCTGGTGAGACAGACAATGCCGCCAGCGCGCGCTGCATCGCTAATCGCGTCGCCGGGACGATGCCGAGCGCGTCGATTTCCTGCTGCTCGCCGCGCCCTACCCCTACGGCCAACGCCACGTCGAGGATGCGCGTTACCAATCGCTGACGGACCACGGATGACAACTGCTTGGAATCGCGCACACCGGCCAAAGCCGCACACACGCCATCTCCACAAGGCAGAATCACCGCCGCGGCGACCACCGGCCCGGCCCACGCCCCGCGCCCGGCCTCATCCAGTCCGGCTACGCGTTGCATCCCGCGCGCCCAAAATCGCTCTTCCGCTTCCAGTGTAGGTAAATTCATAAGTCAAAAGCCAAAAGTCCAACGCCGAACACCGATTCGCTGATTCGCTTATTCTGCCACACTCTGCCCGATTGCCAAATGAATATTTGCTTTTTCGCCCATGTCGTTTTATACTAGGTTTGTGTAGGAAATGGCGGGCACAAACCATGTGCCAGAGATATGGACGATGGAGGTAAGATATGGGGTTGCTCGACGATAAACGCAGTGCAAAGCAACAACCAGATGAGGAACTGTGGGAAGGTCTGTTCGGCGAAGAAGAACTCGAAGCGCCATCTGAGCCAGCCGACGCTGCATCCGCTAAAAAAAAGGAACGGGGCAGCAAGCGCCAAAAACGCGAGAAAGCACCGCCAAAACGCAAGGCCCCTGTCACAAAGGCCCCAAAGCCGAAACGCACACGTGCCAAAGGCAAAGGGCTTACACCTGGACAACTGCTCATCCTGCTGCTGTTAGGGATAGGCATTATTGTGGCCTACCTGCTACTTGCGTCGATGATTAAAGGGACGCTGTCGACAAATCCTCCCCCAAGTGGCGACGTCATTCCAACAGCCCTTCCCGGTACGGAGGCCACCGCGCAGACATCGTCGAGACCAATCCCACCTACCCCCACCCCGCTCCCAACTCGCTCTCTGGCAGACATTGCTACGCTTACGCCAACGCCACTTCCACTGGTGACAACGCGATTTGACCAAAACGTCATCCTCAACCCTGATGATATTGAACTACGCTTGCAGCGTGGCGCGGAATACTTAAGCCTGGGAGCCTACGAAGCAGCGCTGGCCGACTTCGAACACGCGCAAACCCTCGACGAGAAACACGCCGAAACCTATGTCGGTATTGGCCAGGCGCAGTACCATCTACTCAACTGGCCGGCGGCTGAGAGCGCTTTTCTCACCGCGATCTCTTTCAAAGAGAACCTGCCTGACCCCTATTTCGGCATCGGCATGATTTACTACCTGCAAGGGCGCTATCCCGAAGCAGCCAAGGAATTCGACCGGGCAGCAGAGAAAAACCCCGAATTTGCCGAGGCCGAAGCCTGGTTAGCCATCGCCACTTCTCTGGCCGGCGATTCGGGAGAGGCTATGGCCGCGGCGGATCGGGCTTTTGGCCTCGCGCAGGAAAGCGCCATCATTCACATCGCACGCTCCTGGGCCTATCGCGTACAAAGTCCCCCCGACATTGACGCGGCCCAAGGCGATCTCCTTCAGGCACAAAAACTGGCCCCGTATAGCCTGGAATTGCTCATCGCCCTGGCACAGTTCTATACCGATTACCGACCTGAACGTATAGCTGAAGCGGAGCAGCTAGGGCACTACGCCATTCAATGGGCGAAAACCGATCTGGAACGCGCGCGCGCTTTGCACATTCTGGGGCACGTCTACCTGGCGCAGGACCGCAAGGAAGAGGCTAAAAAGGTGCTGGCCGAAGCCGCCGCTCTGACGACTTACGAAGGCCAGGTGTTATTGAGTGGCGTGGTTGAGGATTTGGATCGCGCGCTGGCGCCGTGAGTGGAAGTTCTCTGGCTAAACACATCGTCCCGAAGACAATTTCTTCGGGACGATTGTTTTTCAACACTCTGCCAGTTTCGCATCCTTTAGCCAGCGCTTGAGATAATGCCCCGTGTGCGACAGCACCGACCGGGCGACATCCTCCGGCGTACCTTCAACGAGCACTTCGCCGCCTGCGTCGCCGCCCTCCGGCCCCATGTCGATGATCCAGTCCGCGACCTTGATCACATCCGGGTTGTGCTCGATGACGAGAATCGTATTGCCCGTGTCCGCGAGCCGCTGCAAGACGCTGATCAACTTGTCCACGTCGGCGGCGTGCAGGCCCACCGTGGGTTCGTCGAGGATGTAGAGCGTGCGCCCGGTCGCCCGGCGCGAGAGTTCCTTCGCCAGCTTGATGCGCTGCGCCTCGCCGCCGGAAAGCGTCGTCGCTGCTTGCCCTAGGCGGATGTAGCCCAGGCCCACGTCGCAGAGCGTTTCCAGCTTACGCAGCAGCGACGGAATCGCCGAAAAGAAATCTACAGCCTCTGTCACCGTCATATCGAGCACCTCGGCAATGTTCTTGTCCTTGTAGCGGACTTGCAATGTCTCACGGTTGTAGCGCGTGCCGTGGCACACGTCGCAGGGGACATAGACCTCCGGCAAGAACTGCATCTCGATGCGCAGCGTCCCCTGACCCTGGCAGGCCTCGCAACGCCCGCCCTTCACGTTGAATGAGAAGCGCCCGGCCTGATAGCCACGAATCTTCGACTCCGGCAGCTCGGCGAAAAGCGAGCGGATCGGATCGAACGACCCGGTGTACGTCGCCGGGTTGGAGCGCGGCGTGCGCCCAATCGGCGACTGGTCGATGTTGATGACTTTGTCGATATAGTCCATCCCCTCCACCGCGTCGCAATCGCCTGCCGGGATGCGCGATCCGTTGATGCGCTGCAGCAGATTGGCGTAGAGCGTCTCCACCACCAGACTGCTCTTGCCCGATCCCGAAACACCGGTCACGCACGTAAATAACCCCAGCGGAAAGCGCACATCGAGTCCCTTGAGATTGTGCTGCCGCGCGCCGCGCACCCACAGCGCCTTGCCGTTACCCTGCCGGCGCTGTACGGGCACAGGGACGCACTTGCGCCCGGAGAGATAGGCTCCCGTGTGCGAAGTCGGATGTACCAGAATCGCGTCCAGCGGCCCTTCGGCGACGACTTCCCCACCGTGTTCGCCCGCGCCCGGCCCCAGGTCCACGATCCAGTCGGCGGCGCGGATAGTCTCGTCATCGTGTTCGACGACGAGGACGGTGTTGCCCAAGTCGCGCATCTCCTTGAGCGTGTCGATGAGGCGCGCCGTATCGCGCTGGTGCAGGCCAACACTCGGTTCATCCAGCACATAGAGCACACCAGTCAGCCGCGATCCCACCTGCGTCGCCAGGCGGATGCGCTGCGCCTCGCCGCCGGAAAGCGTCGCCGCCATGCGATTGAGGCTCAGGTAGTCCAAGCCGACGTTCACCAGGAACGTCAGGCGGTTGTCGATCTCTTTCAGAGCACGCTCGGCAATGGCGTAGGCCTTCGGCATCAGGCGTTTGCCCGCGAGCAGTTCGGCCACCCACGCTTGCAACTTCACTACGGGCCAGCTCGCAATCTCGTGGATCGGCAAATCCAGCACCGTGACTGCCCGCGCGATGTCGCTCAGGCGCGTGCCCTGGCAGGTCGAGCACGGCGTCTGGCTCATCACCTCTTCGATCTTTTCGCGGACAAAGTCCGAGCTGGATTCGTCGTAACGGCGCTGTAAGGCGGGGATGACGCCCTCGTACTTGCGCGCCCCGGCCCACACGCCGCTCGGCCCTTCGTAGTAGACCGGCACCGCCTCCGCGCCCGTCCCGTAGAGGATGATCCGCTGCTGCGCCTCGGTCAACGCGGACCAGGGTTTGTTCGGCGCGATGCCGTAGTGCTCCATCACGCTTTCCATCACCTTCCAGCCGTAACTGCCCTTTTCCTCGGCCACGCCAGAGATGATCGCGCCTTCGGCCAGCGATTTGGTGGGGTTGGGCACGATCAAACCGGGGTCCAGTTCCAGCTTGTAGCCGAGGCCCTGGCACGTGGGGCACGCGCCGTGCGGGCTGTTGAACGAGAACGTGCGCGGCTCAATTTCCGGCAGACTGCGACCGCAGTTCGCGCATGCCAGCTTCTCCGAAAAGAGGAGGTCTCCCGCAGGGAGAACGCCCTCAGGCCGTACATCGGGCTGTGAAGCCTGCACGACCTCGACGATCAAGATCCCCTCGCCGAGCCGCAGCGAGGTTTCCACGGAGTCGGTCACGCGGCTGACGAAATCGCGGTACGTCGCCGTCTCGATTTCCGCGTCGCCGGGAACAACCAGGCGATCCACGACCGCTTCGACGTCGTGCAGTTTGTAGCGATCCAATTCCGGGACCTCTTCCAGCTCGTAGACCGTCCCATCCACGCGCACGCGGACGAAACCGAGCTTGCGCGCTTCCTCGAAGGTGGGCCGGTGGTGGCCCTTGCGCCCGCGCACGAGCGGCGCGAGCACCTGCAAGCGCGTCTGCGCCGGCATGGCGAGGATCGCGTCCACGATCTCCTGGGCGCTCTGCCGGGTCACGGGTCTGCCACACTCCGGGCAATGGGGGATGCCGATGCGGGCGTACAACAGGCGCAGATAGTCGTAAATCTCGGTAACGGTGCCCACGGTCGAACGCGGATTGTGCGAGACACCCTTCTGGTCGATGGCAATCGCCGGACTCAAGCCCTCGATCGAATCCACATCCGGCTTGCTCATCTGGCCGAGGAATTGCCGCGCGTAGGCGCTCAGCGACTCGATGTACCGGCGCTGGCCCTCGGCGAAGATCGTATCGAACGCCAGGGACGACTTCCCCGACCCCGACAGCCCGGTGATGACCACCAGGTTATTCTTGGGAATCTCCACTGTGATATTTTTAAGATTGTGTTCGCGCGCGCCGCGCACGATCAGTTTTTCACTCGTCATACCTGCCCCCACTATGATGCTCACTGCAACCGGTTATTATAACACACTTTCCCGGCGCGAGTAGGAACAAGTGTTCTACAAACGCAACGATAATTGACAATCTACGCGACAAGTGGTAACCTATGAGATGAGCTTTGCAACTCAACTTTTCACGTTCAACCTGTGACGATTCTCGAAGGAGCAACAGCGATGCACTGGATCACCTCATTGGCTTGTCTTGGCGTTTTTACGCTAACTGCTGTAGGGCGTACGCTGGAAAGCGGCGTTTGGGAAGGCCACGTGACCTTTGGCCGGGGAGGCAGCAGCTTCAACCCATGCGGATCGAAAGAGACCTGGTGGGTGAAAAGCAAAGGATTCAGCAAAACCGCCGAGAAGCTCCAGGAGGACTATAACAGCATCGCGCAAAAACCCTACGAGCCGGTCTACGTCCGTGTAAGCGGCGACGTCAGCCGCAAAGGGCAGTACGGGCGACTCGGCTCATACCAACGCGTGCTCTATATTGAAGAAGTGCTCGAAATCCGCCCCAAGAAAGATGATGATTGCAAGTCGGTAAAACGAATGAGCGAAATCTAAGGCAAAAACACAGTCCCTGCTGATTTCAGAACCAATGGCAGATACAGCCTGTACGACGTCACAGTCACAATCCACTGGATACTTCCCTCGCTGCAGGAATTCGTGGCCGTCATGATGACGGTGTACGGGAGTGTTATGGTCGCTACCGGGAAGGTATACGTAACGACCTCGCCATAAACGAGCGGACTTCTATCCCCGAAATCCCACGCGAAATCAACCGGCGGCGTGCCCTCCGCCACCGTGCCGGTAAATGTAGCCGTCTGCCCAACAGCCAGATAGGACGGCGTGTAACTGAAAAACGGCTCGACCACCGGAAAACACTCTGCGGCAATCGCGACAGTCGTCAAATCGCTGTAGGCCGAAACGCCTGTCCCAGATGCCGTCACCCGCACCGTATCCGTGAACCCCGTAAAAGCATTCCAGGGGACCGTGACCAGTGTTGTGACCGGTGTGCTCGCTTGCGGCGCTAATGTCACCTGCGTGGGAGTCAGCGTCGTCGCCAACGCCGCACCGGAGAACGCCAGACTATAGTCATCGGTGATATTGCCGATGTTGGTCAATGTGAGCGTGTACACCAGCGTTTTTCCCGCGTCGCCGTTAGCACTTATTTCCGGCGGCCAAAGCTCCAGGCCGTACACCGCATCCGCCGTCGTGCGGAGCGTGGCGCGCGCGCTGCGGGAGGGGTCGCCTGCCGACGTCGCCGTCACCGTGACCCTGTCCGATGCCCCGGACAATGCATCTGTGGGGATGGTGACCGTCACAGGCAGTGGCGCGGTCGCCCCGGCAGACAACGGCCCGATTCGGGTCGGTGCGGTCGTCTGCCAGCCGGCACTGGTCAATGTGACGGTGAAGTTGTCCGCCGTCGTCCCGGTATTCGTGACGCGAAAGGCAACACTCACCGCCTGGCCCGGCGCGCCGTGCTGTTCAACCGTCGCCGGCGCAATGGCGACGCCGTATTCGACCGAGGCGAGCGCCGCATCCACTGCCGATTTGATGTCCAGCCGCCCGTAACCGTAGACGTTGTTGGGCCAGCCGCTGCTGCTACACGCGGTCGAGTTGATGTGGAACGCATTGTCATTCAGCAGTTGCTCCGTTGCATCGATCTGGTTCTTAAGCACCGGAACCGCCGACCACAACAGCGCCACGGCCCCGGCGACGTGCGGCGCGGCCATCGAGGTGCCATTCTTGGCGCCGTAGCCGCCGTTGGGAATACACGAGCGGACACTCGTCCCTGGCGCGGCAAGGTCGGGCTTGCGGCGGTTGCTGCCGTCCACCATCACCGGGCCGCGACTGCTCGATGACCAGATCGTATCTGTGCCGGTGCTCAACGCCCCCACCGTGTACGCGGCGGCGTAAATCGCGGGAGGATCGTTCACCGTCGAACAATTCGAACCGGCGTTCCCTGCCGAGACGACGGTCATAATGCCCGCCGCGCGCTGCGCTTCCATCGCGTCTTGCAGCGTGCTCCACGAGCAGCCTTCGCCGCTAGGGCACGTCCACGAGTTGTTGGTCACGTCGGGCGCTTTGCTCGGATCGCCCTGGGCAGACGTCCCACCCACCGGATACGGCGCGAGGAAGAACTCGAAACATTCCAGATATGTGGCCGGTGTCCCGTACCCCACGTTCATATTGCGACAGCCGATCCACTGCGCGCCGGGCGCCATCCCGATCTGGTTCATCCCACCGTCATCGCCGACAGCCGTGCCCATCGTGTGCGTGCCGTGGCCGTAGTCGTCGCATGGCACAAACGAGTCTGCGCCGCACGAGCCGCCGCCGCTGTGAATGGCATCGTGCCAGTTGTAATCGTGGTTGGCCGTTGTCCCGTTCCAGCCGCGATAGTGTGGCTTCAGTGCCGGATGCGTCCAGTCGTAGCCCGTATCCTGCCCACCAACGACCACGCCCTGCCCGGTAAAGTCCATCGCCCAGACTTCCGGTGCGCGCACGTAGGTGATGTTCAGTTCGATAGCGGTAGGGGCGGCGGCGAGCAGCGCGTCGAGCGGGCGCGCGGGCTGCGGCAGCACGTTCTGGATGCGCGGGTTGCCCTCGATGCGCGCCACGTCGGGCCGTGCAGCCAACGCTCGCACCAGGTCGGCATCTCCTTTCACCCAGATCAGGTTGACGATGTAGTAGGCGCGATGTTCCACGCCGCGCGCGGCAAGCCACTTGAGCAGCGGCCTTTGCGAGGTCTGTGCGGTGCGCCACAGCGTCTCGTAGACGTAACGGCCCTTTTCCGCTTTCATTTGCAGTCGTGCCGCGCCGCTGAGATCCGCCTGCGCCGCCAGCACGACGAGGAACTCGGCCTCTGCGCCGCCGGCGGTGTGCGCGAGAACCCACGGGGCGATTTTATCGAGAGCCGGAGCAGCGCGCAGTGCGGTGGAAGGCGCACCGAACAGGCCGAGCAACAGCACAACAAACAAAACGACGCGGTAGAGTCGATTCATAGTTTCACCCTCAAAAAGTTTCATGTCAACGCTCAAGGCAGGTCACAATCCACGGTCTCCGCAGCCCCCCCCTTTAATCCCCCCCTCTAAGGGGAAACTAAAGGGGGGAATCAGTCCTTGCACACTATTGGCCGCGCAAAATCACGGGCAAATAGACGTAGACAGTCTTTTGCTCAAGCGCGGTCGTCAGAACAGCTTGCGCCTGCACGGTTGGCGATTCAAGAATAGTGGCGGTTACGGTCAATATGTGCGGTGCTGCATCCAAGAGTGTTCCTGACTCAGGGATCGTCACTGTGACCGTCACGGGGGCAATGCCACCAACTGGCAAAGAAACCTGCGTTGGAACGATCTGCACCGGCCAGATACTCGACGGCGTAGTTAAGGCAACCGTTATAGGCAACGTCCCGACGTTGGTCACGGTCAGGTAATGAGACGCGGTTGCCCCAGGCAGCCCTGACCGGTATGATACCGGCGGCGACAGTTCCAGGTCATAGGGAGCGGCCACCTCCGATGTTAGCACCAGCTCCGCCGGTGCCGTTATGCCCGGCCAGGAGGCAGTGACGCGGCTGGCGAACACGTTCAGATCGGTCCCGGTCGGGATCAGCACCGTCCAGGTGAAGGTCTGCACGGCCTCAGAATCCGACGCCAGATCACGCCAGATCAACGTTCCCAGCGCAACACTCGTGGCTGCCGGCGAATGAGACAATATCGTCACCGACGAGGGTAATGTGAGGGTCAAAACGCCATCTGTCATCGGCAACAGGCTATCGTTGAGCACCGTCAGAGTATAGGTGAGGGGAATACCAGGCCACACGCGAGCCGGCTGGGGTGTCAGCGCCAGCTCCAGGCGGGCCGGGGGCTGCGACAGACCCAACCATGCCAACCCGTCACGCAGGATAGTGGTCCGTTGCGCGCTATCGGCAACACCCTCCAGGCCAAACGCAAGGTAGATGAGACGGTGCGCGCCGTCGTCCACGGCCAACCCTGCCGCGCCGGTGGTATAGGTGAAGACCGGCGTCGCCGCCACATTATAAGGGGCAATCACGTCTGGGCTGGTTTGGTTGTCGGCCCCGCTTCCACCGGTCAACGTGACGTTCAGTCCGCTGTAGAACGAGAGGCCGACGGTTTCTGTCTCCCCGGCATTGTCCTGAATGAACGCAGCGTGCAAAACGTCGCGGAAGAAAGCGCCGTTGTCGTTCTTGATGTCCATCCCGATGTTCTGCCCGGTCACGAAGAGCCGCCCGCCGGCGTCGAGGTAAGTGAGCAGGGCGGTCTGCTCAGCGCGATTCAGGCTGTTGAGCGCATCGTCGCCGGTGAACCAGAACACACCCGTATAAGCCGCCAGCGTCTGGGGCGACAACGGACCTTGCGTTGCTATCGTCCACGTCGCGTACGGAATTCTCAGTGCATCCAACGCCGGCAGGAGATAAGTCTCGTAGGACGCGCCGGCGTCGTCATCCACGACCAGGAGCGCTGGCTTGGGATGCAGGCGCAAGGTGTGCGTCACCCACGCCCCCTCGGTGATGGTGACAGAGTAGGAACGCGGCCAATGCTCTGCCGCCGTCGCCGTGAACGTGTACACGTCAACCGGCAGCTCCAATGTCAGGGTCGGCGCTGCAGTCCAGGCCGTCCCCAATCCTTCCAGGGCGACGGTCGCCGTCAACGGTTGCGCCGATCCCAACTCGGCTACTATCAGAGAAAGCGTTCCCCAGGGCAACCGTTCCAGAGCAAAATCCTGCACAGAGGTCTCGCCGATAGCCATAGAAACGGTCGCCATGCTGCTTGCGTAGCCCAGCAGCGAAGCGGTCACGGTATACGTTCCGGCGTACAAAGGCAGGGTGTACTGTCCGGTGACATCGGTCTGGGTGACGTACTGGGCCGTGCCGCTGTCTGCTGTAACCTGCGCGCCGGATAGCGGAGTCGCCGTTCCCGAGACAACGACGGTACCGGTCAAAGCGCTGTCGTCCACCAACTGCACGAAGGCGGCAGAGATCGGGCCCCAGAAGCCATCGGCGTCCCGGCCTCGCACATAGACGAGATGTCGCCCGCGCGCCATGCCGGTCGTATCGATCTGAACCTGGGCGGCCTCTTCCGTTTCGTTGAAAGCGCCATCCAGCGCGAACATCGGAATGGGCGTACCGCCATCCCAGGGAGGTGTCCCCACGTAGATCTCCGCCGCCACAACTGCCTGGCCGGTATTCTTGCTATCGGCGTCATTGAGCGTCGCCTGCACGGTGATGGGCTGCCCAATCAACACCGCATCCGGCATCGCTGTGACGGTTTGGACGTGAGGGCCAAAGGACGTGAGATAGGGCGTCCGCGCGACTTTGGCGGCATAGAGGAGCGTGTCAACGTTCGGTTGGATCAAGGCATCGTAGCGCGAACAAGGTGGGTAAAATTCGTCGCTGCTCGAACCAATCTCAAAGGTGTAGGCCGCGACGCCCAATTCGCCGTAAGCCCAGTCATCGGTAGCGCCGCTAGTAGGATATAACGCGCTGGATTGCTGTGGGGTGAATCCGTTGAAGGACGCCATCCGCCGGCCGAGCATCTGCAATTGCGTGCCGTTCGGCGCGGGGGTGGAGGTATCTCCCCAAGGCCAAAGCACCAGATTACTGTAACTGTGCAGGGTGATGAAAACGCCGGTTGCATCGTCCGGCGCAGGGTCGGTGTCGTTGGGGCCGCGTTGATCGGGAAAAAGGGTAGCGACGAAGCTTTCCAATCGAATCGTTTCAATTTCAGAAGCCGCCGACGGCCCGCGATAAGTTTCATCACAGGGGTTGGTGCTGGTGCCCGGCCCACCCCAATGGAAGCTGGAATTGCGGTTGAGGTCCACACCGTAGTCAGTGGAACTGCACGATCCGTAAGGGTGGGTATTTTTGCGCCAGTAGGCCCAGGGTTGGCCCGGCTCGTTTTTTACGTGGCCGTCGGGATTGGCGCTGGTGAGAACGTAGATCAAGTGCTCGTCCAGCAACCAGGTCACGTCCGGGTCAACGTTGTAGTTCTCCAGCAAATACTGCATGAAGACCAACGCCGTCTCCGGGGTGATCAATTCGCGTCCGTGGATGTTCGCCACTAAGAAGAAAGTGGGTTTGTTGCTCGTCCCGGTCGCCTCGTTGGTCAAGCGCATCACCCGCAAAGGACGGCCCTCGTAACTCTGGCCGATGCTGAACAGTTGCGTAAAGTCGGGGTATGCTGCTGCCCACTGATCCAACTGCGCGTAGATCTCGTCCACCGTGCGGTAACACGGGAAACCGGGAATAGTATCCGGCAGCGCGAGGTTCAGAGGCGATTCAGTGAAAGCAAAGCCAGCCGAGGTCAGCCACGCGTCGTCGGTGGTCGAGGTGTAGGCGACCACATAGCCGGTTTCCGGGTTCTGCGCGTCGCGGTGAACTTCCCACACATCCAGACGCGCCGTCAACGCCGCCAGTTCCTCCGCCGAAGCAAAGGTAATATGCACGATACGGTCGCCGTCAGGGCTGTTGGCTTCGACAGGCAGGGCCGATATCAGGGTTATTCCTAATACAATGAGAAAAAGCCAGCATTTGCGCATGGGATCCTCCAGAAAAGTGATGGGTAATGGGTAATGAGTTGGATAATGGGTCTTGAGTTTTGGGTTTTGCTGTGCGCCGCCTCCTTGTGGTGGAGGCGGCGCACAGGTTGAGAGCACGTTAGTCAGAAGCTCTTATGATTAACGGCAGGTATACCTGATACAGATGAACCGCAACGACTTGTTCTGCTACATCCCAGCCACAGGCGTTGGTCGCCGTCATCGCCACGGTGTAGGGGAAAATCGCGGTCTCGGTGGAGAAGGTGTGCGTGACGACAGCGCCAGTCGCCGTACCGCCATCACCAAAATCCCAGGTATAGACGATGGGCGGCGTGCCCGCCGTCACCGTGCCGGTGAACGTCGCCGTCTCACCGCCGAAGGGTTGTGCGGGTGTAAAAGTGAACGCCGCACCGGATACGGAGATGCAGTCGAGCGTTGTTGTCAACAAGCTGGTCGTGGAAACCCCCGTACCCGCAGCGACGACACGGGCTGTATCGAGTGAGGCGGCCGTAGCAACCGGCACCGCGACCGTCGCCGTCACCGTGAGCGTCTGGCCGGGAGCCAGAGAAGCCATCTGTGAATTGAGTGTCGTCGACCAGGCAGCGTCCTCGACGGAGAGTGTATAGGTATCGGCGGCATTGCCCATGTTCGACAGGGTCAATGTGTAGACCACCGTTTCGCCAGGGTCTGCATCCATCGACGCCGTCTGCGGGGAGAGCGCCACACCGTACACCGCGTTCGCGGTCGTGGTCACGGTTGCTGTCGCGCGCACGGCGGCATTGGCCTGTGACATCGCCGCCAACGTCGTCGCGGCGGCATCGCCAGCCAGGGCGCTCGCCGGGATTGTCACCGTCACCGGGACGGCGATCCCAACACCAACCTCCAGCGCGCCCGTTGTCGCCGTGACATCGACCGGCCATACGCTTGTTGGGTACAGCGCGAACGTGTCCACGCAATTGCCGGTGTTCGTCACCCACAACGTGGTTTGCAGCACCGCAGCGGGATCGCCAGTAAGTTGCAATGGGTTCACGACGGCCTGCACGGCATATACGGCCCGGGCAGACGTCGTAGCCGTCGCTGAGACAAAACGGGAGGGACTTCCCTGCGATGCGACAGTTACCGTCAGTGTGTCCAACGCATCACACAAAGCGGCGTTGGGCACGGTCACGGTCACAGTGACCGGGGCGCTTTCTCCTGCAGCCAGCGGGCCAACCATGGGTGTAGCGGTCGCGATCCAGTCGTCGCCGGAGAGCGTTACCGTGTAGGTGTCCGTCTCCAACCCTTCATTCGTCAGCATGAAGGTGTATGTCACTTGCGCACCGGGCAAGCCACTTTGTGCCGCAGCAGAGGGCGACAACGCCACGGCGTAGGGTTGTACCACCGTCAGCGTGATGGGAACGCTCAACTCACCATAGGGTGTACTGTTAGCAACGCGCAGATGAGCAGGGTAGACACCCGCGTCCATACCGCTCGCGTCGAAGTGTAGGGTTACGGCCTGCTCGCCGCCGATCCCAACCGTGCCCGTCACCGGATCGCTGGTCAGCCACGCCACCTCCTGCCAGGCGCAAACGCCGGTCTCGCCGGAAATGGCCTGGATGACCTGCCCCGTGACCTGATTGACCGCCCACAGATTGCCGTCGCAATCCAGTGAGAGGCCGGCCTGCTCGAAGCTGCCCAGGCCATCAATGTCGAAGCCGCCAATGATGGTATAGCCGGCCGCCGTGTCGATGACGTACACGTCGCGCCCTATCGCAGCGTTGGACATCACAAACAAGTGGCGGGTCGCGGGGTTGTAAGCCAGACCGGCGATGTTCAGCTTTAGATCGTAGGAGTCCAACAAGCGCCCGGTCGCATCGAAGTGGTAGACAATTTGATCGTTCCACGAGCCGCTGTAGAAGGTGTCGGTCGTGGGATCGTAGGCCAGACCGCGCTCGGATACGCCGAAGGGCGGGCAAAGCGCGCGCCCGGTTGCCGCCGCCGTCCCCGGCGCGGTTGCTGGATCCAGTTCGTACACGCAGCCATCTTCACCCACGTTGATCTGCCAGAGATTGCCGGTGATGGGGTTGTAGGCAATGTCGGCGGCAAACAGTGCAACCCACGGTGAGGTCGGCAGGGATGCGCCGGTGGGCGTACCGTCGGGTTCAAAAGCGACGTTGCGATCTTCGCCGCCGCCGAGACGGGTATCACTTAGCCAAAGCAGACCGGCAGCCGTGTCATAGGCGACGCCCCATGGCGAAACCAGGCCACTATCCCAGGTCTGGATGACGGTCCCTGCATCCAACAACGGCACGTCGGGCGGATCGTATTGGCGGACAGTAGTGGCATTGAGGTCGTGCAAGTGCTTGGGTGAGACGCGGCGCGTCATCCCGGCAAACGGCCCGGTGACGGTAATCGGCGTGAACGGCGCGTTGATCTCCTGCAAGGTGAAACTGGCGCTAAACCCGCCGCTGTTGCTGAGCGTGATCGCGCGCGTGGTCATCGTATCGGCAGTCATCGTCAATGTAAGCGCATTCGGCGCGACTGCAAGCTGTCCCGCATCGAGAGCGATGTCGTGGGCAACCGCTACACCGGCAGTCACAGTCGCCGTGACGACGCCAGGCGCGTAGCCGGTCGCCGTCGCGGTGACGACGTGTGTCCCGGCAGGCGCGAAGAGCGTGTAGAAGGCCCCCACGCCGGGTGCATTGTGCGTGCTGGCCTGAGCGGTGTAGCCCGCATCGTCGCGCAACACCGCAGCGACCGCTGCTCCGGTGTTGGCATCGGTCACTTCACCGACGATTAAGCCGCCCGCTGTGGGAGCACACGTCGAGGTCCCGACGAACACGTCATCCACTTGCCACCACCATTCGTAGTTGGCGTTGTAGTAGTGGAAGCGCACGCGCACGTCAGATTTCCCGACCGCCAGGGCGGAAAGGTTCACGCGCGCGGTTTTGGGGCCGCGGTCGTTGGCGCCGCTGCGCTGCCAAACGTTGGTCCAGGTCGTTCCCCCGTTCACACTCACGTCCACGTCGGCAATTTCATTCTCGCCATAACTGTACCAACGAAAGTCATACTTGAATTCGAGGATGACCGCCGTCTGGGAAGAGAAATCCATAACGGGCGAGTATAAGACGGCGTCCACATTTTTCGCGCCCGCGTGGTCGCTATCGATGAGAGCAAACGATCCCGTCCCGCCAGTGCGGTTACCAAGCGACTTCGAGTCATCGAAGCGCCACACCACGCCGGCCCCGGCGTTATCCACCAGTGACCAACCGGCAGGCAGAGCGCCACCATCGAAGGATTCTGTCGTCCCAACACGGCTGAGACTATAACCCGGCGCACGGCAGGTGACCGTATCCGCATGCAAAGCCACATTGCGCGTCACATTGCCCATCAACGGGCCGAGGGAAAAACTGGCGGGCAGGTAGCCGGAGACCCAGGCTTCGACCTCCAGCGTGTAGGTGACTCCAGCCGCCAGCGTGAGGGTGTACGCGCCGCTGAGCGGATCGGTCCACACGACGTCGTTAGGCGCGGGCGGGTTGTAGGGCACACCCTGCACGCGGATGCGCGCGTAGAGCGGCCAACCGGTGAGCGCGTCGGTGACGGTCCCAGAAACGACGTAGGTCGGCGCGGGGGTGAGGGACAGGTTGAGTGTGGTGGTCGCGTTGCTGGTGACTTCGACGCCGGTTTGCGTGCGCGGGAAATAGCCATAAGCGCTGGCGGTGACGGTGTAAGTCTCCGGTTCAAGCAACAACACGTAGGAACCATTGCCGGCGCTGGTGGTGGCTTCCGTTCCGGATGGGCCGACAGCTTCGACGCGCGCGCCGCTCACGGGTGAAGATGTGGCGGCATCGGCGACAACACCGCGCAGCGTGCCGGGTTCGGCAGCCGTGCAGCCCGGAAAGCGAAAGGAGCCGATACGCGTCGACCACGACGCGTATCCTGTCGTCGCCATGTACTCCTGCGTATACCAGAAGGTGCAATCGTCCACCGGGTCGATGCCCATCATACTGTAATCGCCCCAGCGATTGTAGGAACTACTCTGGTAACCGCTACCGGCAACTAACGAGACTTCATCCTGGGGCAACGTCCCCAGGGGATCGTTCGCCAGCCGCCCGGCGTACCGCACAGAGGGATAAACACTGCTGCTGGAGACGCTGTAGCCCAGGGCCATGTTGCCCTCTCCATCCATCGCCACACTGCCCATCCAGCGGTGATGGGAATCCGGGGCGTACGTGCCTTGCTGGTAAATGACGGGTGAACCACCGGGGTCGCGGACTTCGTACCAGCGCACGCCGGCGATGCCACTTCCGGCGTTGACCGTGTGGTTGACCACGAGCGATTCGTGCGTGCCGAAGTTGCGGTAGGCCAGCCGGTACATCAGCCGGTCGCCGATGGCATCCAGCCGCACCGACGTGCCCGGCTGAGGGATGCAATTGCGCGTGCTAGAACAGATCGGCGTCCACTCGGCCACGGGGATGACAAAGTTAGGCTGTCCGTTAAGGCCAAACGTCGTATTGGCAGGGTTGGCCCAATCGACGTGGAATTCCCAGATCCGCATGGCGTCGTTCGGCCTGATCCAGGAACCATCATCCACTTCCATAAAGTAGTTGGGCGCACCCGCCGGCGGCAGCGTAGCGCCATCGAGGTCGGAGGGCAACATCCCGCCGAAATTATCGTTGACGTTATAAAGGTCAAAGAATTGAAAGGATGCCGTGGGGTCGCCGGTGAGCATCTTATCACGCTCGAAGACGAAGACGCCCGCCCCACCCCAGTACTCGCTGTTGGTGAACTGGTTGACCGTCATATAGTACCCATCGGGCCAGACACCGAACTTGGGGTAGTCGTTCATTTTGGTGGCGCTAACCTGAAAAGCATAACGATACCAGGCGCCGGTGGGGTCGGCGGTCTGGGAGACGGCGATACATTGGTAGTACGGGCCATCGACGGAGAACTGAGTCATCAGCCAGCGATTGGCGATGGGATCAAAGAGGGTAATCGGGTCACCGTCGTTGGTGTTCGCACAAACACCGCCGAAGCCCTGCCAGATTGTGTTGCCGGTGACAGGGCCGTAGACCAGCGTAGGCGTGTTGGTCACGTCCCAGACGGCAAAGGAGAGGTTGACCCATTGCACATAGTATTTCGTCCCGGTAGCCGGATCGTAGCCGATGTCGCCCTGGGTGTCAGGCGGATGCACGCCGTTGATGTTATCCAGGCCATCGAAGCTGGTGAGCGGCGATGGCATCGCCATGGGACCGGTTACGCTTTGCAGGACGCGGTCCGTCGTGTAAAACGCATCCGACTGGACAGCTTTAGGAAGGCGGAACGAAAACGCAGTTTCGTCTCCCCCTATCGCCTGCTGGCCGCTGTCTATTGATAGCGCGCGTAACGCCGGAGAGACGTCCATGCGCTCGGCGTACCCCACGGTGGGCGTCAGCGGCGCGGGCGGGGCGGCGAAGGCCAGGCGCGGGGGTATGGCCAGCGCGCCGAAAAACAAAACGAGCAACAATGATAAACAAAGATTCTTTTTCACGTTTGTCACATTTTCTCCCTCAGTCTGAATACCAACCACAGCGTACTATACCATTGAGCGATGTGAAGTCCAATGCAGTGCGAGCCAGAGTCTTTTCATTCTCCTGGTGCAACGTATCTCCTCTCCCACAAAGTGAGGGCCACCAGGGTAGCCCTGGTGGCCCTCTTGAGAAAGCAACGTGTTAGAGCAGGTTACCTGCTACTGCGCGTTGCGCATCACGAGCGGCAGATAGATGGTGTGCATCACCCGCCCAACTCGCACCACAGCCTCAGCGGTAAACGGCAGATCGTTCGCCGTTACCGTGACGGTGTTCGTGATCAACGTACCCAACTCCACATCATCGTTCACGCGAACGACGAAGCTGAAGGTAACGGTTGCGCCTGCTTCGAGCGACCCGGCCCACGTCACCGCGTTGCCCGGCGGATCTGCCACAGTTGCGCCGGAGACGCTGCCCAACACGTAGGTCGTGTTGGCGGGAACGGGATCGGACGCCGTTAGATCGAGTGGCATATCGTAGCTGTTGGTGAAGACCACGGTGTAGGTGATCAGCTCGCCGGGCAGCACGAAGTCCGCCGGATCGGCAGTCTTGACGACATCCACCCGGACCGCCGGTTCATCGAGCACAGTCAGCCGCACGGGGCGGACGAACAGACGTTCCACCGCCGCGTTCGTGTGCGCGATTTCCAGGACGGTTGAGTAGACGTCGCCGGCGACCAGGCCGGTCGAGTCGAACGTCAACACCACCGGCACACTGCTATCCGCCGGGACGACGCCCGTCTTGGGCGCCACCGACAGCCACAGACTGGAGCCGGAGATGTCGTCGTAGGCGAAGTCGCCCGCACCAACGTTGTGGATGGTGAGAGTGCGCGTGAGGGTGCGTTCCTTGGGCAGTGTCTCGTCGAAGCTGGTCGGCGTGACGCTGACGCAAGGCAGATCGATACGCAGGCTCACGTTGCGCGGCAGCATCCCCGTTTGCGCCGTTCCATTCGCCGTGACCGGTACGTAGCCAGGATGCGAAACGGTTATGGTGTAAGCATCACCGGTCGCGAGCCAGGCCGCGTAGGTGCCATCAGCGCCCGTGGTAAGTATGAAGCTGTCACCCGAGCTGGTCGAGACGGCGACTTGCACGCCCTCCAGCGTTTCGCTGACCTCGTCACACTGCGACCAGGCGGTGACAACACCTTCGAGTCTCACCTGCGCCGCCTGCAGCACGGTCATCGTCACAGGGATAACGAATAGCGCTTGCTGCGGATCATTGGTCTCTACCCACAGTTCGGCCAGATAGTCGCCCGGTAAGGTGACTTCAGGCACGGACGCGTCGAGCGTGACCACGACCGTCGCATCGTCGTGAGCGGCGATGTCGCCTTCGTCCACATCCACCGACAACCACGTGACTTGATCGGACCGGCAATTCGTCTCCTCGCCAGGGTAAGCGAAGCAGATCGCCAGTTCGTCGGCCAGCGCCGGCCCGTAGTTGAGGCCGACGATGCCGAGCGCGTCTTCGATGCCGGTGCTCGCGTCAGGTGCATCCACCGTCTCGTACTGCATCAGGATGCTGCCGGAGCGGAAGAGAATGGCCTGGAAGGTTCCTGCCGGAGCGCCGCCAGCGTGCGTGAAGTCGTCGTACTGCACGATGAAGCAGGCGTCCACGGCAGTCCCTGCCGGGTTGTACGGACACTGCGGGAAGTTCTGAACGTAGACGGTTCCCGGAAGCAGATCGTCCCAGGCGACGGCGATGAGGTTGTTGGGCAGCGTCGGGCTAGGCAGCGCGTCGGGGCTGAGGTCGGTGGAGCCGGCGCCGAAGGAGAGGAAGCCGTTGCTGTTGACGAAGACGGAGTCGTAGAGATTGGGATCGACGTCGCTATCGCCGTAGAACTTGAAGTCGAAGCCGATGTCCACTTCAACGGAGTCATTGTCGCCGAGCGTTACCGGCGTGCCGATGCCGGAGATGTCCACGAAGCCGTAGGCCGGGCCGACGCCCGCGCTGTTGGAGTCGGCGAACTCATAGCCGAAGCCATCCGGGCCGCCGGCGGCCAACGGGCCGAGTATGTCGAAGCCCAGGCTGCGCTCGTCGATCTCGAACGTGCCGGTGAAGGCGCCCAGGTTCGCCAGGTTGAGGTCCACCGTAGTGACGGCGCCCATCTCCACAGAGACGGCCAGCGCGTCCGGCGCGACCGTGATGCACGGCTGCATGAAGAGCAGGTCAGCGTTCTGCGTGGTCACTTCACCGCCGGCGATCTCGACACCGGTGAACACCTGCGCGTCGTAACCGGCCTCATAGGAAATAGTAACGGTGAACGGGCTATACATCCCGTCGATCCAGATACCGTAGATACCGGCGGCATCGGTTTCGACGGCCCAGGTGTCGGTGGTCACGGTGCTTTCGACGAAGATGACGGCGCCTTCCAGCGGCATGGTCATCGCGTTACAGTAGCCAAGACCCTGCACCAGGCCGCCGATCTTGCCCCACGTAGCGGGCGGTTCGACGGTCATGGTGACGGGCATGACGATTTCGTTGCTGCCTTTGAAGGTCAACGTGGCGTAGTAATCGCCAGGTTGTGTCACTTCCGGCACGCTCGCGTCGAAGGTGAGGGTGACGGGGGCGGTGGCGTCAGGCGCGACCGTTCCAGAGGTCGGATCTTCGTCCAGCCACGGGACGCCGCCCGCTGCCAGGAAGTCCATAGCCCGCTCAACGATGGCCGTTTCTACCGGATCGCCTACGGCGCTGCCGCCGGCGTAGTAGAAGTCCCAAGCCAGATAGATGGCCTTGTAGCCCAGACGCTCCACCTTAATGCCCGCGCAGTTGAGGCTAGGCGCGTCGAAGATACAGGTTCCTTCGGCGCCCACGGTAAAGTCATCGGGGTACGGGTCGGCGCTGATGTCAGGATCGATGCCGGCCATGATATCCAGGCCGGTCAACTGTCCATCCGATCCACTGTCGCTCACGTAGGTGGACTGGAGGTAGGTCTGGTAGAAGGTGGTAGGGGCAGTACGATTGCTGTACCCCAGATCGTTGTCGGCGATCAGGAACGAGCCGCCAGCATCCAGGTAGGCCAAGGCCTTAGCCCAACTGTCGCCAGAATAACCACCGGCGTAGAAGACGGCCTGGTATTCCAGCAGATCGGCCAGCGCCATCGCCTGGAAGGCATCTCGGGTTACGCGCAGATAGCTGTAGCCCAGGTTGGTCAGCGCCGTCTCCATAGCCGTCGCTGGGGTGGTGTCATACGCGACGACCAGGACATCCTCGCCGGCCGTCGGCGCCATCACCTGGAAGCCACCCGATTTCTCCCGCACCTCCCAGTCAAGATCCGCCGCGCCTGTGTTAGACACGGTGATCGGCAGCGTGGTGCTCACGCCCATCGCCACGGTAACGTGCGCGTCGGCGGGTGTCACGCTCATGCACGGCGCTTCGGAGCTAAGATCGAAGTCCTGTATTGTGGTCATGCCAGAGATAACTTCGACATCGGCCACAAACTCCGTCACATAGCCGTCCGCGTCTACCGTGATGGTGACAGGGCTGTGCGCCTCATCCAGCCAGAGGGCGTAAGCGCCGTCAGCGTCGGTCAGTAACGTCCAGGTCTGGGTCGCACTTTGGATCGTGACTTCCGCGCCTTCCAACGCCTCAGCGGTCGCCGGGTCATCGCACGGGCCAAGGCCCATGACGGTGCCGGTGATCTGACCGTAGGTTTCGGGGAGCGTGACGTGCATGGTCACGGGGATGCTGAATCCGTCCCACACGGGGTCGCTGTTGTTGACGGTCAGGACGCCGGCATAGGTGCCGGGCTGCGTCACTTCAGGCACGCCCGCGTCGAAGGTGATGTCGGCTACACCACTCGTCGCAGACGGCACCGCGCCCGATTCTGGATCTTCGAAGAGCCAGGGGATATCAGCTGCCTCAAGCAATTGGATGGACAGCTCGGTAGCCCCATCATAGTTCCAACCAGACCCGGGCACTGTCGCAGCCCACACTGAGCCGGTCAAACCGTTCACCGGATCCAGATCGCCAGTCTCCCAGAAGAAATCGTCTGTGCCAGTCCCGGTGTTGTTGTAGATCTCGATCCAGTAGTTTCCGGGCGCCAGAATCACTGGGGAAGCCAGGGTCAACGTATGCATCCACTCATGCACGCCGAACAGCACTACGCCGGTTTGAACGCGCTCGTAATCCACATTGGTCTCGACGTAGATATTCGCGCCCGGTAAGCCGGCATCATCAGAGTGGAAGATGACCGTAAGGTTATCCGGATCGATGGGTGTGTCGGTAGAGTAATAGCCGGTCCAGAAGACGATCTGACCGATAGCTTTCCCCTCACTCAGAGTAAAGTTCTCAGCTATGGCCTGCGCGCCAGTAGAACAGTTATCACAACCGGCATCGCTGAAGAGGCCATTATCCTGGTTCGGGATCTGGTCCAGCAGGGTCGACGCCGAAGTCGCCAGCGGTGCAGACGCGTGTCCGACCACCTCAGCCTCGGAATATTGCAACAGGCTATGCGCCTGTCCATCCGAAGCAGCCGGCGGTTGATACGGCGTTAACGTTCGCAACGTCGGGACAAAGCCGGCGGTCACCTCCGAGAAGGCGAAGTCCAGCGCGCCCGCGCCGTCGTTGGTCATCGTCAGCGGCAGGGTCGTGCTCATCCCCATCGCCACGGTGACTTCCATAGCGGACGGTTCGATGCTGGTCACGCACGGACCGAGCCAGGTCAGGCTGAAGTCCTGCGCGACTGCGCCAGAAGCGGGTACGGCCACCACCGCGGAAGCGCCAACGTGATCAGCAGCCGCAACGGTGACGGTGTAAGTCCCGTTCAGGAGCCAGTAGCTATACGCGCCAGCCGCATCTGTGGTCAGGGTGACGACAGCCGTACCGCCGGCCTCCCAGATGACGACTTCTGCGCCTTCCAGCGCAGCGGTCGTCACATCACAGTGACCCAGGCTGGAGACGACGCCGGCCACCTGCCCCCAGGAAGCGGGCGGCGTGACGGTCATCGTCACCGGCAGGATGATGGGCGAGTCGGGATCGTCACTGGCGACCCACAGGTCGGCGTAGTACTCACCGGGCTGATCGACCTGAGAGGCGTCGAAGCCCACGTCCACGAGCTGTTCACCGGTGTCGGCGACCATCGTGCCCGTAATGGGAGCTTCGGCCAGCCAAACGACGTCAGAGCCGGCTTCGGCGATCTCCCAGTCCGTATCCACCGCGCCGGTGTTGGTGAGAGTGAGCGCTTCGGTCACGGTCGCGCCGAGTTCGAGCGTAGTGTGCAGGGCCAACGGATCGGCCGCCACACACGGGACGAGCCAGCGCAGGTCGAAGTCGTGGGTGGTGGTTTCTTGGCCTGTCACCGGCTCGATCGCTTCGCCCTTCTCGTGGTCGGGGTAGGAGACGGTGATGGTGACCGGGCTGTACATCTCGTCCAGCCAGATTTGGTACGTGCCGCTCACATCGGTGGTCAGAGACCAACTGATGGGAACGTCCGCCGGAACGAGGGTTTCTGCTGTGACGCTCACGTCGTCCACGTACCATTCATCAGCATATTCACCCGAGTAACGGAAGGCGATGTAGATGGATTGCCCGGCGTAGGCGCTCAGGTCCAGCGTCTGCTCTTCCCAGGTATCCTCGGTTCCGGCGCCGAGTTCGCTCACTTCAACGAAATCAGCCGGGTCATCAGAGGCCGTCGAAACCCAGATGCCGTGATAGATCGCGTAGCTGCCCCAGTTCTCATACTGCCAGAAGGTCAGTTCCGCGCCCCCGGCAGGAATCGCCACCTGCGGCATGATCATCCAGGAAACAGTGCCGGCATCACTATTGTTATCATCGTGATAAGCGGCATACGAACCCGAGTGAACGGGCGAAGTCGTCCGTCCCCACCCTGGATCGTCTATGACCGTACCGGTTTGCGTCAAGGTCCATCCCGCGGGCGGGAACGCGCCCTCGAAACCTTCACTCAGTAGCGTAGTGACGGCCGGGACCATAACCGTCTCGGTCATCCAGCTCTCGATGAGCACATCCGCGCCAACCAACGGCGCCGGATCGGCGTCGCAGTAGCCCTGACCGGTGACGGTACCCATCAGCTTGCCCCACGTGTCGGGCGGGAGGACGGTCATCGTCACCGGGACGGCGATCTCATCGTTGACCGGATCGTCGCTGTTGACGAAGAGGGTGCCGAAGTATTCGCCCGGCCCTGTAACCTGCGTGACGACGTCGCTGGCGTCGAAGGTCAGGTCCACAACGAAGGTGTCGTCAGCGTCCACGGCGCCGGATTCGGGATCCTCGGAAAGCCAGGGGATGGGAGCTGATACATACTCCATCCCACTACCACGAACCACCCAGTTTCCGGGGAAGCCGATGTCATCGATGACAACAAAATCGGAATCTGGGGGCAGGGTTGGTGGTTCAGGTGGATCTCCAGAGTAGAGGCCAACCCAAGAACGACCTTGAGAGGCACCCTCATCGAGAGCCGCGGGATGTGTACCGACAGCATCACGGTTGACAACGCCGATCAGCACATCGCCTGGACCATCCAACATGATCGGTGCAGACAAAGCATAGTCGTTCCAGGTTGTACCATTGTTGTATATCACAGCTTCGTCAGCCGTATACAACAAGTTAGCGCCTGTCGCGGGATCGCCATCCCCATCGGTATCTTCCCATACGATGATCTCGATAGCTTCTCCTACTGTCGCGCTGTCGCGGAACAGTATAGAGATTTGATCCAGAGTGAAGGGGAAAACATCGGGATCAGGCGTGAAACGATTCAGCCACAGGAACTGCCCTCCAGCGGTGAGGCCAAGGGCATCTTCGGCTGAACCATCATCCAATACTAACTCCACCGGGCCAGACGGTGCCCATGGCACGGCCTGAACACTTGGTGCAGATGGAGCTGCGTTGGACATAGACAACTCGATCCGTCGTGACCCGACCGGCATCAGGGATGCATTGGCGCCACTGAACATAGTATGAAGTACAACCATACCGCCGTTCGCCTCAGCTAAATCAAATGCCGCATCACCGGCCCCCGCGTTCGTCAGCGTGAACGGCACCGTCGTGCTCGTCCCTAACGTCACCGTGACGTCGAACAAGTCAGGATCCGTCGTGAGACATGGCATCGCCCAGCGCAGGGCCGCGTCGCGCACTGTCGTCCCACCCGCCGTCACCACGACATTCGGGAAGACCTGCGTGAGGTGATCAACGTACTCAACGGTGATCGTGACCGGGCTGTGCGCCGCGTCCAGCCAGAGCTGGTACGCGCCGTTCTCGTCGGTCAGCAACGTCCACTCCACAAACCCGGTGCCGGATTCGACAGTGACTTCCGCCTCTTCCAGCAAGATGGGCGTGGCAACGTCGCAGTAGCCCAGGCCCGTGACGACGCCTTCAATCTTGCCCCAGGACCCCGGGGCGGTGACGGTCAGCGTGACCGGGATGTTGGGCACGTCGTTCGCGGCGTTGCTGTCCACTTTCAACGCGCCGTAATACGTGCCGGGCTGCATCGTTTCGGGCACGCCGGCGTCGAAGGTGAGGTCAACCACGGAGTCGGTATCGGCAGCGATCGTGCCGCTGACCGGAGTTTCGGTCAGCCAGGGGATGCCGCCGCCGGCGCCGCCGCCAGTGCCTGTAGCGCCACTGGCACGTAAGGTCCAGTTACCGGCAAGCGAAGCAGAGATATCGTCAATGATCCCGAAGTCAGAGTCGGGCGGCAGCGTAGGCGGATCGGGCGGATCGCCGCTATAGATACCGATCCAGGAACGTCGCTGGGAGGTCGAGCTTTGGTCAATCGCTGCGGGGTAATCCGAAAGGCCTGAAGTCCCAGAGCGGTTGACGACGCCGACCAGCACATCCCCAGGCCCGAAGAACACGGGGGAATTGGCAAGTTGGTAATTGTTCCAGGTGGCGAAATCGTTGTTCAAAACCGTGGCATTCTCGGCGTAGACAAGGACGGCGCCGTTACTTGGGTCGCTGTCGGCGTCCTGCCAGATCACCAACTGGATATCATCCCCGACATTCACCGTGTCGTTGAAGATGATGGAGATTTGATCGAGGTGGAAGGGGAAATCACCAGCGTTGGGGGTGAAGCGGTTGAGCCAGAGGAATTGCCCCCCGGAAGTCAGACCGATGGAGTCTTCGGCCGTACCGTCATCCACCGCGAATTCGAGGTCGCCCATGGGCATCCACGTCGCAGGCGTATTGTTGGTCGCCGGCGTCTTCGCCAGGGACAGCTCCACAGCGCGGGATTGTGTGCTTCGCGCCATCGCCTGCAACGGGATCAAGCCCCCCGCGATCTCAAACAACTCATACTCCGCCATCGCCGCGCCGGTGTTGCTCAGGGTCAGCGGTTCGACGGTGTTGTCGCCCATTGCCAGCGTCACATCGAAGTCGGCGGGGTCGTAGCTGAGACACGGCAGCAGAATGCGCAAGTCGAAGTCCACCACCGTGGTCTGACCCTGCTGCACGACCACGCCACCGGTTTCGCCGAAGTAGTCGGGCGCGGTGACGGTGACGGTCAGCGGGCTGTGCGCCCGGTCGATCCACAGGGTGTACACGCCGTTGACGTCGGTCGCGACCGTCCAGGTCTGGCCGGTCGTCGCGCTTTCCACACGCACCTCGGCCTCTTCCAGCGGGGCCGGGTCGCCGTCGCAGACGCCCAGGCCGGTGACGGTGCCCGTCAGCTTGCCCCAGGATTGCGGGGCTACGACGGTCATCGTGACCGGAACGTTGAACTTGCCGTAGGGCGTGTCGTTGTTGACGATTAGTTCGGCGTGATACTCGCCGGGCTGATCCACATAGGCCGCGTCGAAGTCCACGGTGATCGCTGTATTGCCGGTTGCGGCAACAGTGCCCATCACAGGATCTTCAGCAAGCCAGAGAACATCAGCACCACCGGCAATCTTAGCTGCGCCTTCAAACTCACCCTGCGGATTACTCACAGCCAAAGGCGTAACCGTGCCGGTCGCCAGATCTACAACGCCATAGACATTCGCGCCACTACCTTGATACAAGAAGATGTATAACGTACCATCGTCGTTATCAAAGTCCATACCTTGCGCATAGCTTGCGTTATAACCTGTTGCGCCGACGAGCGTAGCAGCCCCGGTCGCGGGATCGATCTGATAAATTGAATCTGTGCCGATGTCATGGCCATACATCGCGCCATCGGCATTCATCGCAATATCGATCATCAACGAAACGCCGCCACCAAAGGCGCCGATCAACGTGTTGTCACCCGTGTCAGGATTGATCATGTAGAGGTTTGTCGTATCGGATGCATAGAAATCACCGGTCACAGGATCAATGGTCAACCCCGTCCAATTGCCAGACGGCGACACACATGGGACCAGGCCCGTGAAGGAACCATCCGTCAGGTCAATCGTGCCTAACTCACCTGTGGTATCATTCAATGCATACAAGGTTTCACCATCGGGGGTGAAATCCATCCCATAATATGCATCGGTATTCGTTCCCACCACAGTCTGACCGGGGAAGTCATTCAACGGGAAGGTGACAAAGTTATCGGAGATGTAGCCGATATCCTGAGCATAACCAGGATCGGTCTCACCCATCGGGATCACATTAAAGACACCTGGCTTAGGCACGAAGTTGTAACACTTCAACGCCTCAGCAGGTTCAGCAAAAGGTGAATCATAATACTGCGCACATTCACCAGCAAGCTTTTCCGGATCCCAGGTGAGTGTCGAGGCCTTCACGGCTTGTTGTAGCGTCATTGCCCCTAAAGGCATGAAGCCACCATCCTTCTCCAGCAGCTCAAACGACGCGTCGACACTGCCGGTATTGTCCAGATTCAGCGTGGCGCTTTCGGTATAGCCCAGTTCAACCGTGACGTCAATACCATCGGGCGTCGCGTCGAGCATACCGGCCGGAAGCTGGAAGTCTTGTTCCACCGTATCGCCATCCACCACCGTCACCGTCGCCACGTCCGGGCCATAGCCCTTCATCGTGGCGGTGAAGACCTGCGCGCCGGAAGGCGCGAAGAGGGTGTAGAAGGCGTCGTCCACGGCAGCATCCAACGGCGTAGGCACAGCAGTCGTTTCGCCGCCAGCGGCGTTGGCCACAGTCGCACCGTTGAGCGCCACGGTTGGGTAGTTTTCGTCGTAGACGTTGCCGACGACGAGGCCACCATCGGCAGGCGCATTACAGACCGGATTCCCCAACACGACATCGTCCACTTCCCACCAATAATCCCAACCAGGTGCGTAGTAGTGGAAGCGGACACGCGCTTGTGTGGAACCTCCCAGGATCGCCGTGACATCCTGTGAGAAAAGACCGCGCAGATCGGCGGTACTCCAGGTAACCACGTTCACCCAGGTCGCGCCGCCGTCGGCGCTCACATCCACTGCCGCTTGCTCACCCGATGAGAAGAAATTGTAGTCATAAGCAAACGACAGGTATACTTGTGTCAGACCTGAAACATCAGAGAGCGGCGACACCAGATCGGTATTCATTGTTGTACCGGAGCCGCAGTCGTCGCTGTCGGCAATGGCGAATTTCCCCGTACCACCGGTCAGATTGCCCCGGCCGCCTGGATCATTGCCGACCCACGTGCAGGTACCGCCGTTGTTCACCACCGTCCAGCCGGCAGGCGGGAAGGCGTCATCCTCGAAGTTCGCCATCAAGCCGCCGGTAAAGGAGTAACCGGGCGCGGCGCAGCTTCCCATATCCGCCTGCAATGCGAAGTCCGTACCCGGCGCATCAGCCGTCAACGGGCCGACTTCACCCGTTGTCGGAGTGTAACCGGCCACCCAGGCTTCCACCTCAAACGTGTAGGTGACGCCTTCGGACAGCATAACGCTATACGCGCCGGTCGCCGGATCCGTCCACACGCTGTTGTCAGGGGCCGCCGGGCTTACCGGATCGCCACTGATGCTGATGTGCGCGTAGAGCGGCCAGCCGGTCGTCGCATCGGTCACCTGCCCGGAAACTTCGTAGAACTGCGCCGGCGTCATGGCGATGTGTTGCGTCGTCGTCGCGCCGGTCGTGGCAACTACGCCGGGGATCACCGTCGTCTGGTAGCCATAGTTCGAGGCGGCCAAGGTGTAGGTGTCGGAGAAGACGTTCAACACGTAAACGCCCGCCGCATTGGAAGCTGCCTTATGTTGTATTGTACCGGCAGCATTGGTTGCCACGATAGACGCCCCTTCGATCGTGGCATTGGTCGCCGCATCCAGCACCTCGCCGGTAATCGTGCTATCACCGCAGGAAGCGACCGCGGCTTGCACGGCCGCCAGGGCGTTGATCTCGCCCCAGCCGGTGGCCTGGTTCGGCACGTGCGCACCGCCGCCGGTCCCATCATCGTAAGGAATCGGGGTCGCCGTATCCTCGATGATCGTCTCGGTCGTGGCGTAGTCGCCGATCAAGCACGGCGCCGCGCTCCACATTAGAGCGATCAGGCCGGTGACGTGCGGCGCGGACATCGATGTACCATTCCACCCACCCTGATACTCAGAGTCACTGCCGGGTGTGCTGGAGCGGATGTTCACCCCAGGTGCCAACACCTGTGGCTTCAAATTCTCCCAGCCTGGCTTCGGATTCACCGTATCGGGATTGTCCGTTGGTCCCCAGTTTGAGTGTGTGGCGTATTGCCCGTTGTCGCGCCCAGTCGAGCCAACGCCGGTGACGTTACCGTAGCGACCAGGGTTACCCACCGTGTTCAGCCCAGGGGGGTAAGAGTAGCCACAGTTACCGGCATTGCCGTTGGAGAAAATCGGGTAAATCCCGGCGGCGTGCCAGGCGTCCACCACATCCTGATACCAAGGGTCATAAGACTGCTCACAGTCACCCCAGGAGTTGTTCACCGCGTTGGGACGCATATCGGGATTGGCATTGGCCTGATTCAAATCCCATGGGGCAGCAAAGAACTGCGCGCATTCCAACAACTCATCCCCACCACAATCGCTGGTGTTACAGCCCCGGCAGGCCATCCACTGGGCGCCCGGCGCCATGCCGATCTGGTTCGCGCCGCCGTCGTCGCCTACCATCGTGCCCATCGTGTGCGAACCGTGACCGTTATCATCGCCCGGTTCGGTTGGATGGTCGCCATAGGGATCCCACCAGTTATAGTTGTGGTCAAAGGTTCCTCCACCCTGGTTGCCCCGATAATGACCCACCAGGGCCTGATGGGTATAGCGCACACCGGTGTCTACGCTGGCCACCACCAGGCCCTCGCCCCGGTAGCCCATCGCCCACACCTGGTCGGCCAGCACGTGAGTGATGTTCGGCTCAATGGCCTGAGGTGCGGAAGGCGCCATCGTCATTTGCTGTGGCTCGATCAGGTGCAGTTGCCGGTGCTGGCGAATCGCCTGGATTTCGGCATATTTCATCAAACCGTCAAACGTCGCGCGATTCGAGGATTCCACCGAAATCACGTTGTCGATCCAGAACGCCTTGTACTCGATCCCCCGCGCGTCCAGATAGGCCCGGACGTTCGCCTGGGAGCGCTCTGCCGCGCGTTGCAAGGCGTTCGCCACAAAGCGACCACGTTCGATCCAATCCATTTTGTAAGCTGGAGAAAGGTCCGGCTTTTCTTTGAAATAGATCAGATAGCCCGTGGTCTCATCTGCCGTAAGCTGCGCGCGCAGCGCGGATTCCACCTCGATATCCGCCCCTGCTTGCGCTGCCGGTTGCGCCACCGGCGCCGTTTCAGACGCCGCCTGCGCTGCCGTCACCGGCAAGAGTCCTAAAACTAAGGACAACAACACCAAAAGGTTAAACCATCTCGTTCGCATCAAAATTCCTCCTCACATCTACTAGGTAAAGTAAACTGGTGCTATGTGGTAGTAAAGTGTAGTCGTTTCTCTACTCTACTCTACCCTATGACCATTCAAACCATTGGCATAGACATCACCTCCTTCTCTACGCTAGCAGCGCGCGGATAGTATACGAATTGGTCCCAGACAAACAGATGCCGGACAAACCGAAACCACAATATAGGAGTCCACCAACGGTCAGGGGCTAAACGCACGAAACTCTGGCCGGATACTTGAAAATTATAGTCCCAACACAGGGATTGCAAGCGCCTGATCCGCCAAAGAGGTAGTACATTAGTCCTATCCCAAAGCGGTGCAATTCTGAGGTTGCGAGTGCACCACACATTCAAAGAATTAACGTGTTACAGATTCAGGCAAAGAGCATATCAACCGATACCCTTTGCCGCGCTCCGTCTCCAACACGAACGGAGCCTGGAGTCGTCTGAGGAGTTTACGCATCCCATGGATATGCACATCCAGGGTACGCGTGTCGCCGAGATAATTGGTGCCCCAGACATCCTGCATCAGTTGCGCACGGGAGAGGAGGACATCAGGCTCACGCAGGAAAGCCTGAACCAACGCCACCTGTTTGGGTGTCAGTGCGACCTGGCGGGTGTCCCACATCAGGAAATGGCCTTGAATGTCCAAGCGTAATCCGCGCCAGGTGACCACTTCGCCTTGATGGGTGGGCAACACCCGCGCCAAACGGCGCAACAGTTGGGAAAGCGAGAAGGTATAGCGGAGATAACCGTGTGAACGTGGCACCTGATCGAGCCGGGTGCCCTTTTCGAGCAGGAGGAAAAAACGCATATCGCGGTTCCGAGCACGCGCGTCATCCCAAAAGCGCACCAGATCGAAGCGTAGCGCGGGGACGTCGGCCAGGATCAAATCGACTTGTTGGGCGTTCAACGCCGCGATGGCCTCGCGGCGCGTCTGCGCCACATGGACTGTGTAGTGTGCGCTCAAGCCCGGCAGCAGTTGCTGCTCTAGCGAGCCATAACGCGTCAGGAACAAAATTGTGTAACGTTTCACTCAACACCCCGCCCGGTTGAAGAAACTGGCAATTCACTGGAGTTGTTATCCCTCATCCTCGTCCAAAGAGGCTGCGGTCTCATACGTAGCGCGCAGCATATAAAAACACAAAAGCACGCCACCATATTTCCGCCGGTCAAAGAGGACCAGGTTATTCAGCGCCACCGGCACGTACTCCACCGGATTGATCTGGGCGATGGCCCAACCGTCTTCGGCTAACCAACCCGGAAGAGCATCGAGCACCTGCAATGTTTGAATCCACAGGCCGCGATATTGCGGCGGCGCAATGTAGATGTAGTCGAAAGGGCGCGGCGGAGCGGCAAGATAGTGGAACACATCGTCGCGCACCACCTCGGCCTGCGCCGCCAGACCGGTCAGCGTCAGATTGCTGTGGATGACGCGAAGCGCCGCATGCCCCAACTCAACGAGAACGGCGCGCGCTGCCCCTCGACTGAGCGCCTCGATGCCGACTTGACCCGTCCCGGCGAAGAGATCAAGGAGACTGGCGTTCACGACATCATCGCCCAAGATGCTGAAGAGTGCCGACTTGGCCCGGTCAGTCATCGGACGGGTGCCCGGTCCCGGCACCGCCTGGAGCTTTCGCCCCTTCGCCTTTCCCGCAATCACACGCATAATCAGGCTCCTACAGCGTCCTCCACGAATTTACACCCATTTCCACAATTTGGAAGTCAAGCGACCGGGGATTCTTCAGGTTCCACGACAGGGTCTTCATCCACAATAGGTGCGGGAACTTGCCCACCCGCTGCGGAGATGACCTCCGGCGGCACCAATTCATCAGTCTTGACGGAGAGAACGTCGGAGGGGGGTGGCAGCACTTCGGGCAGCAGAACGGCGTCGGACGATATTCCGGCATCACCGACCGGCACGGGCTTGCGCCGGAACATGCGCGGGTTAGAGATCACCCCTAACAACACTCCCCAGAACAATCCCCAGACACCCACGGCCACGATGCCCACGAGCTGCGCCGTCAACTGTCCTGCGCCGCCAAAGAAAACGCCACGCACGCCGCCGGTGCCAACAGTCGACGTGATGCCGTTCCAGCCCTGTCCGGCGCGCCCATCGGCGAAGAGGGCAACGCCGAGCAGGCCCCAGAGTCCCCCCACCAGGCCCAAGGCGACCGTCGCGGCAGCATCGCGCAAGCGCATGACGACGTTCGTCAAATACATGATGAATGAGAACAACAACCCGCCCAACAATCCGATCACCAGTGCAGCCCAGGGTGGCACGAAAGGCGCTGCCGCCAACGCTGCGCCCCATCCTGCCGCCAGGCCACGCGCCGCCAACAGCGATTCCAGCTCACCGGTGGCCAACCAGGCATAGAGTTGTGAGGTCAATGTCGCGCCGGCCATGCCAAGCAACGCCGAAAACGCCGCTCGATTCCAATCCCACGTGGCAGTGCCGGTGTGAAAGGGCGCAGAGAGTATCCACCCGATCCAACCGATGCCCATCAACAAAACACCCAGGTTTGCCAGCAGCGGGAAATAGGCCGGCGGCGGCGCGGGCGGATCTTCCGGGGCCTGACGCGGTTGAAACAATAAAATGCCCAACGCCAGGGTACCGGGCAGCCACAACACCAACGCGCTCCCACCAAAATCCACGAAACCGTGGCCTAACCCTAATGTGTCGCCCAAGTGCGCCAGCCAGCCACCACCCCACATCCAGCACGCCGCGACCGGGAACACCAACGTTCCAGCAAGCAAACCTGCGACCACCATCACCCAACGGCGGGTATCGGTCAAGGCCAACGTCACCAACAACACCGCCGCGGCCATCAAAGGCAGATAGGCGAGAAACAGTTCGAGGACTGCCGGTGTGATATCCGGGCCAGAGAGAAAAAACCCGGAAAGACCGAGGAAGCCCCAACCAACGTTTCTGGGAACCAGCGGGAACAACACCTTCAATCCGGAAAGGGTCGGGTCGTCAGGGCGCACAGCCTGCGCGCCGCCGAGGTGGAATGCAAAGCCAACGGCCCAATAGCCTATCACCGCCAGCGCCAGTGCCAACGCCGCAACCGGCGTCACACGGCGCGCCTTGTGCGGTGGCAGTCCTCCCCAGGTCAGCAGCAACAAACCGATGGGGAGAAAATATCCCCACAGCCAGGGTTGTGATATCCCATCAAGCGGCATGATTCGACCCCCAAAGCAAAATTAAGCAGTGCAATTTGGAACGATCTTATCTTACCAGAGTCCCCAAAATCCGCCAACTAAAGGTAGGGCTATCGCATTTGCCCGGTTTGGCCAACTGCATTTGGCCTAAAGGCCGGGAGTAAGGGGGGGTGGCGGAGTTTTGCCCCGCCACAAAAATTCCTCTAAAAGGACTGTTTCAACGACACAGCAAGCTGCGCAACAGTCCAAGATTTCCAAATGCGATAGTCCTATTCCTAAAGGTTGCCGGTTCATGGTTTTATGGTAAAATTCCCATCTGGGCTAAGCCTAAAAAACACACGCGACCGGACTCGACGGGGGTGTGCCGGAAACACCGGTCCTCGCAGGGGATGAAGGCGCGGAGGCCCATAACAAAAATCACAGGAGGTTTGTTTACAACAATGGCAGTCGTTACAATGAAGCAGTTACTGGAAACGGGGGTTCACTTCGGGCACCGCATGCGGCGCTGGGACCCCAGAATGGCGCGCTACATCTACACCGAACGCAACGGCGTGCATATTATCGACCTGCAACAAACGGTCAAAGGCCTGGAACGCGCTTACGCGATGGTACGGGATGCCGTCGCCGAAGGGCGGCAGGCGCTCTTCGTTGGCACCAAACGCCAAGCACAGGAAACCATTGAGCAGGAAGCGGCCCGCTGCAGTATGCCCTACGTCAACCAGCGCTGGCTGGGCGGCACGTTGACCAACTGGCGCACCATCCGCCAGCGCATCGATCATCTGCGCACGTTGGAAGCACGACGCGATGCCGGTGAGTTCGACCTGCTGACTAAAAAAGAGGCGTTGATGCTCAACCGGGAGATCGAGAAACTCAACGCGCGTCTGGGTGGTCTGCGGGGAATGGAACAGCTTCCAAGTGTTGTGTTCATCATCGACATTAAAAACGAAGAAACGGCGATCAAGGAAGCCGACCGGATGGGCATTCCTATCATTGCTCTGGTTGATACTAACTGCAATCCCGATAAAATCGATTGTGTGATTCCCGGCAACGATGATGCCATTCGCGCTATCCGGCTAATGACGTCGAAAATGGCCGATGCCGCGCTCGAAGGGTTGGCCCTGCGCAAAGAACGCGCACCGGAAGAGGAAGTCTACGCCGAGGACGAGAAATACCTGAGCGCTGAGACGTTGGCCCGCCTGCGCCAAATCCAATTCGACGATGAAGAAGAGGAAATAGAGGAAGAGCTTGAAGAGGATATCGAGGATGAACTTGAGGATGAGCAAGCCCTCGCAGACGAGGGCGACCTCTACGAGGATTCCGACGACGAGGAGTTAGCGTAAAGATGGAGATCACAACGGGAATGGTCAAGGAGCTGCGCCAAGCGACCGCAGCCGGAATTTTGGACTGCCGCAAGGCGTTGGAAGTCGCCGAGGGCGATTTCGACAAGGCCGTGGACTATCTGCGAGAAAAAGGGTTGGCCAAGGCCGCCAAGCGTGTGGATCGTGAGGCCAAGGACGGCCTGGTTGTGTCCTACATTCATGGCGGCGGGCGCATCGGTGTGCTGCTGGAAGTCAACTGCGAGACCGACTTCGTCGCACGCACTGATGAATTCAAAGAAATGGTCAATGACATTGCACTACAGATCGCGGCGATGGCGCCACAGTACGTCAAGCGGGAGGACATCCCCGCGTCTGTCATTGAGCACGAAAAACAACTTTACCACGCGCAGGCGCTCGAAGAGGGCAAACCTGAAGCTGTCGTAGATCGCATCGTGGATGGCCGAATGGATAAGTTCTTCAAGGACATCTGCCTTCTGGAGCAGGTCTTTATTCGCGACGACGGGAAAGATCGCCCACGCACAATCGATGACTTGGTCAAGGAGCAAATCACCAAGACCGGGGAGAACATGGTGGTGCGCCGTTTTGCGCGCTTTGAGTTAGGAGAAAGCCTGGGGCAATCGTAGCTGAGAAAGTAGCTGGGGCTGTTGCCCCAGCTTTTTATCGATCGGAGGCCAGCGTGACCCATCTCATATACAAACGAGTCATCATCAAAATCGGCGGAGAGTCACTCTCCAATCCAGGCGGTATTGGCATCGACCCCCGCCGTGCTGAAGAAGTCGCGCGGCGCATTGCTGCAATTCACGCTCAGGAGATCGAGATCGGCATCGTCATCGGTGCCGGCAATCTCTGGCGCGGCATCGACGGGTTGGCGCACGGGATGGATCGCGCGCGTGCCGATCAGATCGGGATGCTGGCCACAGTGATGAATTCACTGGCGCTGGCAGACGCGTTGGAACGCGAGGGCGTCATCACGCGCGTGCAAACGGCCATCGAAATGCGCTCTATCGCCGAACCGTATATCCGCTTGCGCGCCACACGGCACCTCGAAAAGGGGCGCGTCGTCATCTTCGGCGCGGGCACCGGCAATCCGTATTTCACGACCGACACTGCTGCCGCCCTACGCGCTGCCGAAACGGGTGCCGATCTGCTCATCAAAGCCACCAAAGTGGATGGCGTCTATAGCGATGATCCTATCAAGAATCCCGAAGCACGTCGCTTCGAGCGGCTGACCTATCTGGAGGCACTGAATCTGCAATCGCGGGTGATGGATTCGACCGCCATCACCCTATGTATGGAGAACCAGCTTCCCATTGTCGTGCTCAATCTCTGGGATCCCGGGAGTCTGGAACGCGTCATCCGTGGCGAGTCTGGCGGGACGTTTATCGGCGGATAATCGACGGATCGATTCAAGGAAACCCGTTCTGAGCATGTCGAAGGAGACCGTATGATCAAGGAACTTATGACCGAAACCGAAGTCCGTATGGACAAAACCGTGGAGGCGCTGGAGGAAGACTTCAAGAGTATCCGCACGGGGCGCGCATCGCCGGCCCTGGTGGAACGGGTCATGGTGGAATACTACGGTATGCCCACCCCCCTCAACCAACTGGCCGTCATCTCCGCACCGGAACCGCAAATGCTTCTCATCCGTCCCTACGATGCCGGGTCTATTGCCACCATCGAGAAAGGCATTTTACAGGCGGACCTGGGACTGAATCCCAGCAATGACGGGCGTGTGATTCGCATCCCCATTCCCCGCCTGACGGAAGAACGCCGCCGTGACCTAGTCAAGGTCGTCAAACGGCGCGTCGAAGAGAGCAAAGTTGCTTTGCGTAACATCCGGCGCGACACGTTAGAAGAGATGCGCGAATACGAGGGTGAAAAACTTATCTCCGAAGACGATCTCAAACGCGGTCAAGATGAACTGCAGAAGATCATCGACCGCTTCGTGGAAAAGGTCGATGAAGCTGGCGCTCGCAAAGAGCAAGACATCATGGAAATCTAAATCCGACACTGCAGGAGGAGATGCTCCTCCTGCAGTACACTCACTTTTTTCCTTGCCACATTACACTCCTGTTTTTATGAGTTTTCTCCCGTTCACACGACAACGCGTCAGTTGACGCATAGATGAATGGAGATGTCATGAGCAATACAGATAACCGCGTGCGAAGGTCCACGTACCCACCCCTGGAGCATCTTCCGCAACACGTCGGCATGATTATGGATGGCAATGGGAGATGGGCGCGGCAACGCGGTCTGCCCCGTTTGGCCGGGCACCGGGCCGGTGTCGAAAATCTACGGCGCGTGCTGCGTGCTTCGGTGGAGTATGGCGTGCAGATCGTGACCCTGTACGCCTTCTCGTCGGAGAATTGGCGGCGGCCTATCGAAGAGGTGCGTGGGTTGCTCAGTATCCTCCGGGATGCATTGGGAAAAGAAGTTGGCGAATTACACAAAAGTGGTGTACAATTGAGACATATTGGGGATTTGACGCCCCTATCAGATGACCTCAAAGAACAGATTCAAACTGCGGTAGAACTGACGCGCAATAATGACCGGTTGATCGCCAATATCGCATTCAACTACGGCGGACGCCAGGAAATCGTCGAAGCCGTGCGCCGCATCATCCAGGCTGGAATTCCCGCCGAAGCAGTCACGGAGGCGTTGATAGATGAGCACCTATACACGTCAGGCCTCCCTGATGTCGATTTAGTTATCCGCACCAGTGGAGAAATGCGGATGAGCAATTTCTTGCTCTGGCAAGGCGCTTACGCCGAGTATTACAGCACACCAGTCTACTGGCCGGACTTTGACAAGGATGAGCTTTACACAGCGCTGGAGACATTCAGCCAGCGAGACCGTCGTTACGGCGGGCTGAACACCTGAAAACGAAAACCAGTGCATCTCCTCCCCTCCGCAGGGGAGCCGCTCATCTCCTTGGAACCGAACCACATCAACACTTGCGGTACCCAGACTTAGCATATTGAGATTAAAACACGGATAGACCGAACTTCCTATGAAAACCAGAATCATCACTGTCGCCATATTATTGCCGATCGTTATCGTCATTATTCTGATAGGGCAATGGCCCTATGCACTTTTACTCAGTGGTGTGACACTGCTCGCATCCGTCGAATACGTGCAGATGCTCCGTCGCAAGGCGTACACACTCGCCCTGCCGTGCATATTTGCATTCAACCTTCTATGGATGGCCGACGCACTATGGGGCAATGGCGCGTGGCTCGGGCCGGGCCTGGCGGGATTGACACTGCTGACGGCAGGCTGGATTCTCTATCGCCGGCATCTCCATCCCACAACTCACGACCCGACCGCAGAGTGGGCGTTGACGCTCGCCGGGGGAGTGTACTTGGGCATCGGTGGGGCCTATCTGTGGCGGATGCGTGCGTTGCCCGACGGACTGTGGTGGACGCTGACCGCGCTGCCCGTCGTGTGGATCAGTGAATCAATGGCCTACCTCGTCGGGCGAAAGTGGGGCCGGCACAAAATGTCGCCCACCATCAGCCCGGGGAAGAGTTGGGAAGGATATACCGGAGAAGTCATCAGTGGTACACTGACCGGACTTTTGCTCGGCTGGCTCTGGCCCACCGTCGCGCAGGGTGCGATTAGCCTGACGCCGGTCAAGGGCCTGGTCCTTGGCGCAGTCATCTCGGTGTTAACCACCGCCGGTGACTTTTTTGTCTCGGTGATCAAACGTGAAGTAGGCGTCAAGGACACCGGAACATTGCTTCCCGGACACGGCGGCGTCTTTGACCGTATCGATAGCCTGCTCTGGGTGGGCTTTGTGACCTGGGTTATAGCCACGTTATGGGCCTGAAGGCCGACACGCTTAAACCAGCATAGAACTTTGTTAAGGAGGATTCCGTGGATCCAGAAAAAGAACTACAACCTGAAAATCATACTGCTGTACACGCAGATGCCGATGAATTGCACGAGCAAGACAGCGCTCCCGCAACGGAGGATTCTGTAGATGGCGGTACCACAGACGTGGCAGCCGTTGCCGTCGCCGACGAAACCGTCTCCGACACTGCTGAACGCGTTTCGCTAACAGCAGAAAAAATCGTTAGCGAAACCTTCGATACGATGGAAGAGTACTATCCTGACGAAGATGAGATCGTGCCCCCCGCAGAAGAAAGCACCCGCGTGGACGAAGGCGCCCTCGCAGAAGAAAGTGCTCTAACAGAAGAAGGTGCACTCGCCAGCGAAGGGGGCGAAGAAGAATTAGGAGAACCCATCAGCGCGGCGATTCTCGAAATCGAAGAACAATCCGACACGCTGCGGCATATGGATATGAACGCGCTGGAGGCAATGCGACTGCCGGAACTGCGCGACCTGGCCCGCACTTACAAAGTGTCCGGTTATAGCGGGCGCAAAAAAGAAGACCTCATCCTGTTATTGCTCAAAGCCAAAGCCGAACGTGAGGGGTTCAGCTTTGGCGGCGGCATTCTCGAAATCACCAACGAGGGCATTGGTTTTCTACGTTCGGCGCGTTACGTACCCGGCCCGCAGGATGTATACGTCTCGCAGAGCCAAATCCGCCGCTTCGGGCTGCGCACCGGTGATATGGTCATCGGCCAGGTGCGCGCGCCCAAGGAGACGGAGAAATACCGCAGCCTCCTGCGTGTGGAGGCCGTCAACGGGATGGACCCAGAGATGGCGAAGCGCCGCCCGCGCTTCGAGCGCCTGACGCCGATCTTCCCCGAACAGAAATTCAATCTCACCAACGATCCGCGCAACCTGACCGAACGACTGTTGGACCTGGTCGCGCCGATTGGTTTGGGGCAGCGTGGTCTCATCGTCTCGCCTCCCAAGGCCGGCAAAACCACCGTCCTGCAAAAGATTGCTAACGCGATCTCGGAGAACCATCCCGAGGTCCACCTGATGGTCGTCCTCATCGGGGAGCGTCCCGAAGAAGTCACCGATATGGACCGCTCGGTCGAGGCCGAGGTCAGCAGCTCCACCTTCGATGAGGAAGTCGGGCATCAAACTCAGGTGGCGGAAATGGCGCTCAACCGCGCCAAACGCCTGGTGGAAATCGGGCGCGACGTCGTCATCTTGATGGATAGCCTCACGCGCTTGACGCGCGCGTACAACCTGGTGGTGCAGCCGAGCGGGCGCACCCTCTCCGGCGGCCTCGATCCGGCGGCGCTCTATCCGCCCAAGAAATTCTTCGGCGCGGCGCGCAATATCGAAGAGGGCGGCAGCCTGACGATCCTCGCCACGTGTTTGATCGACACGGGCAGCCGGATGGACGACATGATCTACGAGGAATTCAAAGGGACCGGCAATATGGAGCTGCATTTGAACCGCAAACTGCAAGAGCGGCGCATCTTCCCAGCCTTCGACATCCTGCGCTCCGGTACACGGCGCGAGGAATTGCTGCTGGACAAGGAAACGCTGCGCAAAGTATGGCTGCTGCGCCGCATGCTTTCGCAGATGATGGCCGGCACGCCGACCACCACCGGCTACGACATCACCGCAGCGACCGAGGCGCTTCTGCAACAAATGCGCCGGACGCGCACCAATCACGAATTTCTCGATGTCCTCACCCGCGATCTGAAATAAGGTCGTTCCAGGAAAATAAATCAGCCAGACTTTAACGCCAGCGCAGGAACTATCCTCATAATGTGGCCTGGGTTAAATCCAGGAACTACCTAAGTGCCACAAGTGGAACATTCCACCCGAGGTCCCAAAGTGGGCGTCCCAGGTGGAATGTCCATGGTTATGCCAAAGGACGTCCCATCGTAAACACCACCCTGAGAAAAAGTTGACAAATGCCCTCCGCGCGTTAGAATAGCGCCATGATTATGTCAAGAGGAGAAAGTCAAAACACCGAGCGCGAGCGGCTGAGTATCGTGCTCGCGGCGACACTTGCCAGCGCCACACTGTTCCGGTTCGTGGAACTACCCACCCTGGTCTGGGGTGTGCGGCGTATCTTTGGATCGCCGCTGCAGCTCACCTTCGGCGGAGACTGGTTGTTGACGCTGCTGATGGTGGGATTGGTCGCCACGGGCACCTTCTCGCTGATTCAGAGCCATCCTCTGCGCGACAGCCAGGAGCGCATGCTCATCTTCTCACTCATCACTCCCACTCTGGGAACGCTGCTCGCCTCATTGCTGTTGATCCGCGCGACCTCGTGGCCGGTCTGGCTGGTCACATTGTTGATCGGTGGGGTGACCATCGGCCTGTTAATACATCTGAACTACCGGGCCTTCTCCCCGGAAAGCCCAGGCTACACGACCGCCCGCACGGTGCTCAATATCGCCGATTATCTGCTCGGATTCGCGCTGGCCAGCGTCATCCTGCGGGCGCAGGAACGCGCGCTGATTACCGGTCCGGCGATGCTCGCGCTTATGGGCCTATTGGCCTGCGACCTGTTGAGCGCCAGCGGTGTTAAATGGACGAAGGTCCTGCTCTTCAGCGGGATTATCGCCCTGCTGGTCAGCGAGCTGGCCTGGGTTCTGGGATACTGGCCCGTCTCCACCTGGACCGCGGCCACGATGTTGACGTTGGCGCTGTACTTGCTCAACGGGTTGAGTTACCAATACCTGCTGGGACAGATGACCCGGCGGGTGTTGTTGGAATTTGGCATTGTCGCTATGATTATGTTTGTGTTGGTCTTATGGATCAGACCCTAGATGTGTATCGACTCCATCAGGGGCGCGGGAAACCGCGCCCTTGACGATACAATCGCCTATTCACTTATCGATAGGAAAGGAAACTATGAACAAAGTAAAAACGTCTGGCTTACAAGTAAAACTTCCGCCCCGTCTGGCGCGCTTGGAAGAACTCGCCTACAACCTGTGGTGGTCGTGGCATCGCGCGTCACGCGATCTCTTCAAACAACTGGATCGCACGCTGTGGACGACCACCCGCCACAATCCGGTACGCATCCTGCAAGAAATCCCACAGGAGAACCTGGATGCCCTGGCTAAGGACCCGATATTCCTGCGCGATTTCGACGCGGTGATGATGGAGATGGACAAAGACACCCACGGCAGCACGCAATGGTACAGCAAAAATCCCATTGCCTACATGTCGGCGGAATTTGGGCTGCACATCTCATTGCCGATCTACTCCGGAGGCCTCGGCGTGCTCTCCGGTGACCACACCAAAGAGGCCAGTGACATGGGACTGCCCTTCGTCGCTGTGGGCTTCCTCTACGAGCAAGGCTACTTCCGCCAGCGACTGGATCATAGCGGCTGGCAGGAAGCGATTTATCCACCGCTCAACACCAAAGAAGCTGCAATGCGCCCGGCCATGAACGGCAACGGCAACAAACAACTCCTCGCGGTGAAAGTGGGGGACCGCGACATTTACCTTCAGGTTTGGGAAGTGTTGGTGGGGCGTACCAGGCTCTATCTGATGGATGCCGACATCGACAAAAACGCGCCCTGGGATCGCCAACTCACGGCGCGCCTGTACGGCGGCGACCGGGAAATGCGCATCCAGCAAGAGATTATCCTCGGCATCGGCGGCGTGCAGGTTCTGCGCCGCATGGGCATCAACCCGGTGGTGTGGCACATCAATGAGGGCCATTCGGCATTCATGGTGCTCGAACGCATACGCGAGTTCATAGTCAAAGGGATGTCCTTTGAAGAAGCGTGCAAATGCGTGCGCGCCGGCACGGTTTTTACCACCCACACCCCGGTCCCGGCCGGCCACGACACCTTTGATTTCAACCTCGTCGATAAATACTTCAACCAGTTTTGGCCCCAACTCAACCTGAACCGCGAGGAATTTCTCCGTCTGGGCAGCCACAAGATGAACAACGGCGAGGCCTTCAACATGACCAAACTGGCCCTGACGATGGCGGGGCACACCAATGCCGTCAGCGCGCTGCACGGAGAAGTCTCGCGCAAAATGTGGCACAGTCTCTGGCCCGATAAACCGGTTGACGAGGTTCCCATCGGCCACGTGACCAACGGCATCCACGTGCCTTCGTGGACGGGCGAAGCGATGCACGGTCTCTTTCGCCGCTACCTCAGCCCGGATTGGATCGAGCGGCAGGACAATCCGCTCCTGTGGGCATGCGTCGAGGAGATCCCCGACGAACGGCTCTGGAATGCACATATCTTACTGAAGCGCAAGATGTTCGCAACGATGCGGGAGCGCGCGCGCGAGGCCCGTATGCAGCAGGCCACACCTCCCGACCAACTGCTCGGTTCCGGCATCTTCCTCGATCCCGACGCGCTGGTGATCGGGTTCGCCCGGCGCTTTGCCACGTACAAGCGCGCCAACCTCATTTTCCGCGATCTGGAACGGCTGAAGAGGCTCGTCCACAACCGTTATCGTCCCCTCCAAATTGTGTTCGCCGGTAAGGCGCACCCCGCCGACGATCCTGGCAAGCTGCTGCTGCAACAAATCTACAACATCGCGCGCAGCCCGGAGTTCGGCGGGCGCATCGCTTTTGTAGAGGACTACGACATGCACGTGTCCCGCTACATGATCCAGGGCGTCGACGTGTGGCTGAACACACCGCTCAAACCGATGGAAGCCAGCGGCACGAGCGGGATGAAAGCCGCTCTCAACGGCATCCTGAACTTGAGCATCCTTGATGGCTGGTGGGCCGAGGCCTACAACGGGCGCAACGGATGGGCCATCGATGCCGGGCAAGAATACGACGATCCAAACCTGCAGGATGACGCCGACGCCGACGCGCTGTACCGGGTTCTGGAAGAGCAAGTCGTCCCTCTGTTCTACAAACGCGACCGCGATGACATCCCGCGCGGTTGGGTCACAATGATGAAGGAAGCCATTCGCACCATCGGCTCGCATTTTTCCACGCGGCGTATGGTGCAGGAATATCTGGAGGAATACTACATCCCGGCACTGCAGGACCTCACAGCGCTCAACGGCAACGTCACGCCGTAGGCGTTCAAGGGAAAAGCAAAACGGCCAGCGGACAAACCGCTGGCCGTTTTTTGTTTGGCAGTGATGCTAATACGCGCCTATATCCTTGAGACGCTCGTCGCTGATCCCGAAATGATGCGCGATCTCATGGCGCAAGACGTGGTGAATCGTCTCACGAATCTCGCGCGGCGTGCGGCTGTGCAATTCGATGGGGCGGCGGTAGATGGAAATTTTATCCGGCAGAACCAGGCCATAGTGATGCGTGCGCTGCGTCTGCGGGACGCCGTGATAGAAACCGAGCAATCCCGCCGGGTTGTGTTGGTCGGCCAGGCGCAACGTCTCACGGTCGGGCCAGTCTTCCACCACCACCTCGACGTTCTCCAGGTGGGCGCGAAAGGCATCAGGGAGCGCGTCCAGCGCCTCCACGACCCAGACTTCGAAAAGCTCACGATCCATCAGCACCCATCTCGGAAAAGGGTTTGCGATAGCGGGGAAATTCTTTCAACATCCTGAAGCCCACGCTGTAATAAAGGTCTTTGGCGCGGGTACGGAATTCGGCGACGGTGCTCAGCCGGACCGTGGTCGCGCCGCGTTCCCGCACCAGGTGGAGCGCGCGCGACAGCAGAGCGCGTGCCAGGCCGCGCCGACGCCACGCCGGACGCACACTGACCTCGAAGATGTCGGCGACGTCGCCTTTCTGGATCGGGATGACCTGCCCGGCAATTTGATCCCCATCCCAGGCCACTTGCCAAAGCGTGGGATCGTGCCGCGGCTCTTGCAACTCGGCCAGATACTCGTCGGGGTCCACGTCTTCGTTGAACCGGCCATCGTCGTATTCCTGCCGGTAGGCCTCGCGTACACTGGCGACGATGAGCGGATAATGCTCCGGCAGGACCGGCCGCACTTCGAGTCCGGCAGGCATAGGATGGAGCGGTGGGATGTCTGCTGCCAGCCGCATTTCCAGCACCGTGTATCCCGCGCTGTAGCCCGCGTGCTCCAACAGCGCGGTCGCATCGATTTCGGTGCTGCTGGCGTTGGCGGCGAACTCGGCCTTCTCGCCCGGATGTTCCTCAGCGACCAGACGGCGGCTGAGGTCTTCGGCCCAGCCAAGCAGCGCCATCCCCACGCCCTGCCCGCGCCATTCCGGCAGGACCCAGCCCTGGTTGAGGTACACCCACGTCCCGTCAGCTTCAGGCCAGCACTCGATCTGGCCGTAGCCCACCACCTGATCCCCGATCTCCGCCACCTGCCAATCATCCTGTTGGCCGGCCTCTACGGCTTCGGTCAGGGCCTCGCGCAGGTCTTCCAGACTTGGGAAGTCCTCGAAGGGCGAAGTCGGCTCAATCCCATCGCGAGTCGCGCGCCCCACATGAACAGCATACAGCGCCTCGGCATCTTCCGCACCACGAATTTGACGAAGTTTCATAGATTTCCCTCCTCACTTTGAAATGTCACAGGATGAATTATGAAATCTGGCAGTCGCAATAGAAACACATCCATTATTCATAACAATGATTAAAATGCAAACGTGTAAAAGTGGCTTCTTTCCAAGTTGGTGCTATAGTAGAGGTGTATTTGACTCTTCAGGCATACCCCGTATGCCAAAAAATGCTTTTCAACCATTTCAAAACAAAGGAGATATATATGGTCACGTTCGATGTGCAAACCAAAGAGCTGCTCCGCATCGTCAAGATAGAGTTGAACAACGATGCCGTGAGAACCGAAGCCGGAGCGATGTACTACATGATCGGCAATATTGCGATGGAAGCGAAAGCGCCTTCCGCGGGTGGCTTTCTCAAGTCGCTGGTGTCTGCCGAGTCGGTTGTTCGCCCGGTCTATCGCGGGACAGGCCAACTGTTCCTGGAGCCTTCGTATGGCGATTTCACCATCCTGGAATTGAACGGCGAGGAGTGGATCCTCGACCGGGGCGCGTACTATGCGTCCGAAATGAGCGTCGATGTAGGCGTGGTCACCAACAAGGCGTGGTCCGGGATGCTCTCGGGCGAAGGGTTCTTCCAGACCAAGGTGTCCGGTAGGGGAAAAATCGTCATCACGTCGCAGGGGCCGCTGGAGACCGTTGAGCTGAACAACTCAAAACTGGTAGTGGATGGCACGTTCGCCGTCGCCAGAACCGGCAACATTGAATTTAAGATCGAAAAGGCCACCAAGGGGCTATTTGGCACAGCGATTTCTGGCGAGGGTCTGGTCAACACGTTCACCGGGACCGGCAAGGTGTTGATCGCGCCCGCGGGCCGCCGCGATGCCTTCTTCGCCAATCAAATCTCGGCTTTGCAGACGCAAGTGGCCGCGTCCAAAAGCAGCTAACGCGCGTTCGTTGTGACAAAAGAAACCGGCGAGGTGTTCGTATCTCGCCGGTTTTTCGTTGAAGCTGTACTCAATAGCTCGAGGACGTGCCTTTATCCGCGATCTGGATCGGCTCCAGTCCCAATCGCGCACGGCACTCGTCCAGGATTTTCGCCGTCGCCGACGCGCCCACGCGGGTGACACCGAGCGCGCGCACTTCAAGCAACTGGTCGAAGGTACGCACGCCGCCCGCGGCCTTTACCTGCACGTGCGCGGGGGAATGGGCGCGCATCAGCTTGAGGTCGTCGAGCGTCGCGCCACCGGTCCCATAGCCGGTCGAGGTCTTCACCCAGTCCGCGCCCACCTCAGCACAGATTTCGCACAGCTTAATCTTGTGCTCGTCCTTGAGATAGCAGTTTTCGAAGATCACCTTCACCTTCTGGCCTGCCGCGTGTGTCACGTCCACCACGACTTTGATCTCGTTGCGCACGTAGTTCCAATCACCGCTGAGCACTTTGCTGATGTTGACGACCACATCCAACTCTTGCCCGCCGTCCGCTAACGCCTGTTCCGCCTCGGCGACCTTGATTGCCGTGGTGTGCCCGCCGTGCGGGAACCCAATGGTTGCGCTCGCTTTGATCGTGGAACCGTGGAGCAGTTGCGCGCAGCGCTTGAGATAGTACGGCATAATGCAAATGCTCGCCGTATCGTAAGCCAGCCCGACCAGGATGCCCTTTTCCAGCGTCGCCACGTCCATGGTGGGACTCAACAACGAGTGATCAATCATTTTAGCGATGTCTGAGTATGTGTAATCCATTGCAGTCCTCCTCAAGAAAATAGTTGCTCTTTACCGGTTACTTTGAGTGATGCGCGAGTATGGTCTACTATACCCCCAAGTGGCAGAGATACAAATTGACACGTTGTAGACCTTGCCAGGAACAAGCGGTGGCTTATAATTAACGCTCAAGCCCGCGAGTGCAAAGCGAGCATACTGACGAAAGGAGCCACCGGTAAGGCAACCGTCGCCTTCCCAAGAATGGATCAAACGATAAAGCTATGAAAACCAATCGCAAAATCCTGTTAATCCTCATCATCCTCTGTGTATGCGTGGCCTGCGACCAGGCGACGAAAGCCATCGCCAAACAGCATCTTGCCGGCGCGCCGACCATTTACGCCCTCGGCGGAACGGTGATGCTACATTATTCGGAGAACGTCGGGGCGTTCCTCAGCCTCGGCGCGAACTTGCCGGAGACGGCACGGGTCTGGATTTTCATCGTCTTCAACAGTCTGGTACTCACAGGGACGTGCATCTTCACCTTGACGATGCGGACGTTCAGTGTGTGGGACGTCACCGGTGGAGCGTTGATTGTGAGCGGCGGATTCAGCAATCTGATCGACCGCTTGTTTCACAATGGCGCAGTCGTGGATTTTCTCAATGTCGGCATCGGCAAAGTGCGCACGGGCATCTTCAACCTCGCGGACGTGGCGATTATGGTCGGCATCGGACTGCTGCTCATCGAAGCGTGGCGGCGCGAGGACACTCACAACATCAGCATTGCATCCCCAAACGAGAACAAACGATAGCGCTGCGCAATGGCCTCGGTGTAGGCGCGGCGGATGTTGTCCTCGCCCGCGAAGGCCATCACCAACGCCAGGAGTGTACTCTTGGGCAGGTGGAAGTTGGTAATCATCACATCGACGACGCGGAAGTTGAAGCCGGGCGTGATGTAGAGGTCGGTGAAGCCTTCGAAGGGCGCGAGCGGACGCCAGGGACACACGCCGCCGGGAGCGTCGTCGGGCATTTGCAGCAGGCCGCGCCGGGCCGCCGTCTCCAACACGCGCACGCTCGTCGTCCCCACGGCGATGACGCGCCCGCCCATCACCTTCGCGCGGTTGATCTGCTCGGCGACGGGCAAACTGAGGCTGCCCCACTCGGTGTGAATGCGGTGCTCCTCAATCACGTCCTCGCTGATCGGGCGGAAGGTATCTAGCCCCACATGCAGCGTGACAAAGGCGAATCCCACGCCCCGGTCGCGCAACGACAGCAGCAACTCCGGCGTGAAGTGCAGCCCGGCCGTAGGGGCCGCCGCGCTGCCCAACGTGTGCGAGTAGACGGTCTGGTAACGTTCCGGATCGCGCAGCGGTTCGTGGATGTAAGGCGGCAGTGGCATCACGCCGAGTCCATCGAAGTACATCTCCACCGGCTCGGAGAATCTCAGCGTGCGCTCACCTCTTTCCCCCACCTCGATCACCTCTGCTGTCAGCGTCGAAGGCGTGCCATCCTGATCGAGCCGCACCCGCGTCCCCACGTGCGTGCGCGCGCCCCCCACCAGACAACGCCATTCCACGTCGTGCAGCTTGCGCAGCAGCAGCACTTCGACTTTGCCACCGCCGGGTTCCTTGTGGCCGAACAGCCGCGCCGGGATGACGCGGCTCTCGTTGGCGACAAGCACATCGCCCGGTCGCAGATAGTCACCAATGTCGCGGAAAATGCGATGCTCCAACCGCCCATCGTTGCGGTGCAGCACCAGCAGCCGCGAGCTATCCCGTGGCTCCACTGGCGTCTGCGCGATCAGGTCTTCAGGTAATGTGTAATCCAGGTCCGTCGTTTCCATCTCATCATCCCGGCAGCAAGACCTTGCGCAGTCCCGGCGCGTAGGCGTCGAGGAGTTCCGGCGTGATCGCGTCGCCTTGCGCAATCGCCGCATACAAGTCAGCGCTGGGACGTGGCGTGCGGGCCTGCGTCTGCGGATCGAGTTCGACCAGGCCGAAAGGCAGCGTCCAGCCTTCCGCCCATTCGAAGTTGTCGGTCAGCGTCCAATGGTAATAGCCCTGCACAGGGACGTTGTCCTGCAACGCGCGCCACAGTTCACGCAGGTGCAGCAGCAGCGCGCGCGGACGCTGATCGTCGTCCGCGTCGGGGATGCCGTTTTCGGTCACGTAAATGGGAATGTTCATCCGCGCGAGCTGTTTGAGCGCCCGGAACATCCCCTGCGAGTACAATTCGCCGTAGTCACCATCGAGCGGCTCGGCTTTGGGATCGTGCGACGTCTGTGCGTAAAAGTCCGCCTTTGCCGCCCGGTCGAACTTCACCAGATCGCGGGTGTAGTAGTTGAGGCCGATCCAGTCGAGCGTGCGGCGCAGCGTCACCGCCGGGCCGAAGCCTGCGGGCGGCAGCCACCAGCCATTCCACACTGCCTTCAACGTCGTCTGGTTGAAACCCAGGTCGCGCACCCACGCCGCCAGCCGGTCGAGCAGATTGCGCGGGCGGGCGGGATCGAAGAAGCGCAGGTTATGCGCCAGTCCTACCTGCGCGTTCTCCTGGACGTTGTGGATGCGCCGGTACGCCGCCGCGTGCGCTTGCAACATCGCCCGGATCACGGCGAAGGCCATGCGGCTGTCCTGCTTCCCCGGCGGGAACACGCCCTCCATGTAGCCCATATAGGCGTAGACATTCGGTTCGTTGATCGTACACCAGAGATTGGTGAACTCGCCCAACGCGCGCACCACCTGCTCGACGTAGCGCGTGAAGTACTGGATGATATTCACGTTCAGCCAGCCGCCCTCGTCCGCCAACCACATGGGATCGGAGAAATGGTGGAGCGTCACCATCGGCTCGATGCCGCGCTCGCGCAGTCCCTTAAGCATTTCGCGGTAGCGGTCGAGCGCCGCCGTGTCGATGCGGCCCGGCGCGACTTCGATGCGACTCCACTCGACGGAGAGGCGCATCGCGTTCAGCCCCATCGCGGCGGCGCGGTCGAAATCCACTTCTGGATGCTGCCACGCGTCGCAGGCCAGGCCGGATTTACCCTCCTGCTTGATGCGCCCAGGTTGTTGTTCCCACGCCCACCATTGATTATTCGTGTTATTGCCCTCGATCTGGTGCGCCGCCGTCGCCACGCCCCAACGAAAATTCGGCGGAAAATGAAAAGTCGCGTCTGGCATCAATCTCCTCCTAAAAACAAACCGCGAATCTCGCTAATCTACGCGAATTAAATAGAGAAAATTCGCGCAATTCGCGGTCAAAATCAGCATCTAACGTTTCAGCGTCACGTCGAGTGTGACGCGGTTCAATGGATGTGGTTGCCCGGCAGTGTCGGTTGCGGGAAGGCGGTCGAACGTGGCGGGATCATACCAGCCGACGCCCAGACGATAGTCGCCCGGCGAGACAGAACTCGCATCGAGCGTCACCGTCTCGCTCACCACCTCGCCAGCAGCCCACCACATCGTGGGATACGCCCACGCGCGCGGCATGGCGTCATCCTGCGCGACGATGTTCTCAGTCGCCGGGTCGTAGAGGTGGACGAAGCGTTTGTAATCTTTCGCGGGCGCTGTCGCCGCCTGCCACCACAGGGTCAATGTTACCACATCCTCATCCAGCTGCATATCGTAGCCGAGCAACCGGATTTCGCCGCCAAAATCGGCCGCCAAGGGATGCGGGAGTTCTGGGACGTCGAACTCGCGCGGGCGCGGTGTCACCGTCACCCGCTCGTGGAACATGCAGTCAGACTGCATGTTGGTTCCATCCAGGAGCGTCAGCCGCACATCGTACACGCCCGGCGGCAAGACTGGTGGCAGATCAACGTGGACCGGCGCGCGCACCCAGGCGTGGCGCGACCACTCAGACGTGCGCGATCCGACCGCGAGCGGCCCTTCCGCGCTGCCCACGACGCCGCCGTTTGCATCCAGCAGTTCCCACCGCGCCGTCAGGTTGGCGGTAGGCGCGGCGACGGCGTTCCATTCCGCATGGAAATCGAGCGAGTTTCCTTCGGTAAGCTGCTCCGGTAGATCGGTACCGAGCAGCGCCACATCGCCCGCCTGGCAGAGGATCGTCATGCCCTTGCGGGTTTGCTCGCAACAGGCGTCGCGCAGATCGTACAATGCCGGCGTCGTCAGCCGGACCGGAATGTCGGCTTGCCCACCAACCTCGCCAGTGGCAAATAAATACGAAATCACTCGCAGTGTGTACTCGCCGGGCGCGAGGCCCTCCGGCAGGGTGAGCACCGGGTAGTCGGTCACAGTTTCGCCGGGCAGCCACAGTGTCGTCGGCAGATAACCGTAGCCCGGCTGGATGTCCTGCTGGACGAGTTGCCGCCCTGATGCGTCCAGCAACCGCAGCGACAGGCTCCAATTGCGCGGCGTCCCCGGCGTGGACCACACCATCTTCAAGCGCAGCGTCGTGGAGTCGGGTTGCTGTGGCTCAACGGTATGCAACGTCACGTCACGGAACTCGGTCAACACCGGCGCATCCGTTCGCCGCGCTGGCCCGCGCGGGACACGCACCGCGCCGACATAGACCGCACCCTCCCCCACCTGCATTTCCAGTAGATACAGTCCGCGCGACAAATCGTCCGGCATCACGAGGGACGTCACACAAGCACCGTCGCACGGCAAGGCGAACGTCGTCTCGGCAAGCGCGTAAGGGACGCCGTGGCGTGGCTCCGCCGGAGAGACCAGGCGCAGTGCTCCGGTCAGCGGGGTGCTCACTGCCGTCCACGTGTACTGCACGGTCAGCAATTCTCCGGGCTGTACCGTTGTCGCCGACAGTGTCACGCCCTCCAATCGCGCCGCGCCAAAATCCACCGGCCCCGCGTGCGGATAGGGCATTTGGTTGAAATCGAAGAACGTTGCGGGGGCGAGGGGCGTATGATGCAGGAGAGCAGGAAGTGCGATAGAAATAATGAGGGTAGACAGTAGATGGTAGACAGAGCGCGAAGATTCGCGCGACGGTAAACGGGGAAATTGTGATTTTCGACCGACAAACGCCCAAACAAAAAGACCGATTACTGTCAATGCCGACACAACTTCGGCAACCGTTCGCAGGGGGGTGTTACGCAGACGCAAGGTGACGATGTGGTCGCCGGCGAGTAGCGAGACGGTCAGCCGGCCGGAACCGCTCATTGGAGAGGTGTCAACGCGCGCGCCGTCCACATCGGCGTGCCAGCCGGGCCACCAGTTGAGGGGGAGGGCGACGGTTGCACCGCCCGCGTCCACCGTCACGCGCCAAATCTGCTTGACTGGTGTACGTTCCACGAATTCCCAGGCCAGCAGTCCGCCGCCGTCCGCAATAGGACGTAGTTCGCCATCCACGGCGGCCTCGGAGATGTAGAGACGCGGCGACACATCGCGCGGCAGATACTCGTAGCGAATCGTCGTGCCGATGTTGCCGGTGAAGGTCTCGTAGAACAGCAACTGTTCCACTGTCACATCCGTATCGCTAATCAGTAGCCGTTCAGGATGCAAACCCAGCAACGCAGCAGCAATCACCATCCCGCACAACCCGACCGCCACGATGATTTTTAGATTTACAGACTTGAAGATTTCGAGATCGGCAATCGCCCCTGTCGCTATCGCGGTGAAGAGCGCTTGCACCGAAAGAAAGCGCCACGGGAACTGCGTGATCTCCAACAGCGGCAGGTGATCCCACAGCGGCTTGGATAACGGGGTGATCATAAAGGTGGCAAGGGCGAGGCAGAAAAGCAAGTAGACAGTAGACAGTAGACAGTAGACAGGGCGGGAGGGGGAATTGGGGATTGGGGATTCGTGATTCGTGATTCGTGATTCGTGATTCACCATTCGCCATTTTCCATTCGCCATTAAACTCACAACGCCCGCCAACGCCAAAGCCGCCTGCACCAGCCCCATCGCAAACGGGCCGGCGTCTTCGGCGCGGGGGGCGACATCGTAGTTGAAGGCGAAGGTTCGCTGTACCAGGTCGAGGCCGCGGAAATGGTTGCTGTAATGGAAATATCCCGCCGTGAACTCCGGTCCCATCTGCCCGTAGTCGGTCTCGCCAATTGCGGGCAGCCAAAACCAGGCGGTAAGCAGAAAGCCCAGAATAAAAGGAGCAGCAAGGAATTTTAACTTTTGGATTTTGGATTTTGGATTCGCTGATTCGCTGATTCGCTGATTCGTTGATTCACCATTGGCCATTTGCAACACGGCATACAACAACGCAAATGGTGAGAAGACGAGCGCGGAGGTGTTGTGGGTGAGGATCAACGCCCCGTAGGCCAGGGAGGCGGTGACGATGCGCCCGTGCGTGGGGCGTTCGGCAATGCGATCCAGCGTCCACAAGATGAGGGGATACCAGATAAAGGCGCAGAATTCCGAGAGCGAGTCGCCGCGCACGTAGACGTTGACAAGGTGAAACGGCGCGAAGGTGTACGCCGCCACCGCGACGAGCGCCGCCGCCCTACTCTTGAACGTGCGTTCGGCCCACAGCGCCATCGCCAGCGAGGCGAGAACAAAGCCGAACGTCTGCGTCGCCTGAATCGCGACCAGGGGACGGATGCCAAGCGCCGTCAGTCCGCCGGAGAGGTAGTAGGGCAGCGCCGCGTAGTGGTTGAAGAAGGGATAGCCCAGGTCGTAAGCCGCGTGCATCATCCAACGCGCCGGGAAGATGCCGTGGCGCAGGTTCTCCGCCATATCGAGTGTGCGCTGGAGCAAAAACGGGCTATCCCCCCCACCCCGCGTGTTGACCATTCCCGGCCCCCACAGCGGGGCGGCAGCGAGCAAAGAGATAAAGATGCAGGATGCAAGAACGAAAAAGGATGCAGGATGCAAGAGGCAAGGTTCTTGCCCCTTGCCTCTTGCTTCTTGCCTCTTGCCCCTTGCCTCTTGCATCTTGCCTCTCGCCTCTTGCATCTTGTCTCCTACGGGGCCAAAACCACACCCACGTCTACCCAATTACCGGCGGGATTGCCAGCGTCATCGAGACGCGAGAGGGCGTCGCCGGTGTCGCTGCGGTAGAGGCCGATGCGCAGGCTATCGCGCGCGGAGTCGAGGACAATGCCGGATATCGGGTGTTCGTCCAGGATGAGGTCACCGACGGCCCAACCGGCAGTGCGCAAGTGACCGCGCCCTGGCTGCGCGTCGTGTTGCGCCATGACGGCTCCGTCGCGCAGATAGTGTACAAAGACGGTGTAATCGACGTACAGCGGCGCATCCGTCTCCCACCAGAGACATACCGTCGCGCCGGAATCGCCAGGGTGAACGAGGGCCGCGCGCAAGATAATACCCTCTTCGAAGCGTGCCGCCGGCTCCGGCACGTCCGGGCGGGGATCGGCGTGAATGAACATGGCGACGGTGAACGGCTGTTCGTCCTTGTCGCCCTGCGCCTGCGGGCCTTCCTCGATGCGCAGGTATGCCGGATGTGAAATGTGCGAGAACACGTCCAATTCCCAATTGCGATAGGGCCACACGGCGAACGTCAACCGTGGTGTAGGGTCAGGCGCTGCGGCGACGGAGAGAGCGCGCACAGCTTTTTCTGGGACCAGGAATGGAACCGCCATCCAGGAATCCCACAACTGGCGGTCGGTGTAAATGCGTCGTTCCGTCGCCAGGCCGTGAAGCATTTTCTCCCCGTCCCAGCCCTCGCCCAGCAAGGCGTTGATTTCCCCCGCCATCGCCACCGGCCCCGCCTCGAACCAGTGATAGGCCAGCGGCGCGTTCGCATAGCGCACGAAATAGTCGTAGGTGGTGGAGAGGAAAGCGAGGAGAAGTAGACAGTAGACGGTAGATGGTAGACGGGGGCGGGAGGGGCGTGATTCGTGATTCGTAATTCGTAATTCGTGATTCGTGATTCGAGATTCGATTTTCGACTCAAGCCAGAGCAGACCCAATGTCGGAAAAAGCACAGCGGTCGGTAAAACGCCGACGGCGCGGAGGAAGTGCGGGGCGTCTTCGGCGAGGAGGGTAGGTAGCGCCATCACCGCCGTCCACAGGAGCGCCAGGGCAGCGCCGGCATTGCGACGAAATCCCGCCAGCGCCACGCCAACACCGAGCACGAATGCCAGACCGAGTGCCGGTTCCCACACAGGCCGCCACGCGAGGTTGTGCCGCCAGATGCGATCCCCGCGCACGACGAACATCCCTACCGTACGCAGGGTGTGGCGGACGAGCGTGCCCCAAAAGTCGCCGCCGTTGATCTCCGGGCTGAGAATCGTCACCTGTCCGGTGCGCGCCAGCACCACATCTGGGTAGCGCAATGTGTAGACACCAAGCGGCGCGAGGACGAGCAACGCGACCACACAAAACACCAGCGCGCCGCGCCAGACCCGCAGCGTTTGTTGACGGTGGAAGAGCAAGCCGTACAGGATCATCACGCCCAATGCAACCGGCGTGAAGCGCGCGGCCATGTAAGTGTACCAACTCACGCCGTAGAGCGCCCCCGCAGCAACCCAATATCGGGGTTTTCCGGTACGCAGCGCGTGGACCGTCTGCGCCAAGAAAAGTGCGGTAAATAGGGGCATCATTACAGCGCGGAAGCCGACCCGGCTCAGGTGAACGTGCCACAAAGTCACGGACAGCACCGCCAGCGCCCACCGCCCGGCGCGTCGTCCCCACAACACACGCGCTAAATCGTACGTGGCCGCCAGGGTGAGGAAACCGACGAAAAACGACGGCAGTCGCACGGCCAGTGGACTGCGTCCCAGTAGGGCGACGCTCGCCGTAACCAGGTAGATGAAAAGCGGTTCGCGCCCGTTGTTGGCGGGGAAGTATAGCGGGATGTCGCCCGTTTCGAGCACCGCCAGCGCGTCCAGGCCGTTTTGCGCCTCGTCGTGATAGAGGCCCGGCGGCGTGCGGCCCGCGTCCCACAGCCGCAGTCCTGCTCCCACAAGCAACAGAAACAGGAGCAGCGCGCGTTCCATCCACCAATGAGAGAGATCAAGCTTTTTCAAGCATCGCCCTTTTTCTGTCAGCAGATTGAGCAGATGAAACAGACTTTTGTTATGAGTTGAAAAATCTGCTAAATCTGCTGATGACAATCAGAATTCACGGGCGGGGAAATCCCGCCCGTGTGAGTTGTTCCTATTCTAGCCGAAAAACGAGGACGTGCTACCCCGCCCCACTCGCCCCGCCGCCGGCAGCGCCGCCCGCACTGGCCGCGCTCGAAGTGCTCGCCGAACCGGAAGCCGCCATCATCGCCACGAACGCGCCGCGCCCGCCATCTTCAGCTGTAGCCAGTGCGCGGAACCACGCCGGAACCTCGATGTCCTCGTGCTTCTTGAGATAGCGCGCCCACGGTTCTGCCAAGCCAAACGCAGCCGCGTAAGGCAAGTAGCCTTCGAACTGATCCCGGTGCACCAACGTATCGCGTTGGCGCGTCACGTCGCCCAGGTATTTGGCGAAGCTCTTCCAGTCCAGTGCCGTTCGCTGGTAATCCTCACCCAATGAAGGCAGCGACGCCCCCACGATCATCAACACCATCCCTGACACAGATACACCTATCGCCGCGAGCAGTGGAAGCGCGCCCAGCGAACTGATGAGCACCGCCGCAGCAACAATCAATGCGATCCCCAGGAACATCAAAAGTCCGCCCCACACCATCAGCATATTGCGACGGCGTTGGCGCTCCACGTCGAAGAAGCCCAGAGATGCACATTCCGTCTTTAAAGATTCGGTGAAGGGCTTGAGCCGGCTATACAGGTTGCTCTGGAGTTTGCTCAAACGCGCCTCGGACTGAAGACCGGACTTGTCGCGGAAAAGCATTTCGACTACGCCACGCTCGTGCGGACGCAAAGACGTCGTCGCGGCATTCAGACGGAAAACGAAGTCACGCCCCTGTAGCCACGAGCGACCGGGCATTTCCTCGATAGCGATGACGCCGCGCCGCGCCAGATCGAAACACGTTCCCAATGCGTAAGGCCATGCCCACCCCGTATCTGCATTGCCGTTGCGCATCAAGACACCGGCAAGGGCGGGCGGTAGATCGCTCGGCGGCAATGTTAATGGGGCCTCGCCGCGCGCGGAAGACGGGATGCGCGCACGGCTGACAAACACTGCCAGCAAAACAACGATGAGGGCTACCACAGTCGAGCCAATCAGGGCTAACACGAGGCCGCCGCGGTTGCTGGATGCGCCCCGCGTCTGCCATTGTGGCGGCGCGTCGATCAGACTGCCCGCGCCAAAGCGCAGCGCCACGGTGAGCGTGCTGTTCGGCTTGAGATCGCGCGCGTCGAACGTGACCGTGTACATGCCTTGCTCGACGGTCGCCACACCCTTCTGCACTTCCGGCGCACCGAGCAGGGAGACTGTCTCCGGGTACGTCACGCGGATCGTGCTGGCGGCGATGCTGTACTCGTACTCATCGGGCAGTGCCTGCCAGATCAGCACGTCAGCGTCACTTTCCTGGCGGATCACGCCCCACACGCGGTAGGTCAAATCGAAGGTGTGCGTGCTGTCGGAGGTCGGCGCGAAGTGCCAGGTGACTTTGACCGGATCACGCCCGACGATCTCGACCTGCCCGGCCTCTTTCCCTTCGGATAGCGGGACACCGTCCACACTTGCACTGATGACGTCGATACCGTCGGTATATTCAACAGGCAGATGCCGGTAGACGTAGGTGAACGGCCCGCCGACGAAGCGTAGCGTCAGTCGCTCCGTCACTTCCAACGAACCGTCGGTCAGTACAACCACGTCCACGTCGAAGCGGTCGGCGCTGTACGATTTGGTGACCGGTCCACGCCACGACGCAAATAACAGGCTTAAGGTCACAAAACTGAGTAAAAGTTGCTGTAACATCGCTCTGCCTCCTTGAGATAGTTACATAGTCGTTAGTCTAGTAGTCAAAAGTCATTGGTCCAGTAGTGATCCAGCATGTTGCTGTGGAGGGATTGACTCGACTACTGCCTTCATTCTTATCTTATCCGGAACGTGTGGGCTTGTCATTGTCCCTGGGGCCAAATTGACCCTTGTCCTCGCGGATAGTCTTCCCGCGGGCCAACGACTACGCGACTAACGACTACCAGACTATGCTAACCGAGGTATAAGATGAGCACGGCTACCAATCCCCAGAGGACGAAATCTATCTGCAAGGGGCGGTCGGTGAGCACCACTTCATCGGGCGCCAAAGTGATGCCGCGCACGTGGATCAGATAGAGGTAACGGAACGTGGCATAGATGACAAAGGGGATCGTCAACATCATCCAGTAGTCTGCCGGTAGATTCGGGGCAGAAAAGGTGTACAACGCGTAGGCCAGGATAAACGACGCAGTCACAACGCTGAGCAGGTGATCCAACAACGCCAAATTGTAATCTTCCAGGCTGGCGCGGTGATTGCTGGCCTCGCTGCCAAGTTGGACCAGCTCGCCGCGCCGCTTGCCCAGTCCCAAGAAAAGCGCCAACAGCGTCATACAGATGAAGAGCCACGGCGAAAAACGCTCCGCGTCCACCAGAGGAATGCCTGCAGCTACACGAAGGACAAAGCCAGCCGCAATCGCGATAACATCCAATAAGACGATGTGCTTAAGATAAAACGAATATGCGATTTGCAAAGCGAGATAACCGGCAAGAATCGCAGCAAAAACCGGATTCAGCAACACACCGAGAATGAGCGATATGACAGCAATGCCAATCGCCAAACCGAGCGCCAGTTTGGGTGAAAGTTGTCCTGCAGCAAGGGGGCGATAACGTTTCTTGGGATGCTGACGATCCTTTTCCAGGTCCACAACATCGTTAATCGTGTAAACGACCCCGGAAACCAGGCAAAACAACACAAAACCCACGATCGTGGGCCATAAATACTGCCATTTCAACAGCTTTTCATCGAAGACCAACGCGGCAAAAATAACACCGTTCTTGATCCATTGTTTCGGACGCATCGTCCGCAAAAAAGCCCTCAGATTAAGCATCACATCACCTCCACAAGCCCTCTATCATACCCTAACCAGGCCAGGCGGCAAGTCTCACCAAGAATCTGTCCGATAACCTGATTGCTGCGCCAGGAAGCTTATTCGATGACAGCGATGCGTGCGCGGTGATCGCTGACTGTAACAGGCAGCGAGACGCTAATGGCAGGAAGGCGCTGTTGAGTATTCAGGTCGTACATCCCCACGTATAATGCGTAAGCTGGCGACGGTTGCGTGGAAGGCAGAATGAGCCGGTGTTGATCCATGATAATTTCACCCAGTCGCCATCGGCTGGTCGGATAGTTGGTAGCGCAAGGCCAACCATCGTGCTGGCTCACCAACGTGGATGCTTCATCCGCCACCGCTGCATCATATGTATAGAGATGAACAAACACGGTGTAGTTGACTGCGGCGGGCGCCAAAGCGCGCCAGTACAAGGTCACATCAAGCGCGTCATCGCTCCTGTGATAATGATAGGATACCAGTTCGATGATGTCCTGAGCGCCTGTCACTGTTTGTTCGCCATACAGGCCACCGAAGCGTATGCTAACCGGCACACCGGGAATGTGAGCATCCGTCCCTTCAGGGATATAAAAGGTAGCAGCGAAAGGATATAGCTCTGGTTTGTGAAGAATCTGCCGGGCGAGAAAACCAGCCGGGAAGATTTCGGAGAGGCGCGCCAGACTGGCATGGTCGTCGATAAGAAACAGAACGAATGTCGTTGGCGTCTCCGTGCGTTGCGGAAGGACCTGACAGATACGTCCATCATAGGGTCGTATTTCCGGGGTTGTGCGTAACACAAAATCGATTGTAGGATGAAACAGGTCTACGGAAACCGGAGAAAGGTATACGCTGCCTTCCTGACCGGCGCGCTGCGCCTCGGTCAACGTTTCCCATAAATCCACCTGGAACGCCGCGAACAATTCCGGATGGGCCGGGTAGCGGATGAAGTAATCGTTGACGGTCAGCGCGGTGCTGGTGAGCAACGTGAGCGCCAAAACCACCGTCGCGGGCCACTGTCCATACTTGCGTTGCCCAATTCGCCACAGGCTCTCGCTGCCAAGAGCGATGAGTAAGGCCAACGGCGGTGCAGCGCCTAAACCCCGCGTGAAAGTGGGTGCGCCATCGGACAACGCTGATGGCAACAAACTCACCACCAGCCAGAGAGGAAGCAGCAGCAAATACTTAGCATTGCGCGTGCGGCGACAAATGTAACATGTCAGAATAGACACCCCAATGATCAAAAGAACGCTCTGCAGCGGGTCAAGGAACGCACGTCCTGGCAAATTGTGACGCGGATACGTATCACCCCAGATGAAAATACCGAGTACGGTTTCCCAAATGCCGGTGAAGAGAGGTCGCCATCCACTGAGCGCCCCGCTGCTGACATAACGCATCCGGCCAATGAACCATTCAGGATGTCGCAAAAAGTATATACCCAACGGCAGATAAGTTAGCAGAGACACAATGGGGATCAGCGCCAAGCCAGGCCAGATGCGACGGAACATCGGGCGATCGAACAATAGAAGCGCCATCGTCCAGGCAACGATAAGCAAAGGGATAACACGCGCCGCCGGATAGGCGTACAACGTCAGCCCCAGGAACAAGCCGGATAAGGCAAACCAATTGTTGCGCTTCGTGCGCACGCCCCGTCCCAAAGCCGCCAGCATCAAGACGGTTCCGGCAGGGACAAGCGCAACCTCGAATCCAATGCGGCTGAGCAAGACATGCGGAAAGACAACGCTCAAGTTGAAGGCGGCCAGTAGGCCAACGCGACGCGCGCGCGAGTAACCCAGAAACTCGGCGAACCACTCGACAGTCGCCCAGTAGAGCGCGGGGACGGTCAATGCGCCGGCCAGCACCGAAACCCAGCGCGTCGCCAGGTAATGTACACCGAATAGCCGGAAGATAAGCACCGTCAAATAAATGTGTAAAGGCTCGAAGCCATCGGCTTCGGTGAAATAGATCGGGCGTGCGCCTCCCTGGAGAATATCAAGCGCCCTCTGATTGTGATGTCCCTCATCCCACCACAGCCCCGGAGGCATGTCGCGCAATCGCCATAGACGCAATCCCAAGGCCAGTCCCGTGATGATAAACAGCAAGATCATTGTCTGCCGGCGGTTCATCTTAATCCGGGCCTCGCATATAGAACGTTTCGATGAAAATTGCGTCACTGCCGGTGGGTGTGGTGAGTCGGTCACCCGTTTCGGGATCGTACAAACCGCACAACAGAGTATAGTCGCCGGCGAGTGTATCCACCGGCATGCCCAGCACGTGTTCGTCGAGCACAATCTCGCCGTGCAGCCAGCTCGTGGTCGGCCTCTGCCATTGCGCCGGCGCTGCATCGTTTTGCGCGATGATGTTGCCGGCTGGATCGAGCACGTGAACGAAGACGTGATAACTTTTCTCACTTTCGGCTTCGGCCTGCCAGACCAGGGTGACGGTGAGCGGGTGGGACGTTGGTAATGAGTTTAACGGCGAAACGACGTTGGCGCCCAGCAGCGTGGCGACAGGTTCAAGCCGGGTATCCAGGGGTATGGCAAGCGGCGGCGGCGTCCATTGGCGCTCTATCTCATGCACGAGTAGGGCGTTGGGAAGCGTCAGAGACATCGTTTGTTCGATCCGCGCTTGCCAGATGTGCTCGCCGGGCGGGGTACGCGCCGGTAAGCGCAGTAAGATTTCGGTGCGCAAGCGGTCGTCGGGACGCCAATTGGCGATGGGGTACTGTGGCGCAATGACGCTGGTGGAAGTGAGGATTGGCGCGCCGGTGGATGTGACCAAATTCAACGTCAACACTGGGTTCGACGGGAGCGACACGGGGTCCATCACTTGCCATAGCAACGTCACCCGCACAGGATCACCAGGGGCGGCCTGAGCGCGGTCGAGCTGGCTTCCTAGCAGTTCCAGCCCCGCGCCGGTAGGTGAGGAAATCGGCGTCAGTCCCGCCTCCAGGGGGCGTTCAGCCCGCGCGGGATGCGAGACGGTCAACGCACCGACGTGCTGAGTAGCAATGGTTTGCCCGGTATCGGCGCGCACCAGGCTGACACGAAAAGTGTATTCTCCCGGTGGGATGCCATCCAGCAAGGAAATGATGTAGGGATCCATCACATAATGGTCGGGCGTCCAAAAGTCGGTGCCGGGCGCCCAGCGCCAGTCAAGAGGACGCGCTGTCGATTGCGTGTCCCAAATCAGCCCATGCTGGTCGATCACCTGGACAACAATATGATAAGGGACGCCGATGGGGCGCAAGGCTTGCCAGTACAAGGTCAAGCGCGCGGTGGTATCGCCTGAGATCGCATATTGCGGTTGTTCGTAGCCAAGTAGCCGCAACTCCCCGGCAAAATCCAGCATCAGGCTGTGTTGGACACCCCGCAATCCTTCCGGGGTCAGTGTATCGCCCCGCAACGGGGTATCCACGGCGCTAAAGAAGAGCCACAGCGCCAGAATCAACCCGGTGAGCAAGCCAAGCCAGGACAAGGGCAATCCAGCAGTGGATGGTGTCGTCTCGGAGAGCAGCGTGGAAGCCGGAGAAGATTCTACCCACAGCCAACGTGGTTTGAACAGGAGCAAAGCCATACAACCGGACAGGCTCAAACCGGTCAGTATCCAGCCCAGGAGGCGAGCCGGGGTGCTGCCGAAATACACGTGCAAGTCGTGGGTACCGGCTGGGACTTCGATCTGGAGCAGACCTTCGGGTTGACTAGGGGCGACAGAGAGCGATTGTCCATCGAGACTGGCCCGCCAACCGGGGAAATAGAATTGGCGGTAAATCAGCGTAGCCGGCCGTTCGATGTGAAGGCGATAGGTAGCGTCGAGAGGAGAGCCGACGACGTGCTGAACGGTGACGCCTTCCGCCGGAGCAAGACGAGGAACAGAAGGAGTCGCGCTTAACTGTTGGCTGAGTTCAGCCGTGTCAGGAAACTGCTCAACCCAAACAGGCAAAAACTCACCCAGGGTCGTCGTGCCAATGAATAACGGGGGATACTCAAAAACAACCAGATCGGCCACCGTCGGCGCTTCGGGGACCGATTCACGCGGCGGGTACAGCCACGGGATGGCGCCGATCAATATGACGGCGGTGATGAGCAAGAGCGACGCTGGCGTGCGCGTGGAACCGGCAGATACGCCAGCTAACACAAAGGCGCCGGCCAGAGCGGTCAAGCCCAGAAAACGCCAGGGGTAAAGCGACAATTGCAGCAGGCTGAAACGATCCCATAACGGACGGGTGAGAGGTAAAATGAGCGCGGTACAAATAAACAACAGGCTTACCCAGACCCCCAGATATACGCGACGTTTGCTGTTCAAGGTGCGCCATTTCCAGGGCAGGAGAATGGCTGCGAGCGCCAGCACAATCAAAGGCAAAGAACGAACAACTGGCGGGTTGATCAGCGCCGGATCGGCCGGCATACGCGGCCAGGTGAGAAGTTCCTGTAGAGGCAAAAAGTTGTTGGGATAATGGTAGCCGCGACTGACGGCGATCTCAGTTTGTACATAGCGCACTTCGGTGAAAGCAGGAAGCCAAAAGAAGGAAAACAGTAACCCGCCCACAGCTAACCCGGCCAGCGGACGCCACAGGCGACGCCACCCTAGCGACCAGCCGAGCCACAACAAGAACACCCCGACAGGAATACTGGTCTGGATAGAAATGGGAGGATGGCTGAGTGGGATGGCGGCCAGGGTAAAGGCACTGGCAATCACCCAATAGCCGCCGCGCTGCGCTGCCCGGTGGAGGGTGAAGCACAACAGTGGGATGAGAGCCAGAGCCAGGCTTTCCTGCAAACTGCCGCGCACAATCGCGTCGTAAAGCACGTAAGGACTGTAGACGTAAGCAAGCGCAGCGACCCACCCGCCGGCCGCATCCAACAACTCCCGACCTAGCAAGTAGGCGCTCCAAACGGTCAGCACAAAAATCAACGCGACGGCCGCGCGATAGGCAGTAGTCAAAGGCAGCCCAATGAGATGCCACAAGACGACCAGATAGTGGGAGAGCGGTGGGGAAAAGTTAAACACCGGGTATCCATATCCATGCGCCAGATCAGGCGACCAACGAGGCCAGAGAATACCCTGGCGCACCAGGCGTGTCAGGGCCAGAGAACGGTACAGATGTGGTAACGCATCATTCGTGCGGGGAAGACCCGCTTCAAAATAGGGCCACACGGCCGGTAATACGGCCAGCGCCAATCCGATAAAAGGCGCAATGTTTCGCAACACCCGGCCAATTTTATGCGCATCAGGATATTGTCGTTTCATGGCATTGTCACCGTGATAGTTCCTAACATTATGCTATCCATTGCCCCGTTATCCGACATCGTGAGCCGCACACCGTTGGGATCGTAGAGACCGGTTTGGAGCCGATAAGTTCCGGGTAGCATATCGGTGGGAAGGGTCAGCAGATGCGAGTCGATAACATATTCTTGAGCGATCCACCCGGTTGTCGGGCGACCCCACTGGGCCGGGATCGCATCGGATTGCGCGACAGGCGCGCCAGTTTGCTCTGCGGCGACGAGATGCACAAAGACGCGGTACGAAATGTGCGTTTCGCCCTCCGCCCGCCAGACAAGCGTTACAGCAAGCGATTGTCCCGGTTTTAGATCGGTAAGGGGTGGATCAAACGAAGCACCCACAAGAGTAGCGAAGTCGCCGAGAGACACGTCCACTGCCTGGTCGATAGCAGGCGGCGTGAAGAGGCGCTGTGGGGCGTCAATCAGGAGACGGTCAGGCAAGATAGTCTGATAAGCGCCCGGGTCGAGCGCGAGTCGCCAGGTGTATTCACCGTCCGCGAGGCCGGCAGGAAGGTGGAATGTGTGCCGTCCTACCCACAAATCACCCGCTCGCCAGCCGGAAGTCGGATGGCTTTCGCGCGTCAGCGGCGCTGTAAAGGTTGCCGCGACATTTCCTGCACCGTCGATGAGCGCAAGACGGGCGGCAAAGTCCACGGTAGGACGTTCGCCAACCCACCAGTAGAACGTCGCCAGAAACACGTCTCCGGGAGCAGCCGCGCTTCGGTCGAATGAGGCATTGAGCAACGTGACAGGCCCCAGTTGGACGTCCATCCGGCGTCCCATAGGAATCTCATCTGGAGTCAGAGGATCTTCGGGAGGGAGCACGCTGAGTTCGCCGAGCGATAGGGATGGCGAGCCAGGTTGCCCTGCGACATTCAACGTGCGTAACGGGACAAGCGTTTCCCGGTCCACAACGACCAGGACCAGCTCGTAAGTTCCCGGCGGCGTGCCAGGAATGGTCGTCACGGTATGGCTGTCCTGCGCGTAGAACCCCGGCATCCAGGCGTGGGTCAAGGGCGGCTCGCGGAAATCGCGTGGGGGGATTGCGTCGTCTCGATCCCAACGCAGGCCGTCAGGCCCGATCACCGTGATGACGCGATGGTAATGTCGGGAGGGCTGCTTCCAGGCTGTCCAGAAGAGATCGAAACGTCCCTGGGGAGCCGGGCCATCGTCCCCACCGGATGGGATACTCGTCCCCGCGCGCTCGAATCCTAGCAAGGTCAGGCCATCCTCAAAGGAAACGTTGAGCGCATGTGTCGTTGGCAAGCGTTCCAATCCAAGACGCTGTAAGGGTGAATTCAAGCGCGGCAACACACCCACGAGACCCAAGAACGCGAGACCCAACGCCATCCAGCCGGGCGAAAGTGGCGCAGCGGGCGGCGCAAGAGATACGCCAGACACATTAGAGGTGGAAAAATAGAGCGCGAGACCCAGCAACGTGACGAGCGTGAATAGGGAGATGCCATTCGCCCAGCGCCGCAGCGGGGTTTCATTAAAACGGACGATGATCGTATGCACACCTGTCGGTACCGCGAAAGTAATCCGGCCATAATGCGGCTCCGGTGTGATGGGGACAGGATCGCCATCAATCACAACCTGCCAACCGGGGTAAGCAAAGGCATTGTACGTGGCGGTGAAAGGTTCCGTCGTCGTGATCCACAGATGCGCGCCGATGGGGCGCCTTTCTGCCGCAAAAGTTGCCCCGGCGGGGAGACCCTCGAGCGCCAGCGGCGACTCGGCAGGCGCTTCCGGCATGGCCTGAACCGTGCGTGGGAGATATTCCCCCTTAGCCGTTGTGCCAATCGTATGTGAAGCCTGTTCGAATTGGGCGATGCTGTTTGCCACGGTGACGACATCCCTGTCGCCAAAGTCGGTCGTAGGGCAGTAGCGTGGATCGCGCCAGTAGAGCGTGCCGAGGATCAGCAAGACAATGGCGCCTCCGGCGATCAAAGCGCTACGTCGCCCCTGAGAACCGGTAGCGGTTAGTGAAAGGACTTCAGCGGTGGCAGCGATCAACATCGCCAGGCACAGTGCTGCCGGCCCCAGCAAGCGCCAGGGAAACTGGACATACTCCAGCAAAGGTACATGTTCCCACACCACACGACTGCTGGCCGTGGTCAACCAGGCATAGCCGAGCAGCGCGATGCTGAAGAACAGACAACCAAAACGGCGACGGTCACGGAAACGATACAGGCCCAGCAGCGCCGGGAGGCCTAACAAAACATGAATCATGCCAAGCGCCCGTGGGGGTGAGGGGTTCAACAAATCAGGATGCACAGTTCTGGGGGCCGCCAGCAGCTCGCCTAATTCGATGAAGTTGTTCCAATAGACGAATACCGGCGGAACGAGCAAGCGGTCACTATGCACATAGGCGCGTTCCACAAAAGCCGGAAGCCAGAAGAAAGTAGTCAACAGCAATCCCAGGCATATAGCGCCCCCGGCCATAACCAGACGGCGATAGCGTTCTCCGCCGTGGGATGTAAAGGCGATAGCGCAGGCCAAGCCATAGGCCGCCAGAAGCGGACTGAAAATCAAGGCGAAAACGTTGTGCGTCAGAAGAATCGCCGCGTAAGTGAAAGCCACCCCCACCATGTAACGTCGGTTGCCCTGCTGTACCAGGCGTCCCATCGCCCACAATGCAAGCGGCAAAAGTCCCCAGGCTGCCGTCTCCGCCAGATTGCCACGGAAATAGGCATCGTAGGCCAGATAGGGGGCATAAGCATAAGCCACCGCTGCCACCAGAGCATTGCGCGGCGCGAAATAGTCGCGTGCGAGCAAGTAGGCTCCCAGTCCCGCACCGACCGTCGCCAGCGCGAAAGCGGCAATCAGGACGATTTTCAACGTGGGCAGAATGAGGCTGAGAGGCAAGGCCAGATAATAGGATAATGGAGCATAGAAATTGAAGAATGGAAAGCCATATCCCAAAGCCATATCTGGCGCCCACCGGCTATACAGGACGCCTTGGCGAACTAACGATTCCAATTGGGCAAGGCGGAGAAGGTGGAAGTATAAATCGTCCGAACAGACCCCTTCTAGCTGAAACCAAGGACGGATCGCAGCCAGGCAAAGAGCCACGACGCCCAAAATCGTCCAAACCCAGGCAGGAAAGGGCTTTTTTTTAGTGCCTATACCCCAACAGTTCAAATGAAATTGCAACCGTCGCATCGACTTCGATCCTACCTCGCAGAGTATGTGTCAGTGAAATGCCGGCCTTACCTGACAATAACAAATGCTCTACACAAGTCCTCTATCATACCCTAACCGGGTCAAGCGGCAAGTGACTTGTCGAATTGGTGATTTCCCCCTATACTTCTTGCAGGGGGACCCAATAATCCTCTGTCGATGTGAACCCAGTGTTTGCAAGGAGGAGAGCCATGCGTGCAATGTTGCGAGCGATCTGTATCCTGATATGCTTGACGTTGTTATCAGGCTGCGGCATCATCGGGCGGACACCGACCCCGATACCTGGCTTCGCTTCGTCGACGCCAGATGCACTGCCATCTCCGGTGATCGTGGAGCCGGAGACAGCGGTTCCGCCAACGCCAACGTTTGTCCCGCAACCCACCTTCACCCCGCAGCCCGGCGCGGCGGTGTCGCAGGTCATTGTCCTGGACTACCCGCAGAATAATGAGACGGTCGGCAATCCACTGACGGTGCGCGGGCGCACAGCAGTTATGCCATTCGAGGCGACGCTTGTTGTGCGCGTATATGACGCGTGGGGGCAACTGTGCGGCATCGCGCCGATCTGGGCGCAGGGCGAGTATGGCGGTCCGGCGACCTTTGAGGGCAGCGTCGCGTATGGCGGCGTGCCGGGCGCGGGCCGCGTCGAAGTGGCGGACGTGAGCGCCAAAGACGGCAGCGACGTTGCCAAAGCCAGTGTTGCAATAACGCTGGCCGGTTCTCCTAACGGCGGCTACATCGAAATGCCCGCGCCGCTGGCTCAGGTGACAATCCCCACCCGCGTGCTGGCACGCGTGGGGCAGCCGGGCGGGCAGGTCAATGTGACACTGACCTGGGATGACGGCACGCAGTTTGCCCACGTCGTCACGCTCTTGCCCGGAAAGGATGGACGTGGCCTGGCGGTCATCAGTATGGACTGGGTCGCCGATCCACGCCCACCACATCCGGCCACGCAAGGTGCGACGCTCTACATCCACGACCTGGCAGGGCAACTCCTGGCGCGGCAACCTTTGACCGTCCTGCATCCCGGCGATGCCAATACGCTCGGCGTCAACGTCTACTGGGTGCGCAGCGAACAGGTCACGCCGCAGCCGATTCGCGTCCCGCGCACGCAAGGAATCGGGCGGGCTTCGCTTGAGGCGCTGCTGTGGGGACCGGTTCCCAACAACCTGGAAGGCTTCCAGACGGCGATTCCGCTGCCCGCGGAAGTGCTCACGGCGGCGAATCGCGGCGCGGACTGGGGCGAACGCGTGCGGGTGATGGGCCTCACGATCGTCGATGGCGTGGCGCGCGCGGACTTCTCGAAGGAACTGCTGGCCAATGCCGGCGACGCGGCACGGATGTCGCGCATCCGCCAGCAGATCGAGCAGACGCTGCTGCAATTCAGCACCGTCAAACAGGTCATCATCACCGTGGAGGGACAAACGGGGATGCTGGGACCGTAAACGCATGTTGGGCAGCTATCACCACTCTTTTGGGAGGTGTATTATGTGTTCTTCAAACCTTAGGCGCGCTTGGTGGGCAATCTTTGTCTGTGTGGCTCTGACAGGATGTGTCCCGAGCCCGAATACCACTTTTGTTTCGCCATTGCCAGGCGACGCTATCGTCATCCAGAATGAGGGCTATATTTGTTTTCACGAGTTTGAAAACTCTCTAGAGGTTCGAGGATACTTCAATCCCAAAGGCTGCTTTTCTAGTAGCTGCACAAGACCAATTCAGCAAACTGTCGACATCAAGGTTGATACGACACGGTTCGCGATTCAATTCAACACACTGTTTGTGTTGATTGATCCATACGCTGTTCAAGGAAAACCACGTGGCAGTTACGTTTGCACGGAAGACTGCGGCGGTGCAGGAAGTGTTCAGTTTGATATTGGCGATCTCGAAAGAGGAACTTATTCTGTTTGGTTGGGTGAGCGTAATCTAGGTCAGATAAGTTTTCCACCTGATACCATAACAAGGCGAGATATATGTTTTGGTGAGCTGTGGTAGGTATGTCAACAAAGTGGCAAAGTATCATGCAATGGCTGCTCAACTACGACTTACACCGATGCGCAGATGAAGCCCGCCGTTGCGTATTGGGCAAAACATGAGATGATAGCAGGAAGCAAGAAGCAAGATACAAGTGAAAATCGAGGAACGATAGCGAGTTTATGGACGAACGACGAACGATCTCCCCAGAAGTAGAACCAGAAGAAGTTGCACTGGATCGGGCGCTGCGCCCGCAACGGCTGGATGACCTCATCGGCCAGGATCGCGTGCGCGAGAATTTGCGCATCCTCATTGAAGCGTCGAAAGGGCGCAACGAGCCGATGGAGCACGCGTTATTCTACGGCCCACCCGGTCTGGGGAAAACGACGCTGGCCCACATCATCGCCAACGAAATGGGCGCAAATATCCGCATCACGGCCGGGCCTTCGATTGAGCGCGCGGGCGATCTGGCGGCGATCCTGAGCAACCTGCACGAGAAGGAAGTGCTTTTCATCGACGAGATTCACCGCCTGGGGAAGGTAGTCGAGGAAATCCTCTACCCGGCGATGGAGGATTTCGCGCTGGATTTGGTCATCGGGCAGGGACCGGGGGCGCGGACGGTGCGCCTGAGCCTGCCGCGTTTCACCGTGATCGGCGCGACGACGCGGCTGGCGCTGCTCTCCGCGCCGCTGCGGACGCGCTTCGGCGCGACTTACCGGCTGGATTTCTACGAAGAAGCCGCGCTAGAGCAAATTGTCGAGAATGCAGCGCGGGCGCTCAACGTACCCCTGGAGCCCGCAGGCCGCGCCGAGATCGCGCGGCGGGGTCGCGGAACGCCGCGCGTGGCGCTGCGCGTGTTGCGCCGCGTGCGCGATTACGCGCAGGTACGCGGCGATGGCGTCGTCGACGGCGAGGTTGCCGCCGAGGCGTTGGCGCTGCTCGAAATCGACGCGCGCGGGCTGGATGACCTCGACCGGCGCGTACTGCACACCATCATCGAGA
>DAIUDK010000002.1:0-40384 GCA_036845725.1 Chloroflexota bacterium
AAGGTTCACGCTAATAACGAAAAGTTTAAAGAAACTTAATTTACGATGTACTAACTTTTGTCAAAGTCAAAAGATAACAACTTGCTTTTTTCGCACAAGGCCGGCGTATAATCGTCCGCGACGGAGCTTCGAGCGCAAAAATAATGAGCTTGCATAATTCATAGAGGCGAGTAAACTCTCAAGGTGGAAGACATCATCGCGGATCTGGAACAGGCGATATGGAAATCCTAACAGCGTGGGATATCGGCCCGGTCCAGGCCATCGTGGACCTTCATCTCGGCAATGTGTTCTATGTTGAGCATGTTGCTGGCGCGCCGGTGATTCTCAAAAATATCGGTAAGGATAACCCCCAGGTCGCAGCGCGGTTTGCGTTTGAGTATGAGGTGCTGTGCCACCTCGATCGTTGTGGCATCTCGGTCGCCCTGCCTATTCCAAATCGGAAAGGCGAATTACTTGTCGCCAAAGACGGCCATTTCTTCACACTATCCCCATACTTGACCAGTCATAACCAGTGGCTCGAGTTGGATTTCGAGGGATTGAAAAGGCTCAACCACAACTGTGGCGCTGCCATCGGAAAACTGCATGTGGCTTTGGCGGCTTTCCCTACCGCAGACCTTGAGCACAGAACCTGGAAGACCGTGTTTCCTGACATGCTCTTCGATCATTCAATCCCTGTTATACAGCGAAACGTCACCCAGCCAGAACGAGAGACCTTCGATGCGATCATCGCCGACATCGCGGCAGATATGTGGGCGACCATGGAAAACTTGCCGATGCAGCTCATTCACCGAGATTGCCATCATGGCAACATCATTGTGGACGGCGAACAGGTGTCCGGCTTTATCGACTGCGACCACCTCAGCCTCGGACCAAGGGTGTTCGATCTCGCCGACTTCATTGTCCATATGATCAAACAAGATGTCGCCGATCCAGAACGTACAGCGGCATGGTTCGGTCTCTTTCCGGCTGTCATCCAAGGATACGAAAAGGAGACCCCGCTGCTGCAAGAAGAAAAGCAGGCGCTCTACTACGTAATGGTGGGCGTGCTTCTGGGGCTTGCGGGATGGTTCTTCGACACAGGCGACGCTGCAAAAGCTCGATCTGAGTTGGAGGCGATTCGCTGGATGTATCATCATCGGCAGGAAATCCTTGGTCGGATTATAAGTCAAGATTGCTCGCAAATCTGTCAAGGATAAGTATGCTTTTGAGCAATCAGAAGACAAGGATTCTCACCGATAAGAGAAGTGACCATGCTTGCATAATTCCTGTAGGTATGTAAACTTTTAGTTATGGACGACAACATCAAGACCAACATCGGGCCTGGGATCGACGCTATTCTCTACACCTGGCGCACCAAGGCCCTGAACGTGATCCTGACCGTGCTCGCGGTGGTTGCGCTACCCGCCGTGATTGTCCCGATTATCAATGCGATGAGCTACGGTGGGTGGGATTTGGGGCTATCCACCTATCCAATCGGCTACGCCATCATCGTGACGATGGCGCTCTGGCGCAAACTGGATGTGCGCGTACGCGGCTGGAGCCTGCTGATCCTGGGGTATTTCGTCGGTATTATGGCACTGGCGCGCGGCGGAATGGTGGCCAGTGGACGGCTCTATCTTCTGTGGCTGCCGGTTATCGCCTGTATTCTCGTCAATATCCGTGCTGGGATCATCTGCACTGTCTTTAGTCTTCTCACCTACGCCGTTTGCACTTACCTTGTCCATCTAGGTATGATGGACCAAGTGATTGTTGTACCTACCGGTCCTCAAAGTGCCGGATTTTGGATCGAGGCCGGGACGGCGCTGGCGATGTTCCTGCTCGTTACGATCGTCCTGATGGCGCGTTTCTACCGGCTACAAATCAACACGCTGGCGGCAGAACAACAGGCGACGGCGCAATTGACCGAAGCCAACGTCCGGCTAGAGGAATACAACTGCACGTTGGAACAAAAAGTTGCACAGCGTACGCACGAGCTTTTGGAAGCCAACGCCCAATTGCAAGCCTATACGCAGGAACTCGAACTGCGCAACTCAGAACTGGATGCCTTCGCCCACACCGTCGCCCACGACCTGAAGAATCCCATTTCGGCGCTGGTGGGATTCAGCGGCCTGCTCGAGTCGCGCCTGACGCGAATGCCAGAGGATCAGGTGCTCACCAATCTCCAACGTATCAAACAAAGCAGCCACAAGATGGCCAACATCATCGACGAGCTCCTGCTGCTTTCCAGCGTGCGCAAGCTGGAAGACGTGAAAACTCGTCCTCTGGATATGGCAGATATCGTGGAAGAAGCCCATAACCGGCTCGCCGACTTGCGGGCACGCCTGCAGGCCGACATTCACATACCTTCCGAATGGCCTATCGCCATAGGATACGCACCGTGGGTAGAAGAAGTCTGGGTAAACTACCTCAGCAACGCGATGAAATATGGCGGCAATCCTCAGACGGGCATCCTTCCGCACATCGAACTCGGCTATGCGATTTTAGATTGCCGATTGCCGATTGTTGATTTGGAGCCTACACTTCTGGCCGGTATGCCACAATCCGAAATGGAAAATCTCAAATCGAAAATCGAAGATCCACAAACAAAAATCGCTTTCTGGGTGCGCGACAACGGGCAGGGTATCTCCCCAGAAGATCAAGCTAGATTATTCGCGCAATTCGAGCGACTCGACCAGACGCGGGTCGAAGGCCATGGCCTGGGACTCTCTATCGTGCGGCGCATTGTCGAGAAACTGCGCGGCGAGGTGGGCGTCATCAGCACCGTTGGCGAGGGCAGCGCCTTCTGGTTCACACTTCCATCTGCAGAGTAAAGCGCACCAAGAAAAGTAATACTCTCGTTCTTGTTACTCATTTCTCGTCGTCGATTATCTTTCGCAAACGGAGATACTTATGACCAAAAATGACGTGATTGGACTGATCGCTTCGTATCTGTACGCCTTCGGGCTGCTGTTCATCGTCGAGGCCATCGGCAAGCGGCTCAAGTGGCCGCAGGCGTTCACGCGCAAGATCATCCATATCGGCGCGGGGATGTGGATTTGGGGAATTCTAGCGCTGTTCGACACGTGGACCATCGGCATCATCCCCTTCGCGACGTTCATCGTGCTCAACTTCGTCTTCTACCGCTTCCAGATTTTCAAGGCAATGGATGCGGTGGATTCCTCGCCGGGCACGGTCTACTTCGCGATTTCGATCACCATCCTGTTCGCGTTGTTGTGGCGAACCGGCGGCGCGCTAGATCGTGCGCCCATCGCGGCGGCGGCGGTGATGGCGATGACCTGGGGCGACGGCATGGCCAGTATCGTCGGGCAGAAGTATGGGCAGCACATCTACACCACCTTCGGGCACAAACGCAGCCGGGAAGGCTCCATCGCGATGGCCGTGACGACCTTCGTGGTGATCCTGCTGGTGCTGGCCTTGTTGCCGGGATCGGCGCTCAGTCCGAATTCCATCGCCCTGCCGTTCTGGGGTGTGTTGCTGCTCACGGTCATTGGGACAGGCGTAGCGACGGCGGCAGAGGCTTTTTCGCCCGCCGGGACCGACAATCTCAGCGTTCCGTTGCTGACCGGTCTGGTACTCTTCGTGCTCAACGCGCTGCTAGGCGGCTGACACAGTCATGTTCCCCACCCTCGAAACGCGCTGGTTCTACCCCGGCCCTATCCCGCCGGATGTGCTGGCCTGGTATCACTACGGCGAACGCGCACCGGAGGCCCAGCCCACGCGCATCGATTATTACCTGCGGCTGGGAGACGACGATGACCTCGGCATCAAATTGCGCGAGGGCCGGATCGAGATCAAACAGCGCGCGGAACAGTACGGCATTGAACACTTGCACGAACGCGTCCACGGCCTGGTGGAAGGCTGGCGCAAGTGGAGTTTCGGCGTCAACGACCTGGGCGGCGGATTGGGTGACGCAGCCTGGATTGCCGTCCGCAAGGCGCGACGCCTGCGCCGGTACCTGGTTACGGATGCCGGAGATGTCATCGCTGCTGCGGAGATGATACCACAGGGATGTCACATCGAACTGGCAGAACTCATCATCCGCAACGAGCCGTGGTGGAGCCTGGCATTCGAAACGTTCGGCCCAGAGGCGACATTGCACGCGACGTTCACGAGCGTTGTCCGGCACGTGTTGCGTGGCGATGCCGTCCCAAGCCTTGACGCCGAGCACTCTTTTGGCTACGCGCAATGGATGAGCAACCTCAACGGATAGATTGTCCGTTTTATCCGCTAAATCCGTTGAGACTCTTTTCGACAGGAGCAACAAGCGTCTATGCGAATACCTTTCTTACAACTCGGCCTCGGATTTGTCATCAGCGCCGCCATCGGGGGGGCGGCGTACAAGCGGGGGGCGCTCTCCGTTAGCGGTGTGATCGGCGCGATCCTCACGGGCACGGCGATCTTTGGCCTGGGCGGGTGGTCGTGGGGCCTGCTGCTGATCATGTTCTTCATCCTCTCCAGCCTGCTCTCGAAGTACAAAGAGTCGACGAAAGAAACCCTCGCCGAGAAATTCGCCAAAGGCACGCGGCGCGACCTGGCACAGGCGCTGGCCAACGGCGGGGCGGGCGCGCTGATCGCTATCGCTTATTGGTTCACGGGCAATCCCCTGCTGTGGTTCGCTTTCGTCGGTGCGATGGCGACCGTGAACGCGGACACTTGGGCCACCGAACTGGGCGTGCTCAGCAAGCGCCTGCCGCGTCTCATCACCACCGGCAAGCCTGTGGATGTAGGGACGTCCGGCGGCATCTCGCTGCAAGGCACGCTGGCGACGCTGGCAGGCGGAGCCGTTATCGGAATAGCGGGCGCGATCTTCCTCTACGCGGAAAGCCTGATCCGCTGTAATCCGCGCATGTTGATCTATCCGTTATCGTGCCTCGTCTACCCGGCGAATTGCACGCTGCTGCCGGTCATCGCCGCGCTTGCGGGATTGGCCGGTTCGCTCTTCGACAGCCTGCTCGGCGCGACGGTGCAAGCTATCTACTACTCGACGAACCGCGAGAAGGAAACGGAGAAAGTCATCGATCCCGATGGCACGCCAAACACCTTGCTGCGCGGCTGGCGCTGGCTCAACAACGATTGGGTCAACTTCATCAGCTCCGTCATCGGCGCGGCCCTTGCCGCCCTCATCGCTCACCTCACCATCACCTACTGACCACTCGTTTCTCATTGCTGATTACTGATTACTATGCTTTTTTACCTGTCCAAACTCCTACCCTTGTTCGTTTATCCGCTCGGCATGGCGTGTATCCTGTTGGCGATGGCGCTTGTCATCCGGCGAAACCCGCAATGGCAAACGCGCCTGATCGCGGTCACGCTGGCGCTGCTGTGGTTGGGCGGCAACCGCATCGTGGCGATGACGCTGGCGCGTTCGCTAGAATGGCGTTACGCCCCGCCGCCCGGCGAAGTGGCCGCCATCCCGCGCGCGGATGCGATCGTCGTCTTGGGCGGGGCGACGCGCACACCGGGCTATCCGCGCCCCACCGCCGAAGTCAACGAGGCCGGCGACCGGCTGTTGTACGCCGCGTGGCTGTACCAGCACGATGCGGCACCCTATGTCGTGGTCAGCGGCGGTGCAGCAGCGTGGAGCGGGCCACAAGGCATCTCTGAGGCCGAGGTGATGGCCGGTCTGCTCCAACGTATGGGCGTCCCGGAGACGGCACTGTTACTCGAAACCGGCTCGTGGAACACCTACGAGAACGCCGAGGCCAGCCTGGACATCCTGAAAGCGCACGACATCGAGACGATCATCCTGGTAACGTCGGCCATTCATATGCCGCGCGCCTACGCCACGTTCGACTACCCGAAGATCGAGGTGACGCCCGCCCCCACCGATTTCTGGGTGTCGCAGGCCGAGTGGGATTACTACACACAGCCCAAACTAAGCGTCCAATTGATGAACCTGCTGCCCAGCAGCCAGGACCTCACCTTGACAACTCAGGCTATCAAGGAGTATATTGGTATCGTCGTCTACAGCGTGCGCGGGTGGTTATGAATAGCGATCAGCCATCAGCCGTCAGCGATTAGCCAGAAAATCCAACAAAACTGACGGCTGAGAGCTGGGCGCTGACAGCTTGTCTTGGAGGTTTCTTATGCGAATGACACAGCTTTTCGGACAGACGTTGCGCGACGCGCCCGCCGAGGCGCAGGTCGCCAGCCATCAACTGCTACTGCGCGCGGGCTTCATCCGCCAACTGGCAGCGGGTATTTTCAGCTATCTGCCGTTTGCGCGGCGCGCGATGACGAAGATCGAGAACATCATCCGCGAGGAGATGAATGCCATCGGCGGACAGGAGATCACCATGCCGGTGGTGAATCCGGCGGACATCTGGAAGGAGACCGGACGCTGGTACCAGATCGGCTCGGAGATGGGGCGATTCAAGGATAAGGCAGACCGCGACATGGTGCTGGCGATGACGCACGAGGAGGTCGTCGCCGATCTGGTGCGCCAGGAGATTCGCACCTACAGCCAACTGCCGCGCCTGATCTACCACATCCAGACCAAGTGGCGCGACGATCCCCGCCCACGCGCCGGGCTGATCCGTGTGCGTGAATTCACGATGAAGGACAGCTACAGCCTCGACGTCGACACCGATGGATTGGATAAGCAGTATCGCGCGCACTACCAGGCGTACTTCAACATTTTCCGCCGCTGCGGCCTGGACGCTATCGCCGTGGGATCGGACACAGGGATGATGGGCGGCACGCTGGCGCACGAGTACATGGCACTCACGCCCATCGGCGAGGATACGCTGATGCTGTGCGAAGGCTGTGGGTACGCCGCCAATCGTCAGGTCGCCCGCTTCCAGAAGCCACCCGCAGCAGCCGAAGCCCCCTGCCCCATCGAGAAAGTCGCCACCCCCAACGTCACCACCATCGCTGACCTCGCCGCCTTTTTGGACATTCCTGCTGCCAAAACGGCAAAAGCCGTCTTTATGATGGCGGAGCTGGCGAATCAGCGAATCAAAGAATCAGCGAATCAAAGAATCAGCGAATCCTACGACGCACAACCCGCAACCCACAACGCACAACCCGCTGAACAATTCATTTTCGCTGTGATCCGTGGCGATATGGAGGTGAATGAGACGAAGCTGGCGAACGCGGTTAAGGCGAAGGCGCTGCGTCCGGCAACCGAGGCGGAAATCCGCGCGGTGGGGGCGGAGCCGGGCTATGGATCGCCGCTGGGGGTGAAAGGGGCGCTCATCGTTGTGGATGACGCTGTGGCAGTGTCGCCCAACCTGGTCGCAGGGGCAAACGAGGTGGGCTATCACCTGCGCAACGTCAACTACGAACGCGATTACAGCGCGGACATCGTCGCCGACATCGCTGCGGCGCAAGAGGGTGACGCCTGCCCGGTCTGCGGGGCGCCGTTGCGCGCCGAACGTGGCGTCGAAGTGGGCAACATCTTCAAACTCGGCACGCGCTACACTGAAGCGATGGGCGCGCGCTTCTTGGATCAAGATGGCGAACTCAAGCCGGTGGTGATGGGATCGTACGGCATCGGCATCGGGCGGTTGCTGGCGTGCGTCGCGGAGATGCATCACGACGACTACGGCCTGATCTGGCCGATCACCGTCGCGCCGTACCCGGTACACCTACTCACGTTGGGGCCTGCCGATAGTGAAGCCACCGCCGTCGCCGAGCGGCTCTACGTCGAGCTACAGGCCGCCGGCATCGACGCACTCTTTGACGACCGCGACCGCAGCCCCGGCGTCAAGTTCAACGATGCGGACCTCATCGGACTGCCGCTGCGCATCACCGTGGCGGCGCGCGGCCTGCAACAGCAGAGCGTCGAACTCAAACGTCGCGACCAGAAAGACCGCGAGTTGATTCCACTGGTGGACATCATCCCGGCGCTAAAAGCGCGTATCACCGAACTGGAAGCTGAAATCGCAGAAACCGTCGTCGAAGTACCGTTTCGTGATGCGTGAAGAATTCTCACATATCACGCATCACGTATCAACTACAGAGGTTATTCATACAAACGTTAAGGAGGTTTAGCATGGACGCATTAGAGGTTATTTTTACCCGACGCAGTATTCGCAGGTATACCAGCGAACCGGTGACTGCGGATGACGTCAAGACGATCCTTGAAGCGGGGATGAATGCACCTTCGGCGAACAACCGCCAGCCGTGGCACTTCATCGTCGTGGACAAGCGGGAAAAACTGAACGCGATTATGGAGGTGCATCCCTACTCCAAGATGCTCGCGGAAGCGCCGCTGGCGATCATCGTGTGCGGCGATCCCGCGGCCTCAAAATTCTGGCAACAAGACTGCGCCGCCGCGACACAGAACATCCTGCTGGCCGCGCGCGCGTTGGAATTAGGAACGGTGTGGATGGGCGTTTATCCCGACGAGCAACGCGCAGCAAGTGTGGCGGCCCTCTTTGGCGTTCCGGAAGACATCAAAGCGATGTGCATCATTGCCGTTGGTCATCCGGCGGAGCACAAAGGCCGCGTAGAGCGCTACGACGCGGGGAAAGTCCACAAAAACGGCTGGTAAATAAAGAGCAGGAGGCAGGAGGCAGGATTTCTTGCTTCCTGCATCTTGCATCTTTACAAGTCAAGGCGCATTTCGATACGGCGGAACGATTCAATGTAGCCCATATCCAACAGGCCCGGCAGATGAGGATCATCGACCGGCAAATTTTCCGTGTTGGTATCCTGGATCGTATACTCGGTATGTAGCGCGTGAACCAAAGCGCGGGCGACCTCACGTGGGTCGCCCGCTTCTGTTTGCAAAACCAGGCGGCTCAACTGAAAGACCGAACTCTGATACACCACCCAGCCGCGCCCACCGTTCGCCAGTTCGACGCGCAATGCTCCTAGACTGCCGGCATTGAGCAACGACGGCGTCTCATCCAACCACGAAGGAGCGCTGCGGCGCTGCGCTAACAACTCAGGGACCATATCCGGTTCAAGAAACGTCGCCTTGTAACGGCCCACATCCGCTTTCAACTCACCCGGTGGACGGCGTAGAACCAGCAAAACGCGCGTCTCTCGAAAACCAAGCTGTGCAAACAAATTGTAGGCTGGCACGTTGTCCTTGATGACTTCCAAGATCATGCACTCAGCGCCCAATTCACGCGCCTTCTGGAGATGATCGGCCATCAGCAACTTGCCCGTGCCGCGCCGCCGTTTGACCGGCAACACGCCCAGGCGCGTACACCAGCAGCGTCCCGGACGCACGCCAAGCATCGAGATACCCAGAATATGCCCATCTGACGTTGCCACGGCAGAGCGCTCCATATCGACGTCGTAATTGTGAATGTACTCGTTCAGACGCCGCGCGTTCATCGGCATGGGCACGATGTAATCCACACGCGTCTGGTTATAGGCGTTTGTCAACTCTTCGACAGTAAATTCAGAGGCACGTCGGAGAACAGGGTGCTGTCCCACGGCCTCCATTGCGCTGACATCACTCAAAACGAATCCCCTTGCCCACCCAGTTATTATTGGACACACTTATTATAACACAATTATAACATAACAATGACATGAAAAAAAGATGAGCCATGCCACCGTTAGCGGGCATAGCTCATCTTCAATGTATATGAAAGATATAAAGGATCGGGTGGGTCTCACTACGCGAAATCGCGAACAAGCCTTATGAATTCTTCCGTCGCAAAAAACGCTGAACTGCCAGAAAAAGCGCGATGGGTGGGAGCGTGAACGGCACCACAACGATGCCGATCCAGATCGCCAACTCCACCAAAACGCGCAAGATCGCAGTAAATGTATTGCCCGCATTTTCGGCGACACGGCCCGCGCTCCAAGGCTCAGGGGCTGGCGTTGGGGTTGCTGTGGGCGTCGGTGTGGGGCTCGGGGCGACAGGGGGATCGGGCAGATCAGGCGAGAGTTGCACGGTGATCGTCGAGTAGGACGATCGATCGAACAGGTAATTCATGCGCCCCTGAACGGTTTCCATTTCAGCCTCGACGGCCTTGAGTTCTTCATTGACCTTTAGCGCCTCTTCGACGCTCTGCGCCTGATCCAGGAAGGTGCGGATGCGATCCCGCGTCGCTTCGAGATTGTTCAAACGCGATTTCAAATCGACGTACTCATCCGTCACGTCCTGACCACTTGCACGCTCATCGACCACCGAAAGCGCGATGTCGCGCAGCCGCCGCATCGCCGTCTCGAACTGGTCCACCGGCACCCCCAGCGTGATGCTGGCGTACTTGTACTCCACATCCAGCCACGGCTCGTACCACACCCGCGAGCTGATGATGTACCCACCGACGTCGCCGACGATCTGCGTCAAGCGGTCGATAGCGACGTCGGTGTGTTCCACCGTCAACTGCAAATCGGCGTTCTTGACGATCAGGCGATTCGTACGGGGCGCAGCGACGGCGGGTAACGCATTTCCGCCGGATAGGGTTGGTAACGGCGTCGGCATCACCATTGGCACCTGCGTAGCAGCGATTTCAACAGGCATTTCCACCGCTTTCTCAACCTCGACGGTTTTCTCGACGACCTTCTCGACTACAGGCGTAGGGGTCGAACAAGCAGAGAATAACACCACAGAAAGTACAATCAACGAGAGCCAAAGACTGTGTTTCATGATTTTTCTCCTATCTGAACTGGGACTGTTTTTGAGGGTGGCCCTCATTGAGAGCGCCTCACTTATACAGTTCCATGCAGTTCAGGAGGAAAAAGTTCACACAAATAAATACAGGCGCGAACAGATCCGCGCCTGTATTCCGTTTAATCCGTTCAATCCGTTGAGCCTACGGGACTGTCACCTCAATCGCCACCGCGTCGCCCATCTGCGCGCCCTCGGCGTTCACGCGGAAGAGGAACGCGCCGCGCTCCTCCGGGCGGATAACGATTTGGGCGCTCATCACACCATCCGCCGGTAGCACCACCGTATCTGCTTCGGAAAGCAGCGAGTACCAGGCATCCGGCGACGGCTGCACAATAACGTTCTGTGCTTCAGGTAAGAAGTTGTAGATCGTCACCGTGATCGTCAGCGGCTCGCCCACACGAATTTCATCCGTAAAGGCTAACTCGACGAAAAAGTCTTGGAACACCACCAAATCGTAGGTTGCCGCCCCCAGGTCACCGTCACGAGTGGAGGCCAGCGCCGTCAGCTTCCACGTCGTGATCGTGTCAGCCAATGGCAGATCGAATGCCAGTGCGCCATCAGCGCCGGTCAGCGCTTCGGGCGCCCAGTAGAGCGTCTCCGGGAAAATGTGCCGCAGCGGATAGGGTTCCGCCGGAATTGGCTGCGTGATCTCCGGTACTGCCGTCGCCGCTGGAGAAGGGGTAGCGGGTATATCAACAGTTTTTTCTACTTCGACCGGTTTCTCGGGCTCGCCCGTTTTCTCAACAACCTTCTCCACCTCGACAGTTTTCACAATGACCTGGGGTGTCGGCATACTACACCCCGACATCCACGCCAGTGGCCCGGCGTAGAGCAGTGGATTGCCCAACGCGCGCGTCAAACCGGAGGTGAGTGCAGGGACGGCAGGCAACGTCACCGCCAGGAAGATGAGCAGGATTGCCAGGGCCGTCGTCACCCACCCCACCGCGCGCCGCCCTTCGAGGACCAACCCCTGCCCCAAAAGCGCCAGCGCGCCTACCAGTAACAGGAAAGTCGCCACGAGAAGGACGAGCAGCCAGCCTGTTGGAGCGTTGTCTTGCGCAGCCAACGTCACGAGGACACCACCGAGTAGCAGGTAAAGCGCCAGCAGCCCGGCGACGAGCTGCAATCGAACGTCGCGCCGTCGCCAGCCGTGAACCAGCACAACAGTCAACAACACGAGTATGAAACTCAACAACGCCACAAGGATTACGCCGGCAAACGCTGGGAGCAGGAGCGCCAGTACGACACCCCCAATCGCCAGCGGCGCGAGGATGACCGCGCCCAACAGCCCCCACCCCAGGCGGCGCAAGGCGCGTCCTAGCACACCCACCGGCGCCAACCCGCGCGCGACGACGAGGCTCACCAGCAAGGGCAGCGCCGCCAATACCGCCGACAGGCGGCTGACGAGCGCCTGCCGGGCGCGCGCGGCTTCGTCAACCGGCGCCGTCGTAACGGCGGCGCGCAGTGAGAAATCGGCGACCGGCGCACCCGCCCACGCCGCTTGCGCCGCTACATCCTGCGCAGCGCGGACTTCGGCCTCGGCGGCCAACAGCGCAGGGACGTCCAGCCCTGTTTCGTCGCGCCGTTCGAGCATCGATTGTTCCAGCAGGAAGTAGGCGCGGGCAAATCCCGGCGGCAGCGTATCCAGTGCAAAGACCGAGGCGTCCACGACAGCGACGCCCAACGCGGTCTGTACCGGCGCGGCGCGGCCTTCCGTCTGGAGGTTAGTTTGAATGCGGACTTGCGCCGTCTCCCCTGGATAGTAACGGTCGTGGTCGGCAGTGACGTCTACGGCGACCCGATCCGGCGCATCCACCACGACGAGACGCGTATCTGTCGTGAGCGCGCCTTCCGGCGAGAGGGTGTACGCCCGCAACTCCAGCGCGCCCACATGCGTGTTATCCAGGTCGAGCGCGAAGGTCGCCCGCCCATCGACGACCGGCGCGGTGAGCACAGCCACCGTCTGCCGGGCGTGGATCACGTCGAGGTAGACGGTCTGCACGTCACCCGTGAGCAGCGCTTCGAGGCGCAGCGTGTCGCCCACGGTGTACGCGGCGCGCTCAGCCCGCAGGAGCAGGACACTCGCTGCCATATCGGCGCGCAAGGTGACAATCTCGCGTCCTTCTGCGCCGTCGGCGTCCCGCGCGACGATATCCAGCGTGATGGTTTCCGCCGCCGGCGTGAAGCGCAGTTCAGCCAGGCCGTAGGAGGTGACGGCGCTGTAGTCGCGCCCGTCGATGGTGACGGTCATCGTGGTCTCCGCAGGTACGCCATCAGGATAGGCCGTCATCACGAAGACGGTATTTTCGACGCCGGGTTTGAGCAGGCCGCTTTCGGGGATCGCCTTGATGAGGATCGGCTGCGGCGCGACGGGAATCTGGTGACGTAGTCCGGCGCGCTGCCCGGCCGCATCCACAACTTTGGCGTCCAGTTCAAAGAGCATACTCGCGGCGACCGGAACATCGACAGGCAGCGAGAAGCTGAAGTCGAAGCGGCCTTGCGCGTCGGTCTCGCCGGAAGCGAGGACGCCATCCGCACTCCGCAGCTCCACCTGCCCGCCTGCCACCGGTTTGCCGAAGAAGTACGTCGCTTCCACTGTCCCCTGCACCGTCTCGCCGGGCGCGTAGAACGCACGCGCCGCCTCCAACGTCACGTCGAACGCGGGAAGATCATAGGTGTCCACGGTGATCGCGCGCTCGGAAACAGTGTCCCGCACCCTGGCGCGCAACACGTAAATCCCCAACGGAGTTGAAGAGGGCAAATCGAAGTTCCACGCGCCAACGCCGAACTCGGAGAGGTCAACGGTGATGCTCGCAAGGCGTTTGCCCTTCGCATCCAACAATTCGAAAGCGAGCCTCTGCCCTGTCACAGGCTTGAAATCCACGGCGTCCAGAACCAGCGCGCGCGCGTGCAAAGTTTGGCCGGGGCGATAGGCAGGTTTGTCGCCCGCGAGGTAGATTTTGTAAGCCCGTTCGATGCGGATCGGGCGGACGACGCGGCTTTCTCCGGCAGCGGATCGGGTCTCGACGATGAGGTCTGCCGCGCCCGATAGGTCATCGGGCACGGTGAAAGACACGTCAGCGCTGCCACTTGCATCAGTAGCGCCTTCGTAGACAAGCTGAGAGGCCAACCGCACGGCGATCTCCGCTCCGGCGACGGGCGCAGCGCCCATCGAGCGCACAATGACGCGCAGCGCGGCTTCCGTGCCCGGCGCAAAGCGATCCTGGCCGAGTACGAGCGTCTCCTGAGGCGCAGGTGCGGTGGGAAGGTTAAAGACCTGATAGGCGTTGAACGAGAAGACGATGAGCAACAGCGCCATCACGGCTTGCGCGAGGACGCCGCGGCGCTGCCAGAAGGCCCACTGCCAGCGAGGGCGCTCCAAGCGTGCGCGCAGCACGTCGCGGATGTGACTGGCGGCGGCGTAGGAGAGACGGACGGGCGACATCGCGACACCGAACGTCGCATCCAGGTCGCGCGACAAAACGCGCAATTCATCCAACGCTGCCGCGCACGCCGAGCAACGCGCCAGATGCGCCTCCACCCGCGCGCGCTCCGTCGCGTTCAATTCGCCATCGAGATAGGCGATTAGCTCATCTTCGACATGATTCTCGTTCACCGGAAAATCCTCAGACCGCCAATAGTTGTTGCAACTTGCGGTGCGCATTGAACAACCGCGATTTCACCGTACCCTCCCGCACGCCGAGCACGTCGGCGATTTCGTTGTAGGCCAGATCCTGCTGGTAACGCAACATCACGACGACGCGATGTTCCTCCGGCAACTGATCGACGGCGCGCCACAGGCTGCTGGCCCGCTCCCCGTCCAGGAAAACCGCCTCTGGGCGCTCGGACGAGGGCGACGGCAGGCGCTCCAGTTGCTCTTCCACATCATCCCATTCGGCGGAGGACGGCTGCTTGCGCCGCATCCGCATCCGCGCACGGTTGAGCGTCACGCGGTAAAGCCACGTCTCGAAGCGCGCCGGGCCGTTGACATCGTAGTTGGGCAACGCCTTGAGCACATCGAGGAAGGTTTCCTGCACTGCGTCCTCCGCTTCCTCGCGGTTGCGGCTGACGAAGAAAGCCACGCGGTAGACGTAGTCCTTGTAGCGATCATAGAGCGCCTCGAACGCGCGCGGCTGCCCGCGCTGGAACCGCGTGACGAGATCGACCGTAGGGACACCGCCGACCTGTGCTGCGCGGCTGTCGCCAGTCAGTGCGAAGAGCCAGCGCGCGACGCACCGCACTAAAGTCGCCCAGAGCGAGAGACCCACATGTGGTCGGGGCATCCCTATCGCAAGCACAGACACACGGCCACTCCTCTTGTTCTAACTGTTACATGCCGTTGGGGCCGGAAAAGTTCGCGGCGCGTCCAGCCCGACTCTGATCGAGATACCAATTGGACACCCGTGTCAAATCCAATTCGACGCGCAACACTTCCGATTCTCTCGAAACGACCTCGTCCATGATTTGCCCATCAGGGGCGACAGCCATCGTGGGACAGAGCTGCTCCGAGGACGCCGTATTGGCGCTCAGGACAAATCGCTGCGTTTCTGCGGCTCTACTCACAAGATGACTTTTCCAACCTACTCGATGACCACCTCATCAAGGTTTTCTTGTGGCTTGGGGTACTGCATATCGAAGCCTTCCAGCGTCTCCACGAGCACGTCGCTGATGACGAGGTTACGGTACCATTTGCGGTTGGCGGGGACGATGTACCACGGCGCCCACTCGGTGCTGGTCTCGCTGAGGACGGTTTCGTAAGCGCGCATGTAGTCGTCCCACAACGCACGTTCACCCAGATCGCCGACGTTGAACTTCCAGCGCTTCTCCGGCTCGTCCAGCCGGGCTTGCAGGCGCGCTTTCTGCTCGTCCTTGCTGATGTGGAGGAAAAACTTGAGGATCGTCGTGCCCTCTTCCGCCAACATGCGCTCGAAGTCATTGATGTGCGCGTAACGGCGGCCCCACACCGCCGGCGGGACGAGGTTGCGCACACGCACCACCAGCACGTCCTCGTAGTGGCTGCGGTTGAAAATCACCATCTCGCCCCTACCCGGTGTGTGCTTGTGGATGCGCCACAGGTAATCGTGGGACAACTCCTCTGACGTGGGCGTTTTGAAACTCGCCACCTTCACCCCCTGCGGGTTGACGCGGTCGAAGACCCAACGAATGACGCCATCCTTGCCGCCGGTGTCCATCGCTTGCAGCACGATGAGGAGCTTGCGCTTACCCTCGGCATAGAGCAGTTCCTGTAGCGCCTCCAACTGCCGGTTGAGCTTATCCATCGCCTTCTTGCCCTCGGACTTGCCCTTGTCGAACATGGCCTTGTCATCGGGGTCCCATTTACTCAAATCTACTTGCATTCCTGGTTTGACGCGATAAATGTCCATTTTAATCTCCTTGTTAGTCTAAAATCCAAAGTCAGATAGTCGAATAGTCCAGAAATGGGAGGGTTTAGCTACCGAGCAACCGAGCGACTTTCGCGGCTAACGTGTCCACGGTAGGTGGCTTGGATATCCAATCCACCGGAAATGTGTGCTGTAGGGTCGCTAAATCATACGATGCATGCCCGGTCACTAACAACACGGGCTTATCCCACTGACGCTCACGGAGCACCTGCACGAGAGCCATGCCACCCATCGAGGGCATCACAACGTCGGTCAGGATCAAAGCGACATCTGCGCCGTACTGCGTCAAAACGGCTAGAGCTTCCTCACCATTGACCGCTTCGAGCGTACGGTAGTTCAAAAACTTCAGGGTTTCGACCAATGCCGCGCGCGCCGCAGTATCGTCCTCGACAACCAGAATCAGCGCGCCGTTCCCCTGAGGGGAAGCCAACTCAGGCGCCAGTGCGAATGCTTCCATCGAAGCAATCAGCGCCGGCAGATAAAACGTAAACGTTGCACCACGTTCAACTTCTGAGGTGACGGTGATTTCGCCGTGGTGAGCGGTGATGATACCGCGCACCTGCGCTAGGCCCAAACCGGTTCCCTTTCCAAGTGGCTTAGTGGTGAAAAACGGCTCGAACAGATGTGCGCGCACTTCCTCAGGTATACCCATCCCAGAATCAGTGACGGAGACTTGTATCCAATCGCCTGCAGCCAGTTGTGGACTGGGCGGAGTCTCGCCATCCTCAATATGATAATGCGCCAGATGTAATTGCAATGCGCCGCCCTCAGGCATCGCGTCGCGCGCATTGACAACCAGATTCAGCATCATCTGCTGTATGCTTGTAGAATCAGCGTTGACCCAGTACGCACCCGGTTCACTATCAAATGTGATGGTGATGTTCTCCGGCAAGGTGCGCCTGAACAATTGAACCTGCTCTTGCAAGAAGGCCAACAGCTCCAACGGACTGGGTTCGATCTCGGCCTTGCGACTGAAATCCAGGATTTGGCGAATCAGGTTCGTCGCATGTTGAGCTTGCTGGTTAACAATCAACATTCGCTCACGGGTGCGCTCGGGGAGTTCGGGGGTGCGCGCTGTCACTTGCGCATACAGCGTAATCGTCGCCATGATGTTGTTGAAGTCATGTACAATCCCGGCCGCCAGTTGCCCGACGGCAGCAAGCCGGTCCTGCTGCTGAATTTGCGCCAGTAGACGCTCGCGCTCGGCCTCGGCTCGTTTGCGCGCGGTGATATCGCGGACAATGACCTGCTCTGCCGGTCTTCCGGCATAGGTCGTCAGGCTGACGTTCAACTCGATCTCCACCTGGGAACCGTCGCGGCAGCGCAAGAACGATTCGTAGATTTGAGGAAGGGTCTCGCCAGCCATACGCCGATGATAATAGTCGCTCAGTTTGGGAAGTTCGCTGGTTGCGACAAAATCACTAAAAGGGCGGCCTATCGCCTCTTCAAGAGGATATCCAGAAAGCTCGACCAGGTAGCGGTTGCTGTACGCGACGCAGCCCTCCTGCACAATGGCGATACCGTCATTCGCGTATTCCACCAAATGCCGATACTTCGCCTCGCTATCTCGCAGTTCCGCCCCGATCCGCTCACGCTCGGCGATCTCCGCTTGCAACTGCCGGTTGATTTCCACCAGTTCGGCGGTGCGCGCCTGCACGGTCTGCTCCAAACGCTCTGTTAACGCGTGCAGCCGCAAATGCGTGAGCACGCGCGCCAGCACTTCTTCCCTTTGCAGCGGTTTGGCGACATAGTCCACGGCTCCCAATTGCAGCCCCTTCACCTTGTGTTCCGTATCGGCCAGCGCGGTCATAAAAATGATAGGGATGGCCTGCGTCGTGGGATCAGCCTTGAGACGGCGGCAGGTTTCAAACCCGTCGATCCCCGGCATCACCACATCCAGCAGGATCAAAGCCGGACGCACAAGCTGTGCGCGGGCGATGCCCTGTTCGCCATTGCGCGCGACCAAAACCTCAAGCTCATACTCCATCAGATAATCGCTTAACGCCGATAAGCTGTTGGCATTGTCATCAATGATGAGCACAGTCTGTGTCGGGACTGTGGACGTGCGATTACGGTCCTGAGGATCGCTCATAGATCACCTCCTGAGGCTTGAGTCAAAAATGCGCGAATTTTGTCTTCCTCGAAATCTCTGGCAAGCCGTTCGAGTTGCACCGCAAATGGCTGATAGCGAGCATTCTCTTGGCCGATTGCACTGGCGCACTGGCGAATCGCGTGCATATTACCACGCTGGAGCAGCGCGCGCAGTTCGTCCAGCACCGCCCCTGGCGGCATCACCAAAGCCTCTAGGGTATCGTCTGGCACGCCCGCGTCGAGTAACGGTGGCGCTTGATAGCTCCACGTCACCTGACAATGCTCGGCGATCAATGCAAAAAGCTCTGGCACATGGATTGGTTTGGGGATAAAGGCGTCGCATCCGGCGATAACACTGGACTGGCGGTCTTTTTCGAAGACGCTGGCGGAGGTGGCGAAGATAACCGCGTTTTGCAACGCCGGGATACTGCGGATGGCTCGCACAGCATCGACACCGGTCATCACCGGCATCACCAAATCCATCATGATCAGGTCAGGCTGCACAGCCCGCGCCCTTTCAACGGCCTGCTGCCCATCCTCAGCTTCCATCACCACGAAACCGAGCGGCTCAAGCAACGCGACAAGGACCAGTCTGTTATAGGCCTTATCGTCTGCCACCAGCACCTTGAGCGGGTAATTACCGGTCGTAGTGTAACCATAAATGGCGGTCGCAGGGGTTGTAGCCGGAGCGCTAACAGCGGACGCCCCTACCGTCAGATCCACCTCGAACCAGAAAGTGCTTCCGTATCCAGGCTCGCTTTCGACGTACAATTCACTGCCCATCGCACGCACCAGTGTGCGACTGATCGCCAGCCCCAGGCCCGTTCCTTCTATCTGCTGCGCCCCCGCCCCAACCTGCTCGAACGGCTGGAACAACCGGGCGAGCTGGTCAGGCGTCATGCCGGGGCCGGTATCGGCGACCTCGAAACGCACGCGCGCCCGGCCCGGCGCAGGCGGCGCAAGTGACCGCACCCGGAACGTGACCTGACCGGCTGTGGTGAATTTGACGGCGTTACCGAGCAGGTTGAGCAACACCTGGCGCAGGCGCGTCTCGTCGGCGCACACCTCAATGGGCAAATCCCCCAGCGGCGTGTAGGTAAAGAGGAGGCTCTTCTGCTCGGCGCGCGCGGCGATAATACCGGCGATCCCTTCCAGAAAACCGGAGAAGTGAAAGTCGCTGGGATACAATTCCATTTTCCCGGCCTCGATCTTTGCCAGGTCAAGGATGTCGTTGATCAGCGTCAGCAGGTGTTCACCGCTCTGGCGGATCACGTTCAGGCCATCCAACTGCCTCGTGCTGAGGTCCCGGTCACGCTGGAAAATCTGGACGTAGCCCAGGATACCGTTGAGCGGGGTGCGCAGTTCGTGGCTCATGTTGGAAAGGAACTCGCTCTTGGCCTGATTGGCGACTTCAGCCGCACTTCGTGCTTCATCCGCTTGCTCTTTGGCCTGCTGTAGCTCGCGCGTCCGCTCCGCCACCTGAATTTCGAGGCGTTCACGCTGCTGCTCCAGCAGTTTTACGCGTGCCAGAAACCCGCCGACGACCACACCCGCGACAACCAATCCCGCCAGGGTTTGGAACCACCAGGTCTTCCAGATCGGCGGGGTGATGATGATCTTGAGCGCCGTACCTTCTTCGTTCCAGACGCCGTCGCTGTTGGAGGCTTTGACGCGGAAGGTGTACTCGCCACCATCGAGGTTGGTATAGGTGGCAAAGCGTCGTTTAGCGGTGGTATAGTTCCAGTCTTCATCAAATCCTTCAAGCATGTAGGCGTACTGATTACGTTCCGGCGTCGAATAGCTTAACGCGGCGAACGCGAAGGAAAAAACGGAATCTTTGTAGGTCAGGTTCAGTTCATCCAACAGGGAAATGGCTTTGGGCAGCGGTGACTCCGGGCCAACGGAAACGGGTTTGTTGAACAATTGGAAATCTGTCAGAACCACCGGCGGAATGTAAGAATTCGTCGTGATCTGCTCAGGATAGAACACGTTGAAGCCACCCTTGCCGCCAAAGAAAAACGCGCCATCTCGACTCTTGGTGAACGAGGAGATGCTGAATTGCACATCTTGTAAACCGTCGCCCACATCGTATTCCGTGAAAATCGAGGTTTGAGGATTGAACTTGTACAACCCATCCAATGTGCTCAGCCAGAGATTTGGCCCACCTTGTCCAGCGGAGATCCCTTGCGCAGCAAAGGCGTCATCCTCGAGGATGCCCATCACAGCGGCATTGCGCAGACCGTCTTTCTCGCGGTATTGGATGAACGTGCCCGTGGCGCGATCCAGTTTGTTCAACCCGCCCAATGTGCCCACCCACAGCGCGCCCATGCTATCTTCGTACAACGACGCGACGGTGGGGTTGCTCAAGCTGGTGGGGTCATCCGGGTTGGAACGGTAATGGCGGAATTGCTGCGTCTCGCGGTCGAAGGCTTCCAGCCCACTGGTAACGCCCACCCACAACACGCCGGCAGCATCCTCGTAGATAATCGTCACATTGTTGTCGGCCAGGCTGGCAGGGTCCTGGGGGTTGTTTTGATAACGAGTGAAACGCTTGCTCTCGCGGTCAAAGCGATGCAGCCCGCCGCCAAACGTCCCTACCCACAATTCGCCCAGGCGATCCTCGTAGATCGCCCAGACGCTGTTGTGCGCCAGACTGTCTGGATTGTCGGGGTCGGCGGGATAGTGGGTGAATTGCTCAGTGGTCGGATCGAAGCGATCCAAACCGCTGTTTTCCGTGCCTACCCAGAGGATTCCGGCCCGATCCATATACAGAATCCTGGCGGTGTCTTCGCTCAGACTAAACGGATCCGTCGGGTCGTGCCGGTAGTGGGTGAACTGACCGGTTTCGCGGTCAAAACGGTTGATGCCGCCGAGCGTGCCCAGCCATATCATCCCGGCGGGATCTTCGATGATCGACCACACCAAGTTGCTCCCCAGACCCAAAGGATCGTCAGGATTGTACCGATAATGGGCGAATTTATGCTTTTCACGGTCGTAGATATTCAACCCGTCTGCAGCGCCAAACCAAAGTATGCCGGATTGATCTTCATAACTCGACCAGACCATATCGCTGCTCAGAGCATGGGGCATAGTGGCAGCATGTCGATGATGTACGAATTGTGCTTTCCCGCTGACTGCCGTGCTTTCGCGATCCAACTGATTTAGCCCGCCACCATACGTGATGATCCACAACACGCCCTGCCGATCCTCCAGCACCATCTTGACGTGATCGTGGCTCAGACTATGGAGATCACCGGGGTCATAACGATGCCGTGTAAAACGCCCCGTTTCGCGGTCCATCTGGTTGAGGCCGCCATCTTTCGTACCAACCCAAAATGCACCCGTAGTGTCCTCGTAAATGGCCGTCACGGTATTGTCGCCCAGGCTATATGGATCGTTTTGGGCGTAACGATAGTGCGCAAACTGACCCGTTTCACGGTCGAATTTGTCCAACCCACCGCCATAAGTCCCCACCCACAGCGTCCCTGCACGATCCTCATAAAGGGCGCTCACGTAGTTATGACTCAAACTGTGCGAATTGCTCGGGTCATTGACATAGCGCGTGAAGCGTTCCGTTTCCCGGTCCAGGCGATTGAGGCCACCGTTTTCCGTCCCCACCCAGAGCGCGCCGGAGGCATCTTCAAGGATGACCTGCACCTTGTCATCTCCCAAACTGGTTGTATCGGCGGGATCGTGGCGATAGGCGCTGAAACGCTCCATCGCCGCATCGAAACGATTCAGTCCACCCCACGTGCCAGTCCAGAGCACGCCAGATTTATCGACGTAGAGAGCCAGGATGAAGTTGTTACTCAAGCTGTAAGGATCATCGGGGTTGTGTTTGTACACGGTAAAGTCGTAACCGTCGAATTTATCCAACCCATCTTGCGTGCCAAACCACATAAACCCCTGCTGATCCTGCGCGATGCTCATCACAAGCGCGCTGGAAAGTCCCTGCTCTACGGAGATTAAGTCAAATTTGATGTCAGGGCCTTGCTGCGCCAGCGCCGTGGGCACGCTGAGCATCGTCAGGCAAACAGTCAGCGCCAGACCGGCAATTGCCCGCACCCAATGCCGTCCAATTCCTGGATGCAATCCCTTCATTGCCCCTCCCGCGATACACCAACATTAATATTATCAAGTGGAGAGCCAGAGTTCAGCTTATAGTATGAGTATATACCAAGGAACACTAATTGACAAAAAGCAGACCCTGCCCTCCCTGTTGGAACGCGCCCTGGACACAGCGGAAGCCGACTGTTTCGTCTGCGGCGCGTGCATCGAAGCCTGCCCACACAAAGACGCGCTCAACTGACGAGCGAAAGCATAGCCTGGTAGCTCTCCAAACAAAAATGGCCGGCTTGTTGGACAAGCCGGCCATTTCTCTATCGTCAGTCGGGGCGGACGGATTTGAACCGTCGACCTCTACAACCCCATTGTAGCGCCCTAGCCAAGCTGGGCTACGCCCCGTTCACGTGCGGGATAATACCATAACTGAGGGGATTGTCAAACGGCAGGTGGATTCGAAAGGGCCCGCGCCAGCGCCTCGGCCAGTTCATGCAGGTCCGGCGGCTTCTGTACCCAGGCGACGACACCGGCCTCGCGCAGAGCATCCACCTCCGTCTCCAAGGGATGCCCGCTCATCACCACGATGCGTACGTGCGGAGCGCGCTGGCGCAAGGTCGTAGCCAATGCCATTCCTCCCATCTCCGGCATCACCAGATCACTCAGTACCAACGCGATGTCAGCGGGATGCGCCGCGACGATTTGTAGCGCCTCTTTCCCATTTGCGGCTTCCAACGTGCGATACTGCAACAGCTCTAGCGCGGCAACAATAGCCGTACGGGTCGCCGGACTATCTTCTACCACCAGGATCGTTTCGCCGTGTCCCATAAACAATGCGGCAGATGGGGATGCCGGCGACGGAACCTCTGAGACATCCAATGCAGGTAAAAAGACAGAGAAGGTTGTTCCTACGCCAATTTGGGTTTTTACGTCGATCCACCCATCGTGTGAAACGACGATCCCATAAACTTGCGCCAATCCCAAGCCGCTGCCCTTGCCCGGCTCTTTGCTCGTGAAAAATGGATCGTAGATGTGCGGTAAAACGTCATCGGAAATGCCGGTTCCGGTATCCACTACATCCGCGCGCACCCACTCGCCGGGCGGCTCCGCCTCGACGACGTACACCCGCACCAGATCGATGTGCAACTCACCCCCATCCGGCATAGCGTCGCGCGCATTGAACACCAGGTTCATGAACATCTGCTGCATCCGCGTCCGGTCGGCGTTGACGAGATAAGTGTCCGTGCCGTAGGTTAATTTAATCCGAATCGTCTCCGGCAGCGTCCGCTCCCACAATCGAACTTGCTGGGTAAGCAAGGTCACCAGATCGACGGGCTGCCGATCCAGGACCGCCCGGCGACCGAAATCGAGGATTTGGTTGATCAGATCGGCAGCGCGATGCGCCTGCTCGACGATGACGAGCAGACGCTCATGTAATTGGGGAGACAACCCAATCATCCGCAGCGACATCTGGCTGTAGAGCACAATGCTCGCGAGAATGTTATTGAAGTCGTGGGCAATGCCGGCTGCCAGTTGCCCGACGCTCGCCAGTCGTTCCTGACGCTCGAGGAGCTGGCGCACCGTGCGTTCTTGCGTCGCCTCATGGATGACCAAGACCCAATACTCCGGCTCAGTCTCGTTCGCAATAGGCCGAGCGATGATCTCGAACAAGCGTCCACCAGACGTTACCTCGTGCCGCAATCCCTGCGGTGGAGAAGTGAGCAATTCAGTCAGCGCACGGTCACCCAAACGTGTGAGGCGCTGTTCCAGATCAATACCCAGGGCATTCAAGATGTTTTCGGCTACAGGGTTGATCGTCAATATCCGGCCGCTCCCATCCAATAGCAGCATGCCCTCGGGTACAGTATCGATGATGTCCTGAACTTGACGGGCCTGGGTTTGAATCTGCGCCAGCAAGCGTTCCGTCGCCTCGAGCGCTTCACGCAGTCGCTCCTCGCTTTCGCGCAAGGCTTCCTCGGCCCGTGAGCGTTCATCCGCCTCAAGGCAAAAGGAAATGTACGCCGCCAACGTCAGCGCCAGTTGCTCTTCCTCAGGCAGCCAGCGGCGCTTTTCGCCAACGTGTTAGAAGCTCAATAAGGCGGTCAGGCGACCGCGCATCCAGACAGGCGCGTCCAACAACGATTGAATGTCGTAAGCGTCATAGTACGCGGCAGGAATTTCGCGGGTCCGGGGATCGGAGCGCACATCGTAAGCCGCGATGGCGCTGCCGGCTTTGTGACTGGTTGTGTAAGCCGGGAAATCAGCGGCGCGCAATGTATCGCCCTGCAGACAGGCATTCTCGCTCAAATGATAAAGACAGCGGCAGGCGATTTCGGTATAATCCTCATTGTAGACCCAGATACTGGTTCTCTGCGTTTGCAGTGCGCGAGCAGAAAGCGCACAAATAACTTGCAAGTTTTCGTCCAGCGTATCCTTGAAAAACTCCTCATCGCCAATCAAAGTCGCCAGCAGTTCCGCATAACGGCGTTGGCGTTGTTCGTTTTCTTTGAGCAGCGCCTCGGCACGATTGCGCTCGGTAATATCGTGGACGATCGAATACAACAACGAACGGCCCTGCACGGGGATCGGCCCGCTGTACACCTCGACGTCGCGGATCGTGCCATCGGCCAGGCGATGGCGGAAGAGGAAGTGGCTGCGCTGCTCGCTGCGCGCGAGGTTCATTTCAGCCTGAACCTCGTTTGGCGATATGATGCTGATGTCGCTCACCCTCATCTGCCGGAGTTCCGCCTCGGTCCACCCATAGTACTTCGCCGCGGCAGGATTAGCGTCCACAATCGCACCGCCATCTGGATCGATGAGCAACATTGCCGCATGGTTGTTCTTGAACAGGCTACGATAGCGCGCTTCGCTCTCGCGCAACGTTTCTTCCGCCCGCTTGCGCTCGGTAATGTTGCGGGTGATCGATAAAATGTGCGGGACGCCCTGAAGCATAATGATCTTGGCCGACATCAATCCGATGTCGATGAGGCCATCTTTACGACGGAAGCGTGTCTCCAGGTTATCGCAATACCCCTTTTCCCGCAAAGCTTCCACCAATTTTTTCCGGTCCGCTGGCTCACACCAAATCTCGATGTCGAGTGAGCTTTTACCAATCACATCCTCACGGGTGTATCCGGTGTGGGTGGTAAATCCCTCGTTAATATCCACAAACACACCGTCCTCAAGCCGGTTGATATTGACTGCATCTGGAGAGGTGTGAAAAGCGACGCGGAAGCGTTCCTCACTCTCCCGCAAGGTGGTATCAACGCGCAGCAAGCTTTGTATTTTGCCATGCATTTGTTTGCGCAAAACCAAAATCGCGCCGGCAAAAAGGAGCAATAACCCACAAATGATCGCGACAATCCAACGCAAATATAAAGGTACATGATACACAACGGGCCTTTCTGTCCAGCGTCCCAACGTTGTGTAATAGACAGAATTCGGTTCCTCGAGCCACACGTCCAGGTAACGATCGATGGTGTCCAAGAGGTCTGCATTACGCCTGTCGGCGATCGCGTAGTGCAATGTGACCGCATTGAACACGGCCGCCGTTTTCACCAAACCATACTCTTGATAGTAAAAATCGCCGAAGAGATTGTTGGCGATCGCCGCATCGACTGCGCCGTCTGCCGCCAGAGCAAACGCCTCCTCCAACGAAGCGGTCAGCACAAGTTCGGCCTTGAGTCCAAACCCCCGCATGGTTTGATTGAAAGCGGCTTGTTGAATGGAATCGCGCAACACGGCGACGCGAAGGCCATCCAAATCGTGGAGGCGCTGAATAGCCATCCGTGGGCGGGTGTAGACCCGCGACCAGCTTTCGACGACCTGCGTGCGGTTAAAGTCATACGGAGCGTCCCGCTCACGCGAATAGGCTATATCGGGCATCAGATCGATCTGCCCGGCCTCAAGCGCCGCCAGACACGCCGGCCATTCGCATGGCACGTAAACCAGCGACCACGCTTCGCGCGTGGCGATCTCCTGCAAAAGTTCGATGAACAATCCCGTAACCCGGCCTTGCTCATCGATGAACACCTTGGGGCGATTTTGATACACGCCGACACGCACAGTCCGTCCAGCACCGGCTGTACTCGCGCTCATCGCGATAAACAGCGCCAACCATACGCCGATCAAGCACATCCAGCCCCGACAGCCCCGCGAGCCGGCCCGCGCACCAGACAAACGCCGCACGGTCTCCCAAGTGCTCATCACTTTCCTCCTTAACAATCAGTCAATCACCGCCTCCGTGGAAAGCGCCCGCTCCAACAGTGGATGCGATATCTTTGCTGCCACCTCTTGCCACACCTCACGCGCACCCGGCGGATCGAAATCGGGTACAAAACCAAAGTCCAGATACATCTTGATCGCCGGGATCCGTCCGGTTTGCGTCCCTAGATAAGCGCGTTCATGCCATTGCGACAGTTGGTACAGCGTGAAGGAAAGCGCCGCCTTGCCCAGACCCAATCCCTGATAGGCCGGGCGAATGGCAATCCAGTGAATCAGCCCGTAATCCTCGCCCTTGAAAGCGCGGTCGAACCACGCGCTCACCACCCCCACCCCAACACCTTTTTCATTGGTGACAATGAAACTCCGCCATTGCGTCGCCCGGAGATAATCGCCGAACTGGTTGTGAAATAAATCATCGGCGATTGGAAAATACGACTCGGCGTCTCGTTGGATGTCGGTCCACAGCGCGCTTTCGTCCAATCGCATCGCACGGATACCAAAACCTTCGGGGAACGGCACTTGCGGGATGTCGCGCAGGTGTGGGCGGACCATAAAGACTTCGTGCCCCGCCATGCCGAGATACGGTAATGTCGATTCTGGCGGCTCTGGAATCCCTTGCTTCTCGCGGAAGAGGCTGCGGATTGTCCAAAACGGTTTGCGACGGCGACGGTCGCGGGTGAGCACGCCGTAAGGACTGACGCTCAAATACCGGCAAAACGCAAACGTCGCGGGTGGCCAGGGATGATCGGCCCAGCACCACACCGTCGCACCGCAGACGTAGGGCGCGTCCATTCCGGCGAATTCGTGCGCCAGTGCATCGGCATGCGCTTCCTCACTGAAGGCGTTGTCCGCCACATGATGAAACGAGATGTAGCCAAACTCCGTCACCAGAATTGGCTTACCGGGATAGTGCGCGTGCAGCATTGCCAACCCCTCGCGCCAGAATTTTGTGGACTGCGCGAAATCGTAGTTGGGATTCGCCATCTCATAGCGCCCGTAGATACTCGGATAGCCGTTGACGCAGATCACGTCGTCCGCAGCGAAATCCGACGCGTCCTGCCAGTGGTCGCGCACGTGAACCGCCAGGCGTGTCGGATCGAGTTCCTGCGCCAGCGAAACCAATTCACGGTTGCCCGCCGCCACCTCCGGGCGCTGTTCTTCCGTCTCATTGCTCACCGACCAGAAGATAAGCGCCGGATGGTTGATGTCGCGGCGAATCGTCGCTGCCAACTGTCGCTTGGCCGCATCGAGTTTGGCAGCACAGGCCGTCTCACCCTCGTTCGACCCATCCCACCAGTAGAGCGGAATTTCGTCCATCGCCAACAGGCCCAACTCGTCGCACAGATCAAGTTCCGCCGGGTGATGCGGATAGTGACACAGGCGGACGAAATTCGCCCCGGCCACCTTCATCGCTTCCAGGTCGCGTCGCGTCGTTTCGAGGTCGGGACACATAGTGCTGCGCGGCGAATCCTCGTGGCGATTGAAGCCGGTGAGGAAGAGTGATTCGTCGTTGAGCCACAGCCGGCCATCGCGCGCTTCAATTTTGCGGAAGCCGACGCGGAACACTTGCACATCGGCGGCGCGGCCTTCCACTTCCAACGTGACCCGCACCGTGTACAAATTCGGCGCATCAGGCGACCAAGGCGACACGCCAAAGATACGCCCCGCCAGCGCAAAAAGCGTCTCGCCGCCAGCAACGACCGGCTGCGACAACGCCGTCAACTGCACAAGCTGCCGCTCCTCGCGGTCTGTCACCACGGCAGATAGCAGCGCGAGCGCATCGGCAGTGCGATCGTTCCTCACCGTCACATCCAAGCTCAACACGCCGCCCTGCGCCACCGGTTCGGCGACGGCGGCGATGTGGTCTATGTAGCACCGGTCTGTAGCCACCAATGAAACTTCCCGGAGAATGCCGCCGAACGTCCGCCAGCCGCGCTGCATGCCCGGAACCTCGCCTGGACGGCGGACGTTGTCCACGCGCACAGCAATCACATTCGGACCATCGAAATCGAGCACGTCCTGAATCGCAAAGGCGAACGACAAAAACGGATCAGGATGCTCGCCGACGTACTGCCCATTCACCCACACCTTTGCATGTGTGTTCACGCCTTCGAAATGCAGCATCACCCGTTTGTCGCGCCAGTTTTCGGGGACGGCGACCACGCGCCGGAACCAACCCACACCTTCATAGGCATCCAGCGCCGGGTGGCAAGTCTCGAAATCGGCGGGCAGACGCACCTCGCGCCAAAACCGGACATTGTAATCGGCGCGGAAGTATCCCGCCGTTTCCCCCTCATCCGCTAGATCGGGCTGGAAACGCCACAAGCCACACAAATCAAGCGTCGCGTCGTCCATCTACCAGCCCGCCTCGCGCACCAGACGTTGCAGCGTCTCGAAGGCCACTGGCGCTTCCGCCGCCATATCCGTCCAACCGGACTCAATCGAGATGCGACCGTCGTATCCGCTCTCCTTAAGCGCACGGAAGAAATCCGTAAAGTCGCACGCCTCCACACCGGGGGCACGGCGGTTCGCTTCGGTGGCGATGTGGACGTGGGACAGCAGCGGGCCGTAGGTGACAATCGCGTCGTAGTCGTTGTCGTCCTTGAGCCAGTGATAGGCATCGACCAGCAAACGCACGTTGGGATGATTCACATCTTCCACGTAGCGCCCGGACTCACCCACGCCGGTCAGCACGTTGCACTCGCGCTGGTTCAGCGGTTCCACGACCACCACAACGCCGTACCGTCCGGCAAGCGGACCAATCAACTGGCCGAACTCGACGAGCTGCTGCCAGGCAATATCGCGCTCGAAATCGTCGGGGATGCGCCGCGCGCCGCCGGAGCCGAAGACAATCGTGTCGATCCCCGCCTGCGCCGCGCGCTCGAAGACAACCTCCGCATAGCCCCCCAGTGCGTTCCGGTTGACGTCCGGCCCGGTCACTTTGAGATCACCGGGCAGAAAACAGTTCGCCGCCACGCACGGCAACGCCGACGCGCGAATCCGCGCCAGTTCCGGAGGAAAGGCCGCTTCGTCTTCCACCGTGGTCTTCAGATGATTCTGCACGTGCAATTCCAGAAATTCAAAGCCCGCCTCGGCCAGCACGGGTGCAACGTTGGGATCAGCACAAACACCGAGTTTCATGGTAAGTCTCCTTATGGGTTGCGAGTTATGGGTTGTGGGTGATGCGTGAAAGATCAATCACGCATCACGCAGCTTTAAAAATCCGTTGACAGAACTGGCCGCAACAGCACGATACGCCGCTTGCCGATTTGGAAGCGGCCGGCGCGGCGGTAGGCGTCGTGCGCGGGCGTCTGGCCTTTGTCCGAAGCCACGGCGACAACGGCACCGGGTGCCAGGACAGGGCGCAGCGCCTCCAACATCCGCCACAATGGATCGGACGTCACTACGGCGACGCCGTCTCCCTGCCACGCCGACAGGCGATTGTACGGCACGTCCGTGATGACGATATCCACCGAATGCGTGTCCAACGTCCCGACAGGCCCCACAGCATCCGTCGCATCGGCCTGGAACACCGAAACCGGAATGGCACGTCGTTCGGTCAAGGCGAGCAACCGCTCGCGCAGGCGTTCGGCGCTTTCCAACGCTTCCACGTGCGAACGTTTGCCGTAATCCGTCCACAACAGCTCAAGTTCCGCTATGCGCCGGTCCAGGCCGGGCAGTGTGAGCAAGTCAAGATTGCGGCGGGCCAGGTTGAGCACGTTCGCGTCGATATCCGAAGCGGCTATCGATGCGATGCATTCGCCGTGCAGATACGCGAGCGTCGCCAGATGATACGCGCCGCCGCAGCACGGATCGTAGAGTGCGATCGGCACAGCCAGACGATCCACCGCGCGCAGAGTCATACAGCGTTGGAAGATTTCGCTGACCAACCGCACCGGGAACGCCGGATGACCGGGCAGGCTGTAGAACACCCGCCCGCCCGCGTAGTCGGCCTCGTTGTAGCGCTCGGTTGCGTAAAGGTAGGGCATTGTTTGCCTCACTGGCTCGAAGCTAAAGCACCGAGCCGAAAGAGCGAAGCCCTATCGGGCTGAAGTCCAGGCTCCAATCCAGTCCCGCAAAGGCTTTGCTCTTTTCGCCCGGCCTCCTTAGGGCCGGGCTACCGAAAGGCCACTCCAATCTCATCCGCCACGCCACGGATATATGCGGCGGACAGGCGATAATCCTCTTCGGCTTGTAGATGTTCGATCATCAGCGGGGTGTCAGGATCAAGTTTGCCCATTTCGCGCAGCAGGGTGCGGTAATCCAGGTAGCCCAAGCCAGGACGAACCTCGTCTAGATGCGTGGTCAGCTTCGTGGCGAGCAGGGTGTCCTTCGCGTGACAACTTTTGATGTGCGGGCCGAGCTTGGTGAACCACTCACGGATGAGTGCGGCGTTCTCGAAATAGCGCTGCGGGCTGTTGATGACGTTGACCATATCCACATGCACGCCGAAATGCGAGCGGTCGATTGCCGCGAGCAGGCGCAGGTAACTATCGGCGCTGTCGGGATACATCCACGGCATCGGCTCCAGTGTGTAGTATGTGCGCCGTGGCTTCACCGCGTCGATGATTGCGCGCACCGTCTCCACGATCAGGTCGAAGGTCTCGTCCGTGAGATTGGACGGATGCGGGCCGTCCCACGGTTCGCCGCACGTCCCGGCGATGTTCACGCAGCAACGCGCGCCGATCTCGTCGGCTAATGCCAACTGCGTCTGGCATTTCTCCAGCGCCGCCGCGCGCGTGGCCTCATCGGCGCTCAACGGATTGCTCCACGCGCCCACCTCGGCGATCACAATATTCGCCGCCTCCGCCGCCGCAACGTAGGCGCGGATCGTCGCCGCGTCTACATCCGCCCCAACCGGGCAATACGCCGCGCCGTACCGCTCGCGCTGCAACGCCGCGATCCAACGATCGGGCGTCATTTCATCTACAAAAACAGGTGCTCCAAGTCGCATTGAGAACCTCCTGAAAATGGCAAATTATCTCAAGCGCCGGGCTGCGTTGCGGCAGGCGGCTTCCAGAAAGGCCATGTCTGCATCCGTGTGCGCCGTAGAGACCGCGCCATGCCCGTGCATGATGTGGACATCCTCCAACAGCAGCGCCAGTTGCAGTACATCGCCGTTGAGCGCCACATCGCACACTGCCGGATTGAAGACATCATCCGGCGCATCGAGGGGATGTCCCTCTTTATACGGGAAGTGCAGCATGAAGATCGAACTGCCGGGCAGCGCATCGTTCCCCCACCCCGTGCAGCGCGCGCGGAATCCCTCCTGCGCAAACGTGTCCTCAAGAATGTGGCGGATCCGGTCCCCCAACATCGCCAGTCGCGGGTAGATATCCGCCTCGTGCTCCATCAAATAGCGCAACATCGTGGTCGCCGCCAACATCGCCGTGGGATGTCCGGAGTACGTCCCGCCGGAGAACTTCACCCGGCCCGCTCCGGCCCGGCCCGCCAGGTTCATGATGTCGGCGCGCCCGGCGACCGCCGCTACGGGCATCCCACCGCCGATGATCTTGCCAAAAGTCGCCAGATCGGGCTGGATGCCGTAGAGTGCGCCCGTGTTACCCGCGCGGAAGCGGAATCCGGCGATGACTTCGTCGAAGATCAAGGTCGCACCGTACTGCGTGGCGAGTTCGCGGGCAGTCTGGAGGTATTCGCGCGTCGCCGGCATGAAGCCGCCCGCGCCCATAAATGGCTCGACGATGAAACAGGCCACACGGTCGCCGCACTGCCGGAAGTGATCACGTAGCATTTCTGGATCGTTGAAGCGCGAGACCACCACCTGTTCAGCCACGGCAGAAGGCAATCCGGCGGTCTCGATGTGCTGGTAGCCTTGTTCGCCGTGGAAGCCGATGCCTTTCAGCGCCCAGGGTTGCGCGCCGTGCCAACCGCCGCCGACTTTGAGCACCACGTCACGCCCGGTGAAAGCACGCGCCAGCAGGATCGCGTACATCGTCGAGAGCGTGCCGCTGGTGGTAAAGCGCACGCGTTCCGCACCCGTGCACGCGCAGAGCAGTTCGGCGGCCTCGACCTGGTATCGTTCGGTGAAGCCGGTTTGCAGACCCGCTCCCTCCGCCAACGCTTGCGACACTGCCGCTGTAACAACGTCCGGGTTGTGGCCCAGGATGTTGGCGAGGTGGCCTTGCCAGAAATCCAAAAGTGCGTGACCATCCTCGTCCGTCACCCATCCGCCGCGGGCAGCGGCGATACGCGGCGGGAAAGGTTGCATCAGCCGAAGCGCATGGCTTCCACCGTCCACCAGCACGCGCTGCGCCCGCTCATTCAAAGCAGCCGATTTAGGGGCGCGCGCGGCGTATTCGGCCCGCAGTGCACCTAACAGTTGCGAGTAATCACGTGTTTTCATATCAGCGCCAACTCGATCACCGGCACGACCACGTCCGGCTGCTTGACCGGGAGCTCCAATACGAGAACGTCATCACCGATCTGCAATTGACTTGCCGACCACTCCGTGGGCTTCAACGCAACCTCGCTGCCATCGTGGAGGAAACGGGCGTAGCTCACTTTGCCCGCCAGTTCCGGGACAATCAGGTGCTTGAAAGGCCAGGCGAACACGTGAATGTAGAGCTTGTCGCCGTTCTGCGTCAAACGGCAATCCAGTGGTGCGGGATAATCACTCTGCGTGCAGCCGTAGATTGCCTCGCCGTGCAGAGCCATCCAGTCACGATAGATCGCCAACGCATCCAGCGCGCGCGGGTCGAACGTCCCCAATGAGGTGGGTCCGACGTTCATCAGCAGGTTGCCGCCGCAGGCCACGGTGTTGACCAACATGCGGATGAGTTGGCCTTCGTTTTTCCAGCTCGCCTCATCTCTATGATATCCCCAACTCCCACTGAACGTCTGACATGCCTCCCATACCACCGGTTCACCATCCACCTTGACCCATTCCAGCGGCTGCACCTGCTCCGGCGTGTAGATGTCCGCCGCAACGGGTAAATCCAGCCGGTTGTTGAGGATAATGTGAGGCTTCAGCTCGCGGATTAGCGCGTACAGTTTCTCGCTCTCCCAGTCGTCGCGCCCCTTGCCCGGCAGACCGTTGTAATCGCGCCCCGGATAAGAGAAGTCGCACCACAGGATGTCGGGATCGAACTGCGTGATCAGTTCGCGCACCTGGTTACGCATATATTCGGCGTAGCGCTTCATATCGCGCCCCTCGTTGAGTTTGGCGACATCCGGGTGATCGCGCAGCGGGTGGAAAACGTCGATGAGAAAGTCCGGGTGATGCCAGTCGAGGAGCGAGTAGTAGAAGCCGATGCGCAGCCCCTCAGCGCGGAACGCTTCCACAAAAGGTACGATCAGGTCTTTGCCGTAGGGTGTGTTCGTGGCTTTGTAATCCGTGTAGGCTGAATCCCACAGGCAGAAGCCCTCGTGATGTTTGGAGGTGAGGACAACGTACTTCATCCCCGCCTCGCGCGCGGCTTTAGCCCATTTCGTGGGGTCGTACATCGTCGGATTGAAGCGCTCGAAGTAGCGGCAGTAATCCTCCGGGGGAATTTGCTCCTGCGACTGGACCCACTCGTGGCGCGAAGGGAGCGCATACAGCCCCCAGTGGATGAACATGCCGAAACGGTCGTGGATGAACCACGTGGTGTCACCTTGGGTCGGTTTTGGTTTTGGCATAGGTCTTCTCCTTATCCCTGTAGATTTTGAGCGTGCTGGAGCACATGTAGCTCTCAACAACCGAACGTCCGCTTATGAACAGTGGAATTATACTCTCGCCCCTGTCGAACGCAATAAGGGAAGTAATAGCGCCAATCACACCCTCCAACGGATTCAACGGAATGTAACGGATATGAGTACGCGGCTCAGTTCCGAGGTCGCCATCCTGAGTGTAGAGTACCTTTTCCTCCATACCTGGGGCTGGGAGACGTGGGATGGGCGCGCCTGCTGGCTCACCGAGGACGAGATTGCCCACGGGCGGCAGTATGCGACCGGGGAAGAACTCTATGATGCCGGTATTAGCTATTCGTTGCGGGCAGTCCACGACGGTCTGCGCGAGGCGTTGGCACAGGGGTTACTGGTTTGGCGGGAAAATGCGCGTCGGAACGCGGGTCAGAACGCGCGGCAGAACGCGTGTCAGAACGTGCGGCAATATGCGCTGTATCTGCAAGGGATGGTGATCGGCGACGCGGGCGAGTTCTGTGGCTGGGACACGTCAACACCCACGCCTGACAGCGGGACAGAGCCGTTGTCATCCCCCCAGCCTGACCCGGTCGCCTTGCCGCCACAAGTCCCAGTGCTCACGCAGCACATCACAGCGCTGCTTGAGGCGCTGTCCGCCGCCGGAATCGCACTGCCGCCGGTGTTCGGCGCGGAAGAAGGACGACACAAAGACGGGTGATGATGCTGAAGTTGCACTTCCTGAGGATATTCAGCGTGCGTTAGCGCAGATCGGCTTTCACCGCACGCGCAAAGGCGTGCGTGAAGTCCAGGCCTTGTATGCCGCAGACCCGGCTTATGTCCGGCAATGGCTGATGCACCTGGCCCACACGCGGGCCGGCGATCCACGTGCGGCGGGATTCTTCCGGCAGGTAGTGCTACGCGAGCGTGCACCGTTCGCCGGGACGGGCGGGGAGGCAGGGCGTGCCGACTGCCCTGAATGTCACGGGGCCGGCGTGGTGCTGGATGATCGTAGGGAGCGCGCAGTGCGCTGTCCGGTGTGTCAACCGGGGAGCAGGTGTAGCGCCAGGTAGTGAAAAGCCCGCATCGTTATTTTGACAAGTTCCAGAAATATCATACTATTAAGACAAACGCGTGACTAAAATCGGGTGGAAGATGTTTTTTCAAGCCAAAATCGGGTCAGAGAGGCTTTAATCCCCGCAAGGGGTCGGAAACACGTCTCCCACGGCAACCAGGACAGATCCCATTTCGTGTCAGAGAGGCTTTAATCCCCGTGAGGGGTCGGAAACACGTTCCCCGCGAGGGGGCTCTGGCAGAAAGCCATTGGTCAGAGAGGCTTTAATCCCCGTAAGGGGTCGGAAACTTACCGGAACAGGCTGTTGAACTTCACTAACAAGTTCAAGTCAGAGAGGCTTTAATCCCCGTGAGGGGTCGGAAACCAGATAAACGGCTGCGTGATTTCCGGCGGCATATGCGTGGGTCAGAGAGGCTTTAATCCCCGTAAGGGATTGGAAACTCTAGCCACCCACTGCCGAGCGTATGCGCCTCTGTGCCGTCAGAGAGGCTTTAATCCCCGTAAGGGGTCGGAAACTCACACACCAGGTACTCGGTGGCTGTAGTAGCTCCCCATGTCAGAGAGGCTTTAATCCCCGTAAGGGGTCGGAAACCCGTAGTATGACGCCAGGGTCACGGTGGCAGTTTGCGTCAGAGAGGCTTTAATCCCCGTAAGGGGTCGGTGTCAAATGCCGCCCGTGATGGGCTACTTATAGTCGGGTGATGTGGGCCACTCGTGTGCGGGTTGAGGCAACAAAAACGGCCCCTCACTCTTGAGGGGCCGTTTTCGTTGACCGCTATCCTTCTAGGCGTATTGTTTCGGCGCTTTACCGCGGCGTTCCAGGACGCGCGGCGCCTGCGACATTGCAGAATCGGTATCCACGGTTTCGAGCGTGACCTCGAATTCCCATTGATCCGTTAAATCGAACAGAAAGGTCAGCGTTTGCCCTACCATCAAAGGGACCTCGCCGACGCGCACATCACAGGTCCCCGGGCCTTCGGCCAAAAGCGTATGATTTTGACAGGTTCCTGAAACACTATACTATGATCCCACAACACGATAAGGAGAACTCATTAAGGAGATCAACGATGAAACGCACCGAAACGATAGGACAGCTTCTTGCACGTCTGGGGCTGCTGGTGGCCCTGTTGAGTGGGTTCGCGACCGGTTGGGTACGCCCCGCGCCGGTGCTGGCGGACGATTGCAACATTCAATGGGACCCGGTGCGTCACGACACCTTCGACGCCGCCTACCGTTCACCCGGCGGGCCGGTGGCGCCAGGGACGACGGTCAAGCTGCGCCTGCGGGTAGGACAGAGCGACATCACCGGCGCGCGCGTGCGGGTGTGGGATGATCGCACCAACACGGAGACCTATTACGATATGGCCTTGGACGGCAGCTTCCACACCGATCCCACGTACGATTGGTGGTTTGCGGATATTCCGGTTGGAACGCAGACCACCGTGCTCTATTACTTCTTCGAAATCAACGATGGCGGCGCTTGTTCTGCCGATCAGGATTTCTACACAGACGACGACCCCACATTCTACGGCGGCGGGTATGGCGCGATGAGCGACGGCTACAATGACAGCAAAAGCTTCCAAATCACTGTGTACGATCCCGCCTTTGCCGTGCCGGAGTGGATGCAAGGCGGCGTGGTCTACCAGGTTTTCCCCGATCGCTTCCGCGATGGCGATGCGACCAACAATCCTCCCGCCGGGCGCTTTTCGTACGACACCAGCGGGACGATTGTGCGTTCCAACGATGCCGAAGGCCACTGGAACAGCGTTGTTTGCGATCCACGCAGCACCTATTCGCCAGTGTGCGCCGATAAGTACGGTGACAATTTCTACGGCGGCGACCTGGCGGGTGTCACCGAGAAAATCAACGCCGGCTACTTCGACGCCCTCGGCGTGAGCGTGCTCTATCTGAACCCGATCTTCTTCTCGCCCTCCAATCACAAGTACGATACGGCGGATTATCTGCTGATCGATCCTGATTTCGGCACATTCGCCGATTTCCAGGCGCTGACGGCAGCGGCCCACGCACACGGGATGAAGGTGATCCTCGACGGCGTCTTCAACCATACCTCGTCGGATAGCCGGTACTTTGACCGCTACAAGCGCTTCGACGCCAACGGTGTGCTCACCAGTACCGTCGAAGGCGCGGACGACAACACCGGCGCGTGCGAAAGCCCGAATTCCACTTACCGCAATTGGTTCTACATCCCCGATGCGCTCGGTACGCCCGCTACCGGAGCCACAGACCGCTGCGACGCCAGCGACGCTGATGATCCGGGCGGCGCGTGGGATCAGACCTACACGGCCTGGTGGGGATATGGCTCATTGCCCAAGCTCAATGCCAACAGTGCCGAGGTGCGCGATCTCATCTGGGATGACGAACTGAACTCCGTCGGCCCCTACTGGACCTACCACGGCGCGGACGGTTGGCGCTTCGACGTGGGCGACGACGTAGACCCCGGGCTGACGGCCGATTTGACCAACAACTACTGGGAAGGCTTCCGCGCTGCCGTGCGCGACGCGGACGTGACCGGCAAGGACGACGCCTTGATGCTGGGCGAGTTGTGGGGCGATGCCTCCGGGTTCTTGCTGGGCAATGAGTGGGACAGCGTGATGAATTATCGCTTCCGCTCGACGGTGCTCGGCTGGCTGTTCACCGGCTGCTCCGGCGACGGTTGCACCGATGGCACCCTGTTTGAAGATAATGACAGCAACAGCGGCAGTTCCAGCGGCGCGATCAGCTACCTCAGCCCGTCGCTGTTCAACGCCCGCCTGCGTTCCATCGAAGAGGACTACCCGCCGATGGCGTTCCACGCAATGATGAACCTGGCCGGATCGCACGACACGAACCGTGTGCGCTTCCTGCTCAAGAAGATCAACAATGACAATGACACCGCGGCCCTCCAGCGGATGAAGGAATGGTGGCTGTTCTCCTTCACCTACGCCGGATCACCGACGTTCTACTACGGCGACGAGATCGCGTTGAGCCACGATGGCGTATGGTACAACAACAAGTAGGAGGATGATCCCTACAACCGCACCCCCTACCCCTGGCCCGACGCGACCGGCAGCGCCTACACCCCCGTCACCGACACGCTGGCCTTTGCGCGCAAGATGGCCAGCATCCGCTGGAGCTACCCCGCGTTGCAATCCGGCGATGTGCAGCACGGCCTCGTGATCGATGATGTCGACCAGCTCTACGGCTTCGCCCGCACCACCAGCAGCCAGACCGCGTTCATCGTCCTCAACCGGGATGGCGACCAGCATACCGTCAACCTCACCGGTTTGAACACCGCGCCCTACAACCTCACAAATGGCACAGTGCTGGTCGATGTGATTGAGGGCAATGTGTACACAGTCGCCGACGGCGGTGCGAGTGTGCCTGTCAATGCGACCTGGGGCGTCGTGCTGTTGGAGCAGAACAAAATCGACATTCCGGCCATGCCGGTGGTCACCTACGCAGAGAGCACCGGGCCAGACCTGCTGAGTTGGCCGGCGGTGATCACCGACACTACCGGCGCGCGCGAGTTGGCGCTCGCTTACACCATTCACAGCGGCAGCGCTCCCGACTTTACGCCAGACCCCAGCAACCAGATCGGCGCGGTGACACTGCCTGATTTCGGCGCTCCCAACGGCGTGTTGACCTTCACCACGACCAACCCCGCCAGCGGGACGTATTATCAGGTCTGCGCCTACAACGCTGCCGGACGATCTTCGTGCGGTGTCTCCGCTCCCACCGCCGTCACGTTCACCGGCGCGCATCCAGACCCAACGCTCTGGCAATTCGGCGCGCTGCTGGCGCTGGGCGGAATCCTGGGGATCGCCATCCTTGTGCGGCGGAAAGCATTGTGGTGAATTCCTAACCCACACCACCTTCGTCAATCTGGCGATGACGCGAGCAACCTGCCGCCGTGACCATCCAAATCACGGCGGGGAGTTTAAAAACTAACCATAAAAGAAGCATCACTTTGTCTGATAACGAGCATCCGCGTGCATACATCGCCGGTTGGCGGGATTTCGACGTAGCGGTTGGCGGAGGTGGGCGATGTGGGAGATACTGCGTTTTTTCAAAGGCGGCGAAAATGGATTCGGTCACATCAATGATCTGCGTGTAGAGCGTGACATCGCGTAGATGCTGCAAGATAGCGAAACGACCCTCCGCTGTGAGCCACTGCTCCATCAACGCTTCCACCGAGTCACCCAGGGATGGTGCGACGGTTGCCAACAGTTCCGCTGCCCGCGCAAACATCGCCCCTTGCGCCTGTACCCCAGCCGATCCAGGGAATGGCTCGTTCATAATGTCGTAGCCGATGACGGCAGGTTCTTCCGCATAGCGCTGTGCTAGGTGCGCCCACATCCGCGCGTAGTGGTCTTGCAGACCGATGCCATCGGGCGCGAGCGCGTTCGACCAGAAGTTGTCGAGCGCCACCTGTACCGCCGGACTGGTGAAGTAGGCATCGCTCCACACGCCGCCCAGATCCACGTGCGGCGCGCCGTCCGTCAACGTCGCCCATTCCGGCGCGCCGTCGGAATACAGGACACTGTACAAATCCTGGTGCATATCCAGGAAGACGAGTAGCCCAGCTTCCCGCGCCCACGCGATGTGCTGATCGAGCCGCGCGAGATAAGCTTCATCGTAGACGCCCGGCTCCGGCTCCAACCCATCCCAAATCACGCCAAAGCGGACGACGTTGAAGCCCCACTCCCGCAGCGCCGCAAACAACTCCGGCCCGGTATCGAACAAATATCCCTCGGCAGGGCTTTTATTCACCAGATTGATGCCATGCAGGATGACGTGCCGCTCTTGAGCATCCATAAAGCGCCCATCTCTAATCCTGATTTTCTGTACCCGACTCACCTCAATGCCCTCACTGTTGGCGACGGTTATGCTCTCACCACACATACGGTAGCAGCCGGTAACGCACCGTCTGGGCATATTCTGCATAACCTGGCAGTTCTTGCCTCAACATCCTGTCCTCCAGGTAAGTGCGGACAACCATACCCGCTATACAAAAGACGGAACCCAGTAACGCAATGCCTGACCCCACGATGAGGGGAAAACTGACGAAGCCTAACACGCTGCCCAAATAACCAGGATGGCGCACGTAGCGATAGGGGCCGCTGGTCATCACCGCGTGGTTGCGGTCTGTTTGGATCCTGACTTCTCTTTCAAAGTGCGGATTGTGCAGCATGGCCCATTGATTCAAGGCACTGGCCACGACATAGGCCAGAATTCCCACTACGATCCATGGCGCGGGGAGTATGCTCAGATGCAGCCGCCCCACGTCAAAGGCGGCCAGAGCGTACATCAGAT
>DAIUDK010000002.1:40484-110969 GCA_036845725.1 Chloroflexota bacterium
CTTCAAGGCGTTGATAGGCTACCGCAAAGCCACTGCTATCGTCAGCCCATTCCAGGAAGGACATAGATAGCGGCGTGACGAAGAACGGACTACTCTTGCTCTCTACGTGCCACAAAGCGACCGAGCCGTGACTGTAGCCGATTTCCGGTGTAGTTGTCGCAATCCATTGGCCATCAGGAGAAAAGAGGGGTTCACCCGCATTTCGCTCGGCGATTTGCGTGACCGTTCCGCTGGCCACATCAACGAATCGCAGATCGCCGCCATAAATCGTCTTACCATAGCCACCACACGTAAAAGCAACCTGGGTTGAGTCCGGCGACCATGCCAGGCCGTACATAAAATAAGCATTCCCCTCAACAGGCCTGAGTAAAGGCATTTCGGTGTGATCGTGTGTATCAATAAGCCAATACACTGGCCAGGGTGGATATCTTTCAGGGTGATGACCCACCAACACCCAATGGCCGTCCGGGGATATACGAGGGGAAAACCCTTGGGTCAACAGTTGCGCTGCCTCGTCTTCACGCAGTAACCAGACGGTTTCATCTTGCAGACCGACAACGAGAGAGCCGAACTCGGGTGCAGCATCGGCTGTATCCGTAGCGGAGAGCGAGGGCGTAGTCTGGTTTGCCGTCTGGCAACCACCAATAGAAACACTCAGCGCGATGAGTAAGCATAGCACAAGAATGAAGCGGTAGGGGACATTTACCAAATGTAAGACAGCGCTTCTATCCATCGTTCACCAACTCACGCAGTACATTACCCATCAGTAGTCGTCGTCAAGTCTTTGAAATACCGGGCAATCGGCAGCAGGGTGTACCCGGCTTTCTCATACGACCGGCGCGCCGGCGCGTGGCCTGGATCGCCGCCGGTTTCCACGATGGCCAGCTTCATGCCGCTTTCCCGTATCTGTTGCAACGCGGCGTTGTTCAGCGCCGTACCGACGCCGTGATTCTGATAGTCGGGATGCACCGCGAGCAGGTCAACCTCGCCGGTCTTCTCTTCACGCTTCAACGTATACACGAGAAACCCGGCCACAACGCCATCCACCTCTGCAACCAGGGTGGTGTACTTCTCCCGATCCTTGCACGCCGACGCGACGCCCTTCGCCTGACCGTCGCGCCAATCCGGCCAGAGCAACACGAAGATGTTGTGTCCCAAGACGTGTTCGAGCGAATGAAAGACCGGCTCCCACGCCAGCAACGAGAGTTCTACGATAGCGTCGAGATCGTCATCACAGAAAAGTCGAGTATTGAGATTCACAATAGTCCTCCTGACTGCAAGAATCAAACAAAAGCGCCGTTCTCTGACCGAATCTCTTCAATATCTCCCACTGAAAGATACTTGGGAATTCGATCCAGCTCTTTCAAAACTCGTCGCTCACCTTCCCTGGTCTGCCACCAGTTCGAGCCTCTTATCTCCTCTAGTTCGCAAGACGCTGCAAAGTAGCGAATCCCTGGTGGAAAATGCCGTCTGAGCGTCATCATGGCTCTCCGACAATGATACCATTTCGTCACCACTATGACCGATTTAACCCTATCCAGTGTTACCCGCTCTGTAATCTTGGGGATAGCAAAAACCACATTCTCGAATGTATTCGTGGACTCGCTTTCTACGATTACCCGTTCACGCTCTACGCCCTGTCCTAAAACAATCTTCAAGTGCGTAAGGGCTTCACCCATACCGTTGATTGGGTTCTTCCCTCCAGTTAGTACAAGGAAACGTCCCATACCGCGCTTTATGAGGTCCGCTGCCACCTGCGCCGGTTCAGGATGACGAGTTCCAAAGACAAATACCAGGTCTGACTGTTCTGATAGAACAGTTTGCACATCAAGATAGCAAGTAATTCGTTTCGCTTCTGCTTCAGTTACCATATTTTTCCGATAGTATCTCGTGATAAGATGTGTAAACGCCACCTAACTACCGACTCAACCGCATCCGCGCCACAAGCACCGGCGGAATCTCGCTCAGATTCCCACCCCACGATAGCCCCTCACGGCCCGAGTCGTGCTCCGGTGGGAAACCCGGCTCGACCAACGCATCCAGCACGAAGCCCACCTCGAACGCCGCGCCGAAGAGGGTTTGCAACGGACGATGGAAGTACAATTGCGGCTGCGGTTGGTTGCGGATCGCCGCGCCGCGCTCAACCGACGCGCTGAGATAGCCCGTCACCTTCACGCCATGCGTGGTGACGATGATGCCCTCGTGATCCTCCTGTTCGGCGAAGTGAACGGTGTGCGCGTTATTGAAGCACGGATGCATCACCGAAAAGATAAAGCGCCCGCCGGGTTTGAGCAATCGCGCCACAGCCCGCATCAGTGGATCGATCTCCGCCATATCGAACAGCGCCATCTGGCAGATCGCCGCGTCGAAGCTGCCCGCACCCAGCGCGAGCAAGGCCGCTTCGTCGGTGGCGTCCAGCACGTGATACGCAATCGTTCCGGGGCACCCGGCGGCGACAGCGCGCGCCCGCGCCAGGGCGATCAATTCCGCCGAGAAATCGAAGGCAACGACCTCCGCGCCAAGCGCCGCGAGTTTGCGTGCATAAAGCCCGTTACCGCACCCGGCGTCCAGCACCCGCTCGCCGGACCGAAGCTCGAGCAAACGCTGCGTCGCCGGCCAGATCAACACATCGACGAAGTCGTTGCCCTCGCCGATGCGCGCATCCCAAAATGCCGCATTGGCCTCCCACGCCGCGCGCGTTTCCTCATTCGCCGCCCGCCAATCCTCGCTCATACTTCACCCCCGGTCGAAATCAGCAGAAGGAATTGTACACGGATTTCACGGACTCCACGGATTCTTTCGTGGTCAGGATCAACCGCCGACTGTCAGGATCGCCACCTGTCCCGCGTAACCCTCGGCCAAGCGCGCGCCGTCGTCCGCCGAACCGATGCCCGCGCCGTAGTGCATCGGCACGACGATCTGCGCGCCGATCGCATTTGCCGCGCCAACGGCCTCTTCCGCCGTCATCACGTAGGTGCCGCTCACCGGCAGCAACGCGATGTCGCAGCGGAAGTCCGCCATCTCCGGGATGTGGTCGGTGTCTCCGGCGAAGTAGACGCGCACGCCGTCCACGGTGACGATGTAGCCGACGTGCTGTTCATCCTTCGGGTGGAACGGCTTGCCCGGCGCGCGGAATTTGTTGATGTTGTACGCGGGCACGGCTTCGACCTCAACGCCCGCGACAAAGAGCTTGTCGCCAGGACGCATCACCTTCGCGCCGGGCAGCTCCTTCGCCGCCAGATGACTGGCAACGACCACTGTCTGCGGTCCGCTGACCTGCTTGACATCGTCAGGCGAACAGTGATCGTGGTGGTGATGGCTGACCAGCACCAGGTCGGCGACGGGCGGCTTGCCTTTCACCTTCCACGGATCGAAGTAGATGACCGGTGGCCCGTCCAGCCGGAAGCTGTCATGACCGAGCCAATGTATTTTCTCGATCAACTCCTGTGCGTTCATTTTTCACCTCCCAAAACATAGTTGCAAGTTTCAAGTTGAAAGTTGCCAGTTTAGAATCCATTAAAATCCGTTCAATCCGTTGAGAAAATCAATGCTGCACAGCTTGCCACATCGTCCAATTGCCGTTGATCTCGCGGACGACACCATCGCCCTCGAAAACCAGCAGGCGCGTCGCGACTTTGTCGATGAAGAAGCGGTCGTGGCTGACGACGACCACCGCGCCGGGGAAATGCAGCAGGGCGCGCTCCATCACCTGTGCGCTCGTGATGTCCAGGTGGTTCGTCGGCTCGTCGAGAATGATGACCGACGCGCCGGAGAGCAGGCTTTTCGCCAGGGCGACGCGCGCCCGTTGCCCGCCGGAGAGCGTACCGATGCGTTGTGTCAGGTCCATCTCCGAGAACTGCATCAGCGACAGGAAACGGTTCACCTGCTTGCGCGGCGCGACATACGCCAGCCCGGTCACGTTGACGGCGTGCGTCACCGTGTCGTTGAGGTCCAATTCGTCGAAGACCTGGTTGTAGTAGACGAAAGCCGCGCCTTTGCTCCACACCACTCGCCCGGCGTCGAGGGCGACGTCTTCCGTGAGCGCGCGCAGTAGCGTCGTCTTGCCACAGCCGTTCGGCCCCACCACGGCGATGCGGTCTTCCCGGTGGATGTCGAAAGTGAGATCGTTGAAGAGGAGCTGGTCGCCGTAAGCTTTGCCGGCGGATTCCACCCGGCAGAGATCGTTGGAGACGTACAACCGGTCGTAGATGTTGGTGATGATCGTATCGACCGCACGCGGCTGCGCCTGCTTTTTGATGTTCGCCAGCCGCCGTTTGAGCGCCCGGCTCGGATTGCGAGCCGCTTCCTCGCGGTCGGAGATCGCCTCGGCTTCAAGCGCCAGCAATTCCTCCTCATACTCGAACTGCCGCGTGAGCGTCTTGAGATGCAGAGGTTTCTCGCGGACGTACTGCGTGTAGTCGCCCTGGTATTCCTGGAAATGGTAGTTTTCGATCTCGACGATGCGGTTGACCACGCGGTCGAGGAACTGCCGGTCGTGCGAGACGACGATGAGCGCGCCGCGAAAACTGCGGAACCACTCTTCGAGCCACGCCAGCCCCTCCACGTCCAGGAAGTTCGTCGGCTCATCCATCAGCAAGATGTCGGGTGCTTCGAGGAGGATTTTCGCCAGCGCCGCGCGATTGCGCCACCCGCCGGAAAGCTGCGCGATGGGCCGATCACGATGTGCAGAGCTGAAGCCCAGCTTTGTCAGCACCGTGTCGATTTTATACCCGTAGTCGTACCCGCCGAGCCGGTCCATCTCCTCCAGCAGATTGGCTTGGCGCAGCAGCAGGCGATCCATCTCAACGTCATGGGGATTCTCCGCAAACGCGAGTTCCACCTCAAACAACGTTTCTTCCAGTGCGTGGATGTGAGCAAAGAGACCGTCAAGGATTTCGACGATGGTCTTCTCCTCGTTCAACTCGGAGAACTGCGAGAAATAGCCGATCTTGATCCCGTCGTCAACCTCAACCGTCCCTTCCGTTGGCATCTCCTGACCCAGGATCAATTTCAGCAGCGTCGTCTTTCCGGAGCCGTTCTTGCCGATAAGGCCCACGCGTTCCCCTTCACTCAGACGGAAGAAGACCTCGCGCAACACCGGCGCGCCGTCGTAATTTTTTGACACACTGTTGAGTCTGATAACGCTCATATCCCTCTTTCGGAGACTCGCGCTTCCAAAAGTGCCTTGATCTCCTCTAACCTCCGTCCAGCAGCGCGGAAAAACAACACCTTGATCAACGGTGAAAAGACACGCAGTATCCTTTTCGGATTCAAGCTCATTTTCTGGACAACGCGCGTGCCACGCTCCACCGGCTCAAACGCGTATGCGAGGTGGCCCTCCATCACGTTACTGTGCCAGTCCGAGGCCAGATAACGCTCCGGTTCGTAATCGGTCACCTCTGATAAAATCGTCATCGTGACGCCGGGCATCATCCTGACGACCTCACGGTAACGCGTCCCGACCCCGACCGGACCATCCGTGATCTTGTCAAGGATGGGAACCGGCGATCCCTCAGGATCGTTGTACTGGTCGATGTCCCTGAACAACGCGAACACGTCGGCAAGCGGGCAATCGATCACGGCGACGAATTCAAAATCCATCTTCACACCTCGGAAAGCGCGAGTTGACAACTCGCGCTACCAGTCAGCGGCGATTGATCAGACGCAGGACAACATTCAGGATGATGGTCAACAAAATGCTGAGCAAAATCGAGCTGACGATAGGCACGAAGCACGATAAACTGCCATCCGTGCTGCGATAGCGGATGTCGCCGGGCAGCTTGCCCAACCATTGCATAAACGGCAGCTTCCCCAGGAGGAACAGCAGCACACCCAGAGCGACGATGCCTAGACCAATCACGATCAGCCAACGACCTAACGAATCAAGCGAGAACATGGCCATCCCATTTCTTATAAACAGAAAACAAAATTCGTGCAGATTCGTGGTTCAATTCATCGCCTGCGCCGAAACTTCTGGATTGAGCGAATACTCCGGTTCAAAGCCAATAAGCGAACGGGCTTTTTCAATGCTGATCAGCGATGCGCTGCCTTCGACAGGCCGCGTCCAGGTTTGCACGTCAGGGTACATCAGCGAGGCCAATCCTTGGGTGGGCAATCCCGTGGAATTGTGACTGCCCACAATCCACAACGGATGGCTGCCCGTGTACTCGGCCAGCACGGCCTTCTCGATGGCCTGCGCCGCGTCCCGCCCGTCAAGCATCGCCCAGAAGTCGTTGCGCATATGCATCAAGATCGCACCGGGTGTCTCGTATGTTGCCTCCATCACCGCATCATCGCCGATCTCCCCGCGACTGTGGCATTCACGCAACTCCCGAAGTTTGGCAAACATCTGGCGGACTTGTAAGAGACGCTCGGCTTCCGGTAAGGCCATTAGGCCGTCATACGCGGCCACGAAATGGGTGTAGAATTCTTCAGTTTGTTCATGCTCGAACCATGTGTGCGAGTAGACCCAGGGAAAGCGCAAACACGCACCAGAAATGCCCTCGCGCCGCCAGAAATAGGCCGCAATCTCTTCCAGGATTTGCTTGGAGAACGAGTACACATCCGACGTGGAACCGGGATGCGCTTCGTCCAGCGGGAAGTAATGGATAGGAATTTCGCGGATGCCGTAGCCGTTGCCTAACGCGTTGATCGAACTCGCGCTGACCACACGCCTGATGCCGTTTTCCGCCGCGGCCTGATACACGTTGAACGATCCCGCACAGTTGATGGAGAAAATCTCGGCGTCCTTGCCCGGAATGGGATCGGGAATGGCCGCCAGATGGACCACTGCTTCGACCCCCTCGAAGTGCGGACGCAGCGTCGCGTAGTCGGTGATCTCGACCTGTCGATACTCCGCGCCATCGACTTCTGCGGCTGCTTCCGCTGGAATCTCGCTCTCAACGACGCGATCGAGGATGCGCACTTCGTGCCCGTGCGCCAACAACCGTGCCACCGCCGGTCGCCCAACGTGGCCGATGCCACCAGTGACGAGTATTTTCATAGTATCCTCACACATACCGGCATAGGAACGTTCGTCACTCGCCCGGTCGGCGCAAGTTGCCCGGTTTCCGCATCGATGCGGAAAGTGACAATGCTGTCGCTGTCCTGGTGCGCGGCGAAGAGGTACGTCCCCGTGGGATCGATGGCGAAGTTGCGCGGCGTTTTGCCCAGTGAAGGCATATGCTCCGTGTAGACAAGAAGCCCGGTCTGCGCATCGATGGCGTAGATGACGATGCTGTCGTGGCCACGATTGGAGCCGTAGAGGAACTTACCCGACGGCGCGACATGGATGTCCGCGCAAGTGCTCTGTCCAGTAAAGTCGACCGGCAGAGCGGGGACAGTTTGCCGCGCGTCAAGCGTCCCCCGCGCGGCGTCGTAGGTGAAGGTGATGATCGCGTTGCCCATTTCGGTGATCAGATAGGCGTAGCGCCCATTGGGATGAAACGCCATATGACGCGGTCCGGTTCCGGCCTCCACCTCGACTGACGGCGGGGTATGCGGCGGCAACGTCCCGCCTTCCAGATCAAGCCGGTAGACCATCACCTTGTCGATGCCCAAATCCGCCACGAACGCGAACCGGTTCGTGGGGTCCAGAGTGAGCGAATGGGCGTGCGGGCCTTCCTGCCGGCGCGGATTGACGCCGGAACCGGTGTGCTGCACGACGCTAGACGCCGGGGCTAACCCACCGCCCGCGCGCACCGGGAAAGCGGCGGCGTTGCCGCCCATGTAGTTCGCCACGTAGACAAAACGCCCGGTCTGATCCACACTCACGTGGCACGGTGCGCCGCCATGTGTGCGTTGGCTGTTGATAAACGTGAGCGCCCCAGTCTGCGAATCGACCGCAAACGCGCTCACGCCCCCACCCGGCTGCCCGTCGAATTCCATCGTCTCGTTGACAGCGTAGAGGTGTTGATACTGCGGGTCGAGCGCCAGAAATGACGGGTTTTGTACGCCTCCGGCAACACCCACAGGCGTCAACTCGCCGGTTGCCATAGCCAGCCGGTAGATGTAAATGCCTTCACTCGTGCCCTTGTGGGTATACGTACCGACGTAAACCAATCTATCCTCGTTGTAATCGTACATAGACTCACTCCTTGCGCGAAATCGTCAGGTAGTCGTTAGTGGATAGTCTATATCAGCGCCGGGTAAAGACAAGTACACAAAAATGCCAAATTTGCCAATTCGCTATCGAACACTATACTTCAATGACGTTTAATAATCATCTGAGTATCTAGCCAGCCAACGACGACGGAAAACCTATGCCAGAGTATCCTGATATTGTGGTCTACATCGAGTCGCTACAGCGTTTTGTCCAGGGGTAGATATTGACGCGCGTGCGGATCGCGCACCCGTTTGTGCTTCGCACAGTCGATCCGCCGATTACGGCACTGCACGGCAAAGTCCTGCGTGATCTGGAACGTCTGGGCAAGCGCATCGTCTTCGTTTTCGACGAGGATCACTTTCTCGTGCTGCATCTGATGATCAGCGGGCGGCTGCAATGGTATCCTCCAGGCCGCAAGGTGCCAGCTAAAGGGTGGCTGGCGGCGCTGGATTTTGCAAACGGGACACTGCTCCTCACCGAAGTCTCGACCCAAAAGCGCGCCAGCCTGCATCTGGTGCATGGGCGGGAAGCGCTGCAGGCTTTCACCCGCGGGGGGCTGGAGGTGATGGAAGCCACGACAGAAGAATTCCGCGCCGCGCTCCAGGCCGAAAACCACACACTGAAACGCACTCTCACCGACCCGCGCCTTTTCAGTGGGATCGGGAATGCCTATTCGGACGAAATCCTGCACCGCGCGCGGCTGTCGCCCTTTCTGCTGACCAAAAATCTGACAGACGAACAGATCGTACAACTGGCCGAGGCGACCAAAGCAATCCTCGCGGAATGGGCCGAACGCCTGCGAGCAGAAGCCGGGGAAGGCTTCCCAACCAAAGTGACGGCATTCCACAAGGCGATGGCCGTTCACGGACGATATGGCAAGCCCTGTCCCGTCTGTGGAACAACCGTGCAGCGCATCCAGTACGCGGCCAACGAAACGAACTACTGCCCGCGCTGCCAGACCGAAAACCGGCTGCTGGCCGATCGGGGCTTGTCACGGCTGTTGAAAGACGATTGGCCGCGCACGGTGGAGGAACTAGAAGAACTGAGAGGAAGTCGCTAACCTTCCCCTTACGATCCGGTCAAATTCATAATCATCAACCGCTCGAAAGTATCCTGCATGGGACGGCCAGCGGCAACGGCAGCGTGGATGGCCTCCTCGACCTCCGCCGGACCGTGTTCGCGCGCCCATTGCGGTAATTGCGCAGCGTCGGTCACCAGCCCGAAGAAATCGAAGCCCAACTTCTCATAGGTCGTCCAGGGCAAATGCCCCGCGGCGACGGCGTATTCAAAGATGCCCTGTGGCGCGCCCAATGCCATAATCGTTGTGTAATCGCGCGCCCACGCCCAACGCATAGAGGCGCGCACCAGCGCCGTGCCAATACCTAACCCAAAATAGCGCGGGTCGGTGCCCTTGAGAATGGTCGGAGCATCCGAGGCCCGCTCTGTCTCCTGTTGAAAGCTCTCCAGCGTGCGCCCCACGTGACAGCAAGCGTGACACCACGCCGGGCCAGACAGGTTCAGATTCACCGAGCCAGTCATCCGCAGCCACCATTCCGGCCGCCACCAATGGTTCCATGGCGGCCAATCGGGGTTATCCTGATCCGGCAAGACGATGCGATAGCAATGCAGTTGCGCGACGCAGCGGTCGCCTTCCCACGCTGCCATACCGATGGTGCCCTGGCGCTCGAACAGGCGCAGTAGAATATCACCATTCGCGGGCCAACAACGCAAGGGAACACGGTCCAGTTCGTCAGGCTGAATAGGCCGGATGGTGATGGGGATGTCATTTGGGGACATTAGCGTCATGGCACACCTCCATAACAGGTCGGATCATCGTCAGTCAGATAGTCCAGGCAAATAGCCCTACGACCACGAACAACAATAGGGTGTTATACAGCAATGGCGTCATCGCTCCCCCGGCTGCATTTCCTCACCCTATGAGATTCCCACAGTAAGACCATGCCTTTATTGTAGTCAGTTTTTCAGGATAGGAAAATCGAACTACCCGGCAGTACCCACTAACCGAAATCCAACTTGACAGTATACTCATCAGATGTATAATAACTCATAAAATGAGCATTCACTCATTTTTCGTATCTTATATGACTTATAACGCAAGGAGAGCAATGGACGGCAAGAAAGGAGACCATCCCCGGCAATCGCGCCGCGACCGGCGCATCGAGCGACGACGGCGCGAAATCGTGGCCGCCGCGGCGCAGGTTTTCGCGGAGAAGGGCTACGCGCACACCACCACGAAAGACCTGGCCGAGGCCGCAGACATGGCCGAGGGCACGCTCTACAACTACTTCGAGAGCAAGCGCGATATCCTGCTGGCGATTCTCAACGAGATGTGCGTCCCGATCGACGCGCTGTTGCAAAATGCCCGGATACTCACCACCCGCGATGATTTCGTGAGCGTCGTCGAGAACGGCCTCGATATTTTTGTATCGCAGATCGATTTCACCCGCGCGCTGCTCACCGAGATTTGGGTGGATGATGTGATTTTGGATGACCTGGTGATCGGCCGTTTGCAGTACATTGGGCAAGGCATCAAGGGATTCATCGCCCGAAGAATCGCGGCGGGGAACTTCCGCCCCATCGATCCTGAAGCCGCAACGTCGATGATTTTGGGCGGATTTGTGGCGCTGATTATGCCTGTGCTGCGCGGCAAGCAGCCCGTCCCCACCACAGAAGAACGCCACAACCTGGCCCAGACCGCCGTCGATCTGTTGTTCGATGGGCTGCGCGTGCGCGAAAGTTAACACACGGAGGACAATGTTACAACGAATTTGGGCCGTCTTACAAAAAGAGTTTATCCAAACAGTACGCGACCGGGGCACGTTAATCCTGATGCTGAGCATGCCGCTACTGCAGCTGTTCATGCTCGGCTACGCGGTGGATATGAATGTGGAACACATCCCGACCGTGGTCGCCGACCAGAGTTTGGACGCGCACAGCCACGCCTATGTCGCGGCGATGGTCAACACACGCTACTTCGACGTAATCGATTACGTGAGCAGCGAAGCTGCCGTGATCCAGGCCATCGACAGCGGGCACGCGCAGGCCGGCATCGTCATCCCGCCGAGCTTCGCCGCCCGCGTGGATCGCGGGGAGGCGCAAGTGCTCTTTTTGATCGACGGCTCGGATTTATTCACCGTCCAATCGGGCTACACACGGGCTGCCGCCATCGCGCAGTCCTATGCCGCCGACGTGCTACTCAAGAAAATCCAACGTTCCGGCCTGCCCATCAGCGCCGCGCTGCCGCTGGATACGCGGGTGCGCGTCCTGTATAACCCCGACATGCAACAGCTCTGGTTCACCATCCCGAATATGATCGCCCTGCTCATCCAGACATCCAGCATCGCGATGACCGCCGCTGCCGTCGTGCGCGAGCGCGAGGCCGGTACCATCGAACAATTGCTCGTCACGCCGATCCGCCCGCTGGAACTGCTGCTCGGCAAGATTGTCCCCAATGTCGTCGTCGCCATCATTAACGTGCTGACGGCGGTTGCCGCAGGAGTCTTGCTTTTCCACGTACCGTTTCGCGGTAATTTCTGGATCTTCATGGGCCTTTCGATGATCTACGTCTTCTCCGGGTTAGGAATGGGCTTGCTGATATCGACCATCGCCAGGAATCAAAAGCAGGCGCAGCAGTTGGTGATGATGATTATGCTGCTGGGTGTCGTGCTAGGCGGCTACATCTTTCCCCGTAATGCAATGGCACCCGCTATGCAAGTCTTAGGGGCGCTGTTCCCCATGACATTTTTCATTCCCATCTCGCGCGGCATTATCAGCAAAGGTGTGGGCATGGATGCACTCTGGGTTGACATCGTCAGCATGACGATTTACGCAGTCGTCGTAATGGTGATTGCTGCAAAAGCATTCAGGCAAGGATTGGAGTAGACGACCTTGAACATGCAGCGGTTGTTCGCTATCATCAAAAAAGAGACCATTCAAATGATTCGGGATTGGCCGACGCTATTGATGATCATTCTCATGCCCGTGTTAGAGTTGTTTCTATTCGCCTACGTCGGTGATATGACGCTGGATCATCTGCCCACGGCAGTCGCCGATATGAGCCGCGACTCCAGCAGCCGCGCTTTTATCAACGCGCTAGAAGTCTCCGGTTTTTTCGACGTGGTGCACTATGTGGGCAGCGAAAACGAGGTCATCCGCGCCATCGACGAGAATCAGGTGAGCGTGGGATTGGTGATTCCGCCAGATTTCGCGGGCCAGGTCGAGCGCGGCACGGCCCAGGCGCTCGTCATCATCGACGGCTCCGATTCGTTCGTGGTGCAGTCGGGGTACAGCGCCGCGACAGCGATCGCCCAGGTACACGGCATGCAGTTGATGCTGCAAACCGCGCAGCGCATGGGGATGGGCGACCTGGGACAGTTGCCCATCGACACCAGCACGCGCATTCTCTACAATCCCAACATCGACGAAATCGTGTTCCTCATCCCCGGCCTGGCGGCGATGCTGCTGCAACTCATCGGCGTCAATGCGACGGTGATGGCCGTCGTTCGCGAGCGCGAGTTGGGCACCATGGAACAAATGCTGGTCACGCCGGCGCGGCCCGTCGAATTGATTCTCGGCAAGATCGTGCCGCCCATTGGCCTGATCGCCGTTGATCTGATTATTATCATCCTGCTTGGTGTCTATTGGTTCAAGGTGCCATTCCAGGGATCGGTCTGGCTCTTTAGCTGGCTCTCGCTGCTGTTCATCGTCTCCGGATTGGGGATGGGGCTGGCACTCTCGACTGTCTCCAAAAACCAGAAGCAGGCGCAGCAGATCTCCGCGATGATTATGATGGTCACAATGCTACTGACCGGCTTGATCTATCCGCGCTCGACGATGCCGCCGGTCGTGCGCGCCGTCGGCAATCTGATCCCGGCGACCTACTTCATTCGCATCGCGCGCGGCATCATCACCAAAGGCGTGGGGCTGGCGTTTATGTGGGAAGACGTCGTCGCGCTGGTCGTCTACGGCGTGATCATCGTCATCGTATCGGCGGCGACGTTCAAGACGAGGTTGGATTGAGATACGCATATGCTACAACGGATATGGGCCGTCATCCAAAAGGAGTTCATCCAGACGCTACGGGACCGGCGGACGCTCATCATCCAACTGGGACTGCCAGTGGTGCAGATGCTGATCTTTGGCTACGCGATCCGCACCGATGTCCGCTACATCCCGCTGATGGTCGCCGACCAGAGCCTGGATCGCGCCAGCCGCGCGTTTGTCCAGTCGCTGACCGTGTCGGGCTATTTCGACGTGGTCGATTACGTCGCTGGCGAGGCGCAGGCAATCCACGCGATCGACGAGGGCCGCGCGCAGGCCGGAGTGGTTATCCTGCCTGGGTTTGCGGCGGACGTGGAGCGCAGCACCGCGCAGGTCCTGCTGTTGGTCGACGGGTCGGACGTCTTCACCTCACAGACGGCCTACAATACCATCACCGCCATCGCCCAGAGCCACTCCAAGGAAGTGCTGGTCTCCCGGCTGCTGCGGGCTGGCCGCCTGAGCAACGCGGAACAGCTTTTGCCTTTGGATGCGCGCGTGCGCATCCTCTACAACCCCAATCTCTTGGATTTATGGTTCGTGATTCCGGGGATCGTTTCGGTGATCCTACAAACGCAGGCGATTACGCTCACCGCCGCTGCCGTGGTGCGCGAACGCGAAACCGGCACCATCGAGCAAATCCTGGTGACGCCCATCCGGCCGTTCGAGTTGCTGCTCGGCAAGATCGCGCCCAACATCGTCATTGCCATCGTCAACATGCTCACAATTCTGGTGATCGTGTTGGCGCTCTACGTCGGCGCGATCCTGTTCTTCGCCACCCGCGCGTTCAAACGCAATCTGGACTGAGGAACAATGATCGGTTGGATGAACGCCATTCGTCGTACCGGAGCGATCATGCGTCGCGAGATGATCGAGCGGCTGCGCGACCGGCGCACGCTGGCGCTGATCCTGGGCATCCCGTTGCTCCAACTGACCCTGTTTGGCTACGCCGTCCACCTGACCGCCTATCATCTGCCGACGGTGGTTGCGGATATGAGCCTCGACGCGCACAGCAGGGGTTTCGTGGACGCGCTGCGCGCCTCCGGTTATTTCGACGTCGAGCAGTATGTCGCCGCCGAGACCGACGTGCTGGCGGCTCTCGACGCCGGGACGGCGAAAGCCGGCGTGGTTATCCCACCGGATTTCGCCGCGGACATCGAACGTGGACAGGCGCAGGCGTTGGTCATCCTGGACGGCTCCGATTCGTTCTCGGTCCAATCGGGATACAGCGCGGCCGTGGCCATCGCGCAGGCGTATGCATTGGACGTAGCCGTGCAGAAGATCGACCGGCTGGGGCAGCATCTCAACACCCAACCCATCACCGCTTCGACGCGCGTGCTCTACAACCCCAATCGCGACGACCTCGTATTTATCATGCCCGGACTGATCGCGATGCTGCTGCAAGTGCTGGCGGTAAATATGACGGCCCAATCGATCGTACGCGAGCACGACTTGGGCACCATCGAGCAAATTATGGTGACGCCGGTGCGCCCGCTGGAACTGGTGATCGGCAAGCTGACGCCCAACATCCTGTTCGTCGCCATCGACCAGGTGATGATCACGCTACTCGGCGTCTTCTGGTTTGGCGTCCCGTTCCGTGGCAATGTGTGGCTGCTGGCCGGCCTCTCCTTCCTGTTCGTCTGCGCCGGTTTGGGACTGGGATTGGTGATTTCCAGCGTCGCGCGGACGCAGAAAGAGGCAGAGCAACTCACCGCCCTGTTGATGCTGTTGAGCCTGCTGCTCACCGGCTACATCTACCCGCGCAGTCCCATGCCGCCCGCCGTGCGCGCTCTCGGCAATCTGATCCCGCTCACCTTCTTCATCCGCATCGCGCGCGGCATCATCACCAAGGGCGTCGGCATCGCATATTTATGGGACGACGTCCTGGCGCTGCTGGCCTACGTCATCGTGGTGATGGTTATGGCGGCTGTCACGTTCAAAAAGCGGTTGGATTGAGGCGAGTTACGAATTACAAATTACAAATCACGAACGACGAATGACTACACGACTATACGACTAAAGACTTATGGAAACGTTAGTTACGATTCAGACTAAAGACCTGGTGAAGCGGTTCAAAACGCGGCAAGGCGACGTCACGGCGGTGGACGGTGTCACGCTGCAAGTGCGCCAGGGTGAAACCTATGGCTTGATCGGGCCGGACGGCGCGGGCAAGACGACGACGACACGCGTAATCCTGGGCTTGCTGCGTCGCACATCCGGGGAGAGCCGCATTATGGGCTTCGACTCGATGCGCGACACCTACGCCATCCGCGAGCGTGTCGGCTACATCGCCCAGCAATTCTCGCTGCCGCCCGATATGACCGTGATCGAGAACATGCAGTTCTTCGCGCAGGTGCAAGGCGTCAACCCGCAGGATCAGAAACGCCGCATCCCGGAGCTGCTGGAATTCGCCGGTCTGACTCAGTTTACCAAGCGTCTGGCCGGGCGGCTTTCCGGCGGGATGAAAAAGAAGCTGGCGCTGGCGTGCAGCCTCGTCCACGAGCCGCGCGTCGTGATGCTCGACGAGCCAACGCTCGGCGTGGACCCGGTCAGCCGCCGCGAATTCTGGAACCTGCTGGGCAACCTGCGCGCCGAAAAGGGGCTGACCATCTTCGTCTGCACGCCCTACATGGACGAAGCCGAACGCTGCAACTGGGTGGGCCTACTCTACCAGGGCCGCCTCGTCGCCCACGACGCGCCACACAGGATCAAACAAATGGTGCCGGGCCAGCTTTTGGAGTTCACCCCTTCGCGCTTCGTCCCGGCGCAAAAGTTGGTCACAGACCTGGAAGGCGTCCTGGAAGTCCAGACCTACGGGCTGATGCTCCACGTCTTCGTGGACGACATTGGCCGAAGGGAAACCGAAATCGAGACCGCACTCGCCGCGCAGGGCATCACCTGCACCGGCATGCGCCAGATTGAGGCGCGCATGGAAGAGGCGTTTATTTCATTGATCAAGAGGCAGTCCCAAGCCCAAAGTCCGAAGTCAGCACCTTCGACTTTGGACTGACGACTAACGACTAACCGACTATGAACGAATACACAATCGAAGTCAACAATCTCAGCAAGAAGTTCGGCAGCTTCACCGCCGTGGACAACGTCAACTTCAACGTTCGCGCGGGAGAAGTCTACGGCTGGCTGGGGCCGAACGGCGCGGGCAAGACGACGACCATCCGCATGTTGCTCGGCTTGCTCACCCCGACATCAGGGGAAGCGCGCGTGCTCGGTTACAATCCCGCCACGCAGACCAAGTCGATGCAGGCGCTTGTCGGCTACATGTCGCAGCTCTTCACGCTCTACAACGACCTCACCGCCCGCGAGAACATCCGCTTCTACGGGCTGGCCTACGGCCTCTCGCGCAAGCAACTGCGCCAGCGCCAGGCCGATATCCTGGAAATGGCCGGGCTGATCGGGCGCGAAAATACGCTCACGTCCAATCTCTCCGGCGGTTGGAAGCAGCGCCTCGCCTTAGGCTGTGCCATCGTCCACGAGCCAAAGGTCGTCTTCCTCGACGAACCGACCGCGGGCGTCGATCCCATTAGCCGCCGCGAGTTTTGGGGCCTTATCTACGCCATGGCGAAGAAGGGCGTGACGGTCCTCGTCACCACGCACTACATGGACGAAGCGGAACTGTGCCAGCGCGTCGGCTTCATCAGCCAGGGCAAGCTTATCGCGCTGGATACGCCGGAACAACTGAAGCAAACGCAGATGCGCGGCCACGTCCTGGAGATCAACACCGACAACGCGGATCGCGCGATGCGCGTGCTCAAGGCCGCGCAGGACAAGGGGCAATTGCCCTTCGAGGAAGTCGCGCTGTACGGGGCGCAGATTCACGCCGTCGTCCCCGACGCAGAGACGTTCAAAGCGCCGATCTGGACGCTGCTCAACACTGAAGGCATCGATGTCCACAGCATCGAGTGGATCGCGCCCACCCTGGAAGATGTTTTTATATCGGCAGTGAAATAGAGACACAAACAATAACGTAGGAGTGAAAAAATGAACCAGAAAAAACCAAGATCTAAAAAGATACTGCGTATCGTCCTGTTGATCTTCTTCTCACTGGGGCTGGTCGTGTTGATGTCGAAACAGACACAGGCAAGCCCCGAGTCGTGGCGCACGTTCTTCCAACAGCAAACGACAGCGCCGACAACGACCCTGAGCGCATCCGGCGTCATCCAGGCCGAGCAGATCAGCCTGGCCAGCGAGTTCGGTGGATTGATCGCCGCGATTCCGGTGGCGGAAGCAGAAAACGTCACCGCCGGACAGATCGTCGCCCAACTGGATACGGCGATGCTGGACGCCCAGATCGAGGTCGCTCAGGCGATGGTCGACATGGCCGAAGCTGGATTGGCGCAGGCCAAGGCTGGGGCGCGCCCTGGTCAAATCGAAACCGCCAAAGCACAACTCGCCCAGGCACAGGTCGGAGAACTCCTGGCGCAACAGGCGGTCAGCGACACGCAAGTCCTGGTCGCCAACCCGCAGGATATCGACCTGCTCATCGCCGTTACCCGCGCGCAACTTGTCTCCGCCGAGCACCAGCTCGCACGGGCTGTCGCTCTCAAAGACGCTGTCGAACTTGGGAAAAACCAGTTCGAAAAGGCCTACCAGGATTTCAACGGCGGGGGGCGGCAGCGCTTCCCGGCCATGCAAGGCACCATCGACGACATCGCCGATGATCTGGAAGACCTTTTACCAGATCTGCCACCAATCGATCTGCCGCCAATCGACCCACCCGAAATACCCGACGGGGACTACAACTACGGTGACTGGGAATTGATCATCGGTGACGGCGCCTATACGCTTTACAAATGGGTCAATATCGATTTTCCGCTCGGCGCGCACCAACTGCCCAACCTGTGGTGGCAAGCATGGGTCGGCGTCAACGCCGCCGGTGCTCAGAAAGACGGCCTGGAAGCTAAACTCGCCGACCTCTACCGCCAGCGCGCCAATCCCCAGACAATGCAAACGCGCGCCGACGAAGCCCTGAGCGCGCAGGCACAGGTCGAGGCGCAGGTGACACTGGCGCAGGTACAGGTGGAGGCACTTGAATCGGGAGCCACGCCCGAACAGATTGCCGCCATCGAAGCACGCGTCAACCAGGCACGCAGCGGGCTGGCGTCCCTGCTGCGCCAACGCGAAATGTTCGCGCTAACCGCTCCCATCGACGGCATCGTGGTGGATATCATCATGCCCCCCGGTGAAGTCGCCGCGGCAGGCGCGACGCTGCTCACCATCGCCGACCTCAACAAACTGACACTGACCGTCTACGTGCCGCAGAACCAACTCGGTCAGGTCTACCTCAATCAGCCGGTGCAGATCACCGTCAATAGCTTCCCCGACCGCGTCTTCGAGGGCTACGTCAGCCGCATTGCCGACAGTGCCGAATTCACACCGCGCAACGTTGCCACCCAGGAAGAACGGGTAAACCTCGTCTTCGCCGTCGAGATCACAGTGCAGAATGAGGACAACGCGCTCAAGATGGGCATGCCGGCGGACGTCGTGATCGGGGCAGTGGAGCCTTAAATGTGGAGAAGGGAAACAACAATGCCTAAAAAATACAGTTGGATTATTGCCTTACTACTGTTCGTCGTACCACTATCGAGCTGCTTGCAAACAACGGAGGCCAGCACAGGCGCGACGAATCGCGTCCACACGCCGTTGATCGCCTCCGGCACGATTCGCGCCCAGGAAATCCGCATCGCCAGCGAATTCGGCGGTCGCATCGAATCCATCGCCGTCCAGGTAGGGCAGCAAGTGACTGCGGGCGATGCCCTCGTGACACTGGATGCGACGCCATGGTTGCTGCAACTTTCTCCGGCGGAGGCTGCTGTGGCCGCCGCCCAGGCCGACCTGGCGCTGCTCGAAGCCGGAGCGCATCCTGCGGAGATCGCTGCCGCGCGCGCCAACGTCGCATTGGCCGAGGCCCAGCGCGACGGCGCTTATCGGGCGTGGCAAAATGCGCTGGCTGCGGCGGAAAACCCCCAGGAATTAAATACCCAAATCGTCGAGGCGCGCACCCAGGTAGCATTAGCCGCCCAGGGTGCGGAACTCGCCAGAGCGCAGCTTGCCAACCAGGAGATGCTGCACGGCATCGCGCCCAAAGAGGGCGTTGAAAAGCAAGTGGCGGACCTTCAATTGATCGCCGCGCGAGAGGCGCTTGCCAGCGCAGAGGCCGATGAGCAGACGGCCCAAACGTTGCTCAATCAACTCTTACGCATCCGCAACAATCCACTCGGCTACATTGCCCAGGCGAACGCCGCCGAAGGCCAGTACCACATCGCCGAAGCCGCCGTTGCTGTCGCGCAGACCAAACTCGATGACCTGCTCGCCGGTCCCTCCCCTGCAGAACTCGCCGTCGCCAAAGCGACCGTCCGCCAGGCCGAGGCCGAGGCCAACGTCCTGCGCAAGAAGATCGAACGCAGCACCATCAGCAGCCCAATCAACGGCGTCGTGGTCGCGCGCGCTACCAATATCGGCGAGCTGGTCGCGCCTGCGGCGACGATCCTCACGCTGGCCGATCTGAATGAGGTGACGCTGTACGTTTACGTGCCGGAGGGACAGATCGGTCACGTGCACCTGGGACAGGCGGCGAAAGTGACCGTCGATAGCTATCCGGGGCGCGTCTTTGATGGAAAAGTGGCCCGGATCGGTGACCAGCCGGAGTTCACCCCGCGCAACATCGCGACGACGGAAGAACGCCTCAATACCTTCTACGCCGTTGAAATCCGGCTGGACAATGCGGATGGCGCGCTCAAATCGGGAATGCCGGCAGACGCACAGTTCTAACCACACATAGACTGACGAAGCCAAAATGCAGGCCATAGAGAGTACAAGGTACTGAGAGTTCTCTCTACAATCTCTGCGTACTCGGTGGCTATTTCGAAAGGAGCAGATAATGAACCTAATGACAAACATTCTGAGTTCAGTTTCCTCTACGCGCCAAAGAAATACGAAGTTCGAGAGCCGTAACCCGTTCGCCTGGCCTTTCGCAAGCACGTAACTTGTGGACAAATGACAAAACACTACGACCTCATCTTCGCCGGCGGCGGCGCCGCCGGCTTGAGCCTGGCACACCAACTCAGTCGCGGTGCGTTTGGCGACAAGTCAATGCTAATCGTCGATCCGGTGGTCAAAAACCGCAACGACCACACGTGGTGTTTCTGGACGACGACACCAACCCGGGTGGAGCCGGTTGTCTACCGCACGTGGGAGCGCCTGGGATTTTTCGGGGAGGATTTCGAGGCAACGTTCGATCTCGCGCCCTACCATTACCAGATGGTGCGCAGCAGTGACTTTTACCGCTATATGCGCGAGCATTTGGAAGGACTTTCCAATGTCGATTTTCTACTGGGGTCTGTCGAGCAGATCGTTGATGGGCCACAACAGGCCGAAATTATGGCCAACGAGCTTATCTTCAGCGGCGACTGGGTCTTCGACAGCCGTTATCGCTCGACAGAGTACCGCCCGCTGAGCCCGCAACACCACTACCTCGCGCAGCACTTTCTGGGGTGGGAGATAGAGACTCCGGATCCGATTTTCGATCCGCAGACGCCATGGATGTTTGATTTCCGCACGCCGCAACGTGGGGCGATGCGCTTTATGTATGTGCTGCCCTTCTCCGAACGGCGCGCGCTGGTGGAGCACACGCTCTTTTCGGCGGGTCTGCTGCCGCAGACGGAATACGAGGTCGCCTTACGCGCTTACATCGGCGATGTGCTCGGGGTGAGGCAGTATCGCATCCTGGAGGAAGAACGCGATCTGATCCCGATGACGGATCACCCTTTACCCAGACGGGCCGGAGACCGCGTGATGAACATTGGGACACGCGGCGGGCGGGTAAAAGCTTCGTCGGGCTACGCCTTCCTGCGCATTCAGCAGGACGCCGCTGCCATTGCACGCTCGCTGCAGAAGCGGGGACACCCATTCGACGTCCCCACCCCTCCGGCACGTTATCGGGTGTTCGACGCGATGCTGCTGCAAATTCTCTACCGGCGTGGCGATTTGGGCAAGCGCGTCTTCACCGATCTCTTCAGGAAAAATCCCATCACGCGCATTTTCCGCTTTCTTGACGAGGAAGGTGGGGTCCGGGAAAATCTGCGCCTGATGGCTTCCGTTCCCTCGGAACCTTTCGTGCGCGCATGGATCAAAACACAGTTGCTAAGGACGGTATAGCCCCACCTCCGCCAGCAGCGGCGGACCGAGGATGATCAGCCCCACCACCACCGAGGTCAACGCGATGACCAGCACTGCGCCGGCCGCTACATCTTTCACCAACTTGGCGAGTGGGTGATAGTCGGGACTGGCAAGGTCCACCAAAGCCTCAGCCGCGGTATTGATCATCTCGGTGACAAGCACCAGGCCAATCATCGAAACCAAAATCGCCCACGAGGTACCCGGTAAGCGCAGCCGTGCCCCCATTGCCACAACTATCACTGCCATCACAAGATGAATGCGAAAATTGCGCTGTGTGCGAATGGCGTAAAACAGTCCTTCGCCCGCATACTTGAAACTAGCCCAAAGGTTGCCGTTACGTAAGGGACACATTAACGCAGCAACCTCATTCGGGGAGCGCTATATTTACGCCGAGCAACGTAAGGGCAGCGGTCTGCGCTTCCCACATCGCGGCCTTCTCTGCCGGTTCGGCGTGATCGTGGCCGAGCAAATGCAAAACGCCGTGAACTGCGAGAAGCTGCAATTCCTGCATCAATGTTCCACCAACAGCCTCAGCCTGCTCGCGCGCCCGGTCGATGGAAATGACGATATCGCCCAAATAACGGGGGAAATTACCGCCTCCGGCCACAAACGGCCCACGCGTGTCATCGGCAAAGGAGAGGACGTCGGTTGGTGCGTCAATGCCGCGGAAACGGTTGTTCAGGTCGCGCAAGGCCGCGTCGTCGGAGATGACGACCACTACCTCACACGCCTCACTTACGCCCTGCTGAGCCAGGGTCGCGGTCACCGCTTTGTGCAGCGGTTTGATGTCCAACGGGCCAACATGTTCCTCAACTTGAATATCCACAGTATGACGCTTAACTCCGCTATGCATGGTTCGAGTCCTTGCTCTCCTTCGGTTCAGGATATTGTACGCGCGGATGGAACGCTCCGCGCAGCAAATCGATATAGGTTTCTTTTACAATGTGCAATTCCCGCATCGTGAGCGGGCAATTGTCCAACTGCCCATCCGCGACACGCTGCTCGAAAATCGAATTAACCACCGCCGATAATTCCTCCGGCGTGGAAGGGCGGCGGGCGCGAGTGGCAGCCTCCGAGCCATCCGCTAACATCACCAGCAGGGTTTCGCGGCTTTGCGGCGCTGGACCGGGATAGCGGAACTGCGACTCGTCCACCAAATCGCTTTCACCGCCGGCCGCATCGACCGCTTTGCGATAGAAATAGCTTGCTCTCGTTGTGCCATGATGCTCCGGGATGAACGCAGCAATCCGTTCCGGCAGACGGTACTCGTGCGCCAGCTTGAGGCCGTCACGGATGTGGCCTTTGAGCACGTCGACACTGGTATAGGGATCAAGGCGATCGTGGGGGTTGCTCAATCCTTGCTGGTTTTCGATGAAAAAATACGGGCGCGCCAGTTTGCCGATATCGTGGTAATAAGCCCCAACACGCGTCAACAATGTGTTAGCACCGATGCGTTCAGCGGCCTGCTCCGCCAGGCTCGTTACCATCATCACGTGGTTGAAGGTTGCCGGGGCTTCACGCAACAGTCGCTGCAGCAAAGGATGGTTGGGACGGCTCAACTCCGTCAGTCGGAAGGTCGTCGTCAAATCAAACAAAGGCGCGAGCAAAAACAAGCCGCCGACCGTCAGCCCACCAGAAACCATCCCACTGACCAGACACACGCCCACTTTGAGCGCCAATGGCAACGGGTCCGTGCGCACGTCATCCGCATAGAACGCAAAAAGTGTCAGCACGCCGAATACGCCGCTCAACAATCCAGAACGGAAAATAGTGCCGGTTTGTTCGTAACGCGGCAGCGTTAGCGCCCCGACGATGCCACTCACCGCCACCAGAATGGCAAAACCAAGCGAGCGTCCGGCCAACCAGCCACAGACGCCACCCACAAAGATCATCACCCCTACTGCCGAAGGTAACCCCAAGGTGGTAGTCAACAGCATCGCCAGCGCCGCGGCAGGGAAAAGGTATGGCAGCAGTTCACCTGTGGTGGTCAAGGCGCGCGCCAGAAACAGAAAGAGGGTCAACAGCAGGAATAACAGCACCTCGGAGCGCCACGTGGCCAAAACGTCAGACTGAAATCGCCACAAGTACAGGCCCAAACTCGCCGTCGCCGCAATCGACAGCAAAAGCGCCATAGCAAAATCGAACCAATCCCATTCTTGAGCCACCAAACCCAATTCGTTCAACGCCTCCACGTTCAAATCGGAGACGACATTGCCTTCACGCACGATGACTTCTCCACTGCGCAGCTTGCGAGTCGTGGGGCCAACTGCGTCCCGCGCAACCTGACGGGCGGCCCCGGTTTCCGCTTCATCGTAGAAGACGTTGGGACGCAGAAAACACTTGACCAAGTCACTTACCACAATAGCCTCATCCTGCCCCAGGTCGAGCGCCACGCGCGCGGAAATGCTCGAACGGACACTGGGTAAGTCTTCCTCACGAATGCGCTGCTGCCGCATCACCTGATCCAGCAGAGCTAGAAACTCAATCTGAACGCGATTCCAACTTGTGTCAGACATTTTTAAGATAATATTAACGGTGCTCAGCGGCAAGTCGGCCAGTTCGGCTACAGCCAACGTCCAGGCGTAGCTTTGTGGTTCGGAGGCGTAGATGTCGGCGCGCAGCTCGCGGAGGTAGATCAACACCTGGCGCGCTCTATCGTACTGCTCGCGCGCGATGCTGAAATTTGGGGTGGTATATACGGGTTCGACCCGGCGCACGGCCTCCTCTTGCGCCTGGGCGGTGAGAATGTCGCTGACATAGTTGAAATCCATCGGCGAGCGGATATCCCGTGGAGCCACGTCACCAGCTACGAGGTCGAAATCGTTGGGGAACGAAAAAACCAGAATGAAGGCAGTCAACAATGTCAGTCCAAGCCCAAAAAGAACCTGACGGAGGACAAAACCGCGTGTGACCTTGCGAGTATTTTTCATAGAATCGTCGTCAAGTCACATAAAAGCACAAAGAGGAGCCCCGCAGCGGGGCCCCTCTTACTTGGATGCATGTCGTTCAACCACCGGGGGTCAGGCGGAAAGCAAATCGCGGACAACCTGGCTAACCATGCGTCCATCAGCCTTTCCCTGAATCCGCGGCATGATCAATTTCATCACTTTCCCCATATCCGCTGGAGAGGTGGCTTGAGCCTCGGCGACGACTTCTCGCGCAATGACTATCAGCTCCTCCGCAGTCAGGAGTTGAGGAAGATAAGATCGGAGAATGGCGATTTGCGCTTCATCATCTGCGACCGTCTCAATACGACCAGATTGTTTCACCATCTCCAGGGCATCTTCACGCCGGCGAACCTCTTTGCGAATCACTTCAACAACGGCCGCATCGTCCAACTCGCCACGCTGCTCGACTTCAGCTAACTGCACGGAGGTCAACGCCATGCGCAGAGCAAGCTTGCGCTGCTCATCGCGCGCACGCATCGCGGCCTGCAAATCCTGTTGAAGTTGTGCCTTAAGGCTCATCCATCACCTGATTCTAATACTGTTTACGATTATCTTTTAGCGACGTGCGGCGGCTCTTGCGTAACTTGGCCGCGCGTTTGCGCTTGCGCACAATGCTCGGCTGTTCGAAATAACGCCGCTTGCGAATCTCAGAAAGGATGCGGTCACCCTGCACCTTCTTCTTGAAACGACGTAACAACGAATCGAAGGATTCATTGTCATCTGCATAAACAAAGGTCACGCTTCTCACTCCCTTCGTGCTCCCGGCATCCGCCGGCTAGGATTTTGTGCTGCTTCGTTATTATAACGGGTGAAAGGGGATTGTCAAATGTTTGAAAGGCACAGAGTGTTCGTCTATGCACGGTACCCACACGGCGTGCCATCATTATATTCCAGCATACGCTGCCGTCACCCTTGCCGTTGAGGCAGTGACAGACGTGGTTATCGATTCCTATCTCAGCGTAGATGCGTGCTTCCGGCGATGACTTTCGCATAAAGCGATGCCAACACTGCTTCATGCTCGGTCAAAGACAAGGGGAAACGAACATTCTGGCGCAGGCGCGACAATTCATCCGGCGCATCCACCAGGCACTGCATCGCTTCGCGCCACACCGCAACTTCTCCAGGTTGCAGTAGAAGTCCATCCACACCATCGCGCACACGGTCTGCCAGAGGACCCAGGCGAGAGGCTAAAACGGGATTCCCGGCAATGAATCCCTCAGAAACCAGGAAAGAAAAGGTCTCGTACCACAAGGAAGGCACGACGACAACATCAGCGTTTACCAGGGCACCCCATACCTCAGGACGCGCCAAACGACCCAGAAAGCGCACGTGCGACGTCGCCAAAGTACGTAGGTGCGCTACGTATGCCGGATCGAACGTTTCATCACCGGCGATCCAAAGTTCCGCGGTGCCACGGACGCCAGCAAAAGCCTCAAGTACAATATGTAGCCCTTTCTGAAATGATAAGCCGCCCACGTAGAGAAAGCGCACTTTGCCATCTGGTGCGCGCTGGCGCAACGGTAACGCTGCCGGATGCTCCAATCCCGGCGTCAATAAGCGCAGGGTCTTTCGCGGAGCGGCATGGTCTGCATACCAGTCTTCGACAAAAGCCGTCGGCGCGATCAGGGCTGCAGCCGCTCGCAGCACCCGCAAAAGCTGATGATTACGCCAAGCCATAAGAAACGCCAGGAACGGTGAGAGCGCCCGCCATCCAGGTTTGCCGGCCCGCGCCAGAGCGCAGCGCGCACAATTGCCATAATCGGATTGTGGGCCTGGGCACACGATCTGGCTATTGTTGGTGAGCAGCTGTGCATTGGCACAACGCCACCAAAAATCCCACAAGGTCACCACAAATGGAATTCGGTGACGCCGTAGTACATCAATCAACGCCACCGGAAGGCCCATCAGATGTTCAACATGGACAATCTCAGGGCGTGTTTCATCCAGGACCCGTTCAAATAAAGGGATCAGCGACGGCTCCCACAACGTGGCACGGAGGCGGCGAACCGGCGTCACCGGCCCGTGCCAGACCGCCCACACCCGCACACTTTCCTCGTTGCGAGATTCTAGCCCGGTTCCCTCCCCGCCACGACGGTAGAAAACTGACACTTCATGCCCGGCCTGCATTTGCGCATGGGTGAGCCAGCGGGTATAGAGTTCCACCCCGCCAACGTATTCCGGCATATATTGATGCGTCACATGCAAAATCCGCATATCGCTCCTCAGCACTGCGATCTTTACGCAGCGGTATAGTATGTTAAAATGCCAGTGAGTCAAATACAAGGGGAACAATCCCATGACATTATCGGTCATCATTCTCAACTGGAACGCCGCAGAGGATACTCTTCGCTGTATCCGGGCCGTAGAGTCCTGGGACACGCTCTGCCCTACCGTATGGATCGTCGATAACGCCTCCAGTGACGGCAGCCCCGACACCATTGCACGCGAGGCCCCTCACGTGCACCTCATCCGCAACACGACCAACCAGGGGTTCGCTGGGGGCAACAACCGGGGCATCGAAGCCGCGTTACAAGCCAACCAGGCGCCGATCCTGCTCCTTAACAACGACGCGCACATCACAGAATCCGCTGTCATGGCGCTGCTGCAAACCCTGGACAGCGATTCCGACATCGGTTTTGTCGGGCCACTGCTCTATTCCGAAAGCGTGCCACCACAACTACTCTCGGCCGGGGGACGCAGTCCCATTCACCATCACCACTCACACATCACCACCCTCCCACAATCTGAAACTTCATTCATCGTCGAATATGTGCCGGGAACTGTGCTTTTGACCAGGCCCGCCGCACTCAAGGCCGTGGGGTTGCTGAAAGAAGACTATTTCTTCACGATGGAAGTCGCCGAATTGTGTCTACGCGCTGCCAGGCACGGGTATCGCAGCGCTATCAACCCACAAGCGCAAGCCACCCATGCGCTTGAGGCGCGACCATCGCTGTTACGCAAAACACTCTACGTCTACTATATCATCCGCAACCGCTTCCTCCTGATGCGCGATCTGAAACCGCGACCATTGAGCGGCTTCTACGCCTTTTGGACGCTTTATAGCGCGGCACTCACCCTCAAACTGCACGTAACGGGCGAAAAGCAGGCCGCACAAGCGATTTGGTTGGGATTGCAGGATGGACTTCACGGACACTTCGGCGGGCAGAATGAACGAGTTTTGGCCAAGTGTTCACCGGGTAATCGGGGAAAGGATGTCCCATGAGCGTCCTTTACCACCTACCCATTCTACCTCCCAAAATGCCCTCAGGAGAGGCGCTCTCACAGGAAATTCAGGCCCTGCGAGACCACAACGACGGAGATTTAGTCTATGTGAACCCCAACCAGAACAGCCTGGTCTACATACCGCGTTTGTTGTTTGGACTATCCAGGCTCAAAGCACTGCGTGCCCGCGAGCAAGATTTTACCCTGCATCACTTCTACAATCCCGATCCCTTTCCCTATCCCTACCTGCGCTACCTGCGACGTCCGGTCGTGTACACAGTCAGCAGCGGCATCAGCGCCAGACGCATTCCCGCGCGCTACCTCAACCGCCTAGCGGCGGTCACGGTCTATGACGAACGCAACCAGCAACGGCTGCTACAAGCCGGTGTGCGCAATGTGCATCTCATCCCCCCTGGCATCGACACGTCACGCTTCACCTGCACCCCGCTGCCGCTGGAAGATGAAGTCTGCTTGCTGGTCGCCTCTGCGCCGTGGACTCGCGCGCAATTTCGTACAAAAGGCATCGACGCCCTGCTCGCGGCCGCGCAGCAGGATTCGCGACTGCGCCTCGCCTTCCTCTGGCGCGGCATCCTGATCGAAGAAATGGAGCAACGTATCCGCGATCATGGTCTGACATCTCGGATCACGTTACTCAACGAGTTCGTGGATGTCAATCGAATCCTCGCCGGCGTCCACGCGACTATCACACTAGCTGCAGACGCAGCATTAATCAAAGCCTATCCCCACTCACTGTTGGATTCACTCGCTGCGGGGAAACCGGTACTGGTAAACCGGGTAATTCCGATGGCGGATTATGTAGAACGGACAAAATGTGGTATTGTGATGGAAAAGGTCGTAGCATCAGAAGTGCTGGCGGCGCTGGCGGCACTGAAGCAACAATACAACGTCTTACAGCAATCGGCCCGTCAGGTAGGACAACGGGATTTTGTACTTTGCGAAATGATCACGTCATTTCAGCAGGTGTATCAAAGTGTCATCAATGCGTGATAGGGGGTCAATGATGAACCAGGTACAGAGAGCCATAGTGATATGTGTGCTGTTAGGACTGCTGATGACTGCTCCGTTGAGCAATAGCGGCCCGGCATCGGCAACGACACAGGCCGACTACGTCACCATAACCCTAAACGGAGCGGTGATCGTAGGGTCTGCCCCGACAGCGGCGGATTTCAATGGCGATGAATACAAGGAAATCGTCATAGGCGGCAAAGATGGCGTTCTGCATGTCCTGTCATTCAACGGCTCGACATGGAGCGAGGTCTGGTCACGCCAAACCAATCTTGACATCAACGCAGCCAATCCCCCCTCCCCAAGCACCGATAACAACATCCGCACGTCACAGGCCGTCGCCGACCTGGACAACGACGGTCATCTGGACATAGTCGTAACCGTGGGGGGATTCGTCCATACGGATTTCGTAGACCGACGCAATGGTGGCGTGTTGGTTTACCGCTACCAAAGCGCAAGTCCATGGAGCTTTGCGCTGATTGAGCCTCTATCACCGGATGGTCTGAGCGGCTGGCCCCAACCCCGCATCGACCAGATCGGGGCCGGGCCTGGCGAAGGCGAGCCGGACGGCTTGTGGGATGGCATCCCCACTTCGCCAGCGGTGGGCGATATTGATGGCGACGGTGACCTGGAGATCGTCGTTCTGGGGATGGACCGGCGCATCCATGCCTGGCACCACAACGGCGTAGCCGTGAATGGCTGGCCGATTTCGCAGTGGGATGGCGACCCCCTCTGGCGGGGCGGACGTTCCTCACCGGCACTAGGCGACATCGACGGCGATGGATTGCCGGAAGTCGTGGTGGGCACGATGAGTCCAATCGTCAATGGCCAACAGAATCAAAACGCCACCATATGGGCGGTCAACGGCGACAGCAGCCTTGTACCCGGTTTTCCGATCAAGACGGAACAGTACATCCACTCTGCACCTGCATTGGGGGATATCGATGGCGACGGTCACCTGGAAATTGTCGTTGGGACGGGAGTAGGTATCGCTAGCGGGAGGTCAAATATCGTCTACGCCTGGAACCACGATGGCACACCCGTCCACGTACTCGGCGGACAGGCATGGCCCCGCGAGACCACGAACACCGTTCTGGCCCCGCCCGCATTGGGCGATATCGATGGCGATGGTGAGTTGGAAATCGTCGTCGGCGAAGGAGGATACGAACTCACGACCAACAATAAATTATATGCCTGGAACGTGGACGGCAACCTAGTACCCGGATTTCCTGTCCTGATTCCATCACCAAGCCCGTGGACCACGGATGCGCTGCCACTTCAATACAGCCCTATCCTGGCCGATTTCGACGGTGATGGCGTCATCGAGATTCTGATCAACCACATCAATAGCTGGGGGTTCGTCATCGTCGAGCCGAATGGCACCATCAGCGACCTCACCGGCCATCAGATGTTGGCGGGACTATGGGCTTCGCCGTTGGTGGATGACATCGACAACGACGGCCTGCTGGAAATCGTAGCTGCCAGCGGCGACTTGAACGGGAAAGGAGAAGTGCGGATTTGGGACAAGAGCGGCTCCGCATCCTCAGCCCGCCCCTGGCCTATGTTCCACCACGATATCAGACGCACGGGGCTGCACACACCTCACCCTTCGCTGGGTTTTCCTGATCAGGTCAAGGTATTCCACCAACAAGGCAGCGGTGCCTTGGCAGACACAATGCTCCCTATTTGGAACAAAGGAGGCGAAACGTTCGATTGGACCCTGACATCCTCGAGCAGCCTGATGCAATTGTCGCCGGCCTCCGGCACTCTGACAGAGACGGCCAGCGTGCATTTGACCATGGATACCAGCGGCCTCAGCAGCGGATGGACAACCATCGGCCAAATCACGGCGACAGCCACTTATGAAGGGCGGACAATTACCGGCAGTCCCAAAGTCGCGCCGGTGTCGGTGTACGTGGGGGACGTGTACCGCATCTACCTACCCATGGCCTTACGGAGACACTAAATGCAAGCCTTATCACCTTCATTTCAGCCAGATTTCTGGACTGTGCTCAAAGACGCCATCAACCGGACGATCAGAGGGGAGCGCCAACTTCCCCCATGGTGGCTGCGGGATGTCGGCGGCAGTGATTTCAAACGCACCGGGGAGGAATTCCTGCGCCACTTCATCGAAATCGCACACCTTACCCCACAAGCCCACGTACTCGAAATTGGCTGCGGCAGTGGGCGTATGGCGCTGCCCCTCACCCGCTACTTACAAGGCGGCACCTACACCGGCATCGACATCACCCCCAAGTCCATTGCCTGGTGCCAACAGCATATCTCGCGCCGTTATCCGCACTTCGCCTTTGTCCATGCCGATCTCTACAACAAACGCTACAATCCCGGAGGCAGATCACAGGCCCACACGTACACCTTCCCTTTCACCGAGCAGAGCTTCGACTTCATCTTCCTCACCTCGGTCTTCACGCACCTGCTTCCTGCCGACACAACCCACTACCTGGAAGAAATCACCCGCCTGTTAGCGCCACAGGGCAATGCCCTGCTGACCTTCTTCCTGCTGAACGAGCGACAAGCGGAACTCGCTGCTGCCGGGAGTAACGACATCCAATTTCAGTACGGAGAAGGGCCGTATCGCATACGGGATATGGACGTCCCGGAAAGTGCTGTAGCTTATCAAGAAGGCTATATACTGGAGCAACTGACGATGCAAGGACTCGTACTACAAAGCCCAATCTATTACGGGACCTGGAGCGGCCGGCCCGACGGCCTTTCGTACCAGGATATACTAGTCGCACAACACGTATGACCGGTCCAACATCCCTGCCCACGGTCGCTGTCATCATCCCCAACTGGAACACCCGCCGGTGGCTACCGGGTTGCCTGGATGGGTTGCGCGCACAGACCTTCCAGGATTTCGAGGTGGTATTGGTCGATAACGGATCCAGCGACGACTCGGTAGCCTTCGTGCAAGCCGAATACCCGGAAGTGCGCGTTGAGGCTTTGCCGGAGAACCGCGGATTCGCGGCAGCCGTCAACCTTGGAATTGTAGCCACACAAAGTGAATTTGTAGCGCTGCTCAATGTCGATACACAGCCCATACCTGTGTGGCTCAACGCATTGGTCGCGGCATTGGATGCTGCACCACCCAACGTAGGCGGCGTCGCTTCGAAGATGCTTCAACTCGCCGATCCCACACGCATCGACAATGCCGGCGATACCTTTAGTTGGTATGGTTCGGCACGCAAGCAGGGAATGGATGAACCTGCGCATGGCTATACCACGCCACGAGAGGTGTTCTCCATCTGCGCGGGTGCGGCTCTCTATCGCCGTGAATTTCTACAAGTGGTGGGGACCTTTGACGAACGCTTTGGGAGCTATCTGGAGGACATCGATCTGGGGTTACGGGGACGCTTGCTCGGTTATCGCTATATTTACGAACCTGCCGCCGAAATCCTGCACCAGAGTCACGGCGCGGGCACGCCCCATGCGCGCTATGTCGCCTGGATGATGCGCAACCGCCTGGCTGTTCTGACCAAGAACGTCCCCCTGAAGCTGCTGCTGAAACACCTCGGAACCCTGCTCTACGGCCAGTTCTACTATTTTTTGGCCTATAAGCGGCCATGGCACGCTCTCAAAGGATGGGGAGGCTTTGTGCTGCTGTTACCCTATCTGCTGCGCCAACGTCACGAAATCCTGAAGCGCAAGCGGATCTCCGACACTGACCTAGAAGCCCTGCTGAGCAATGCGTTAGGGGAAATCCCGATGAAGACGTTGCTGCGCAGCAAAGTACGGCAACTGTTGGGAAAAGGGTAAGTTACACCGATTTACTGCTGGCGCTTCCACTGCAAATAGGCACGCACCTGCCGCCACAGCTCGCGCGGGCCGCCTGCCCGGACAGCCTGCTGCACCTTGCCCCACCACGGCTTCGTCTTCCGTGCATCGGACAACAGAAAACGTCGCTCTCCATTCACCCGGTCAGCAGCGAAGTATGGCTCGGCGCAAAACTCAACTAATGGGCGGGAAACAACATCCCAGTGATATTGGCGGGCAAGAGTCTCGAAATACGCCTTGTGGCGGGCACGCAGATCAGGGGTCGACAACAACGACAAGAGTGTTTGCGCAAGTCCTTCCACATCCCCCGGCGCAACCAGCGACGCTACACCTTGTGCCGCCAGCGACTCTCCAAGCACATCGCCAACGGTGCAGACCATCGGTAAACCGGCCCAAAGATAATCCAACAGACGGGTGCGAAAAGCAAAACGGGTTTCGGCGTGGCTCAGATGCAGGCTGATGCCCACATCGGCCTCCAGAAGATAGTTTTGGCGCGCCTCATACGTCACCCAGTCGTTGAAGAAAACAAACCGGTCGTAAAGCCCCAAGTCTCGGCTCAAGGTCACGAGATCGTCGACAGCTGAGGTCTGGGCGGAACTGGCATTCGGTCGTCGAGTTCCCATAAAAAAGACTTTAACATCCTCGCGCTGCGCCAGAACCAAAGGCATAGCCCGCACCAACGTTGGCGCATCCAGCCAGTCCCATACCCCACCACCCCACAACAACACCTTGTCGTCAGGCGCGATAGACTGGTGCACGCCCTTCAACACCGGCTGGAGGTGTTGCGGCTGCTCGCGCGGCAACCCAAAAGGAACCACGGTAATCAACTTCTCAAATGTCGGGTCTTGCGCATAGGTATGCGGGTTGATCCGTCCGACCGCCGAAAGCATCCCTAGCCAGTAATCGCGTTGCCGTTCGCTGGCGCACAGAAAGAAATCGCCAATGCGTAATTGGACTTCCAGCGCTTCCTGATACTTTTCGTACGCGTGCATCTGGCGCAAAAGATCGGCGTTGGCCTCGCGTTGCAAACCGGCAAGCAAAAAAGGATCATAGATGTCAACGACCAGTATCTTGTCGAGATGCGTCAAAAAAGGATAGAAAGCCAGGACGATCCCCAACGTAATCACAACATCGCAGTCGGCAATCTGTGCAGACAGGGTGTCGGTGTCTTTGCAAACATACACCTCTGCCCGACCCGGTTGCCCAACAAGAGGTGCATCCATACGCACGTAAGGGGGAACGATCAATTTCACAGGGAAGGTTTCGCTCAAGACGCGGGCAAATTCCCAATACCGAATCCCCGGCCCGGCCATCTTCTCGCCGATGGCATCGTTGGTAATCAACGCAATTGTCGTTGAGACACGCATTATGTTTAGCTCGCCCATAATCCACAGTGGTTGTCAGCTATGTTGACGGTCGCTATCATAACACACCCTCTCAGAAAACCAAGTGTTTTACGCCCATCAAGGTATGGTATAATTCAGCCAACCTGCCGGGCGGCATCCAGCAGGGCATTTTGAAGCTGAAGGTGGAAAAGCAATGTTACGCTCTGTTTACTTCATCAGTGGATGCAAAGCCGGCACCACCTTTGAATACCGCGTCCTGCAAAAGCAGGAGCAGCTTGCCGCGTGCGGCATACATAGCATGGTGCGATCAGATCTGATCGACCGCGAAACACTCTTCCGGGAAGCAGCTGCGCATGATATCTTATATCTCTACCGGGTCGCCTACGATCCACTCATCGAAGCCTTAATCGAACAAGCCCGCGGGCAAGGTGTTCCCGTTGTTTTCGACACAGACGATCTTGTGTTCGAGCCAGACCTGGTGTCCTATGTGGATCCAGTCAAAGCGATGAACGACGAGGATGCGGCGCTGTACTACGAGGGCGTGTGGCGTTATCGCCGGACGCTGCTCGCCTGTGATGCGGTTGTCACTTCGACTGAGTACCTAGCCGACAGAGTGCGCGCCCTGGGCAAGCCGGCCTTCGTGCACCGCAACGGCCTCAGTGAATGGATGATTACAGCAGCGTCCGAATTGCTTCAACGGCCAAAGCCTCCAGCGCACGACAGAATCATCCTGGGCTACGGCAGTGGCACAGCCACCCATCGCAAAGACCTGGCAGAGATAGCTAGTCCACTGGCGAGGATTATGGGGCAGTACTCCAACGTCGATCTGCACATCGTCGGCGCGCTCCACATCGATGACCAAAACCCATACCCGCTGCCAGATAAACTCAAAGCCTTTACCAATCGCATTCAGTACCTTCCCGCTGTCTCCTGGGAAGAATGGCTGACCGTGCAACGTAGTTTCGACATTAACCTGGCCCCTCTGGAGACGGGCAACCCCTTCTGCGACGCCAAAAGCGAGATCAAATATACCGAGGCGGCCATAGTGAACGTCCCGACCATTGCCAGCCGCATCGGCGCTTTCGAGTTTGCCATTCGAGACGGCGAAACCGGGTTCTTGGCCGGCAATGAAAACGAATGGACTGCCAAACTCGATGCGTTGGTCAGCGATCCTAATTTGCGTTGCCACATAGGAGAAGCAGCGCACGCTGAAGTGCAGGTATGTTACGCACCGGAAGTATTGGGGCCGCAACTCGCGCAGACACTGACCGCTATTCAAGCACTGCGCAATCAGCAGGATGGTCCCTCGCCGGTCCCTATCACGAACCAAACGCCCTTGATCCTCAACTGGATTTTCCCGGAGCCAACACTCGGCTCTGGCGGGCATACGGACATCATCCGCATGATGAATTTGTTGGCCAGTTTTGGGCACCAGGTCAACGCTTACATTGTGCCGCGACAGCTATTATGGAAAAAGAGCGACCTGGAGATACGTGAATTCGTGCGCCAACACTTCACCGACATCCCCGGCGAAATCTACAAATGGACCGGAGGCCCGTTGGTGGAATCAGATGCGGTCATACTGACCCACTGGTCCACAGCATATCTGGTCGATGATGTGCATAACACGTCCAAGGTATTCTACTTTGTGCAGGATTGGGAGCCGTTTTTTGCCCCGATGGGCACTGAGTACTTGCAAGCGGAGCAAACCTACAAGATGGGCTTTTCCTGCATCACACTAGGACGCTGGCTCACCAAGCGCTTGCGCGAATGGTACAATGCCGACGCGGACTATTTCGATTTGGCTGTAGATCACACCATCTATTACCCTCGTCAGGTCGAAAAAGCCGATCGCCTTCGCGTGTGCTTCTACGCCCGGCCCGCCACGCCGCGACGCCTCTTCCCTATGGGCATTGAGGCGCTTGAGCGAGTCCACCAGCAACGCCCGGATGTGGAAATCGTCTTTTACGGCGTTGATAACGCAGAGTTGCGCCGGGAGCCAGTCCCATTTCCCCACACCAATCTGGGCATCCTCAATGAACAGCAATTGGCCGAGTTGTTCTCTTCCTGCGACATCGGGATTGTGCTTTCGCCCACCAATTGTTCCCTGGTACCGCCGGAGATGATGGCCTGCCGCTGCGCCGTGGTGGATCTAAACCGCGAAACCGTCATGGGCGTAATGGAACACGAGGTCAACGCGCTACTGGCGGAACCAACGCCGAAAGCCATCGCCGATGCCGTGCTGCGTTTGCTGGAAGACGAACCGCTGCGGCAGCGCTTGGTGGAGACGGCCTATCAACAGGTCAGAGAACGTTCCTGGGAGAAATCAGCGCGACGGGTCGAGGAAATATTGCTCCAAAAGCTGCCCGCTACACGGCGCGGCCGGCAACGTGGGTTATCCGCCAATCTGCCAGCACTGGATGCGCTCCCCGCACATCAACAACGCCGCCTGAATGCCATCCATGCCACCCGTCGCCGGCTGCTTGCTCAGGCAAAGGTCATCCTCAAGACATGGGGCAAATCCCTGTTAGGTTTAGAACAAGGCATAGTGCTAAACGAAGCGCCTGTACGGACATTGGGTGAATTGACAGGTCGGAAGCGAATCGGGCAGCACTTTGTCGCCCGCCAGAACGGCCTGTGCCGGGTGGATGTGCTAATCGGCGCCTACCAGCGTCGCAACACCCGCGACATAATCTTTCATCTCAAGGAATCGCCAACCGCTGAAAGTGATCTCGCTACGGTGCGCCTCAATGCCAGTTTGCTGACGGATCAAGGATATGCCTGCTTTTGGTTCACCCCCCAACGCGAGTCGGGTGGCAAATCCTATTACATCGACCTCGAATCGCCAGAATCCGTGCCGGGAGACGCGGTCACGCTATGGGCTTACTGCGACGCCAACGTGCCTGGCGTCCCCCTACAACGAAATGATCAGTCCAGCCGCGGTCATCTGGACTATTGGCTATTCTACGAAGACGAACGACTTGGAGATGTGGGCGGGCATCCGCTGTTGCGCAACTGGAGCAAACGCGTCACCCTTATGGACCGCATAAGAAAGGGCGTGCACGTTCTTGCGACTCAAGGCCCAGGAGGTTTGCAACGCGAGCTAGTGAAGTATTGGAAGTGGAGAACGGGACGGGTATAAATGAGGAAAATCAGGATGCTCTATTTTTCCGAAACAAACGCTCGCGCCACCGATTGAAACCGTTCATCAGCCGCATCACACGACCTTGACTGATAGCCTCAAGGTGCTGCTCGAGCTGGATGAACTGCTCCTGTAAAGATGCATTGCGCTGTCCGGCAGCGATCAGTTGCGCCTCATATTGACGCAGGGCCTCGTGCAAGCTAGCGATTTGCGCCGCGTGCTGTTGGGTCTGGCGCTGTATTGCATCCGCGTACCGCCCAACACCTTCGAGGAAGATGTGCCGAAGCGCATCGTCGTCAACGGGGGCGGCGCTGAACTTTCGCCATGCATCATCGAAGATAGACCATAGCTCTTCAGCACGCCGTTCGGGGGTGTAGCGAGTATAGACAGAGTGACGCGCGGCCTCGCCCATAGCCAGACGGCGTTCAGGATGATCGAGCAACATCTGCAAAGCAGCACGCCACTCGTCAGATGTATCGACCAGAATACCGTCCTGCCCGTCAGCGATGGCATATTCGTAGGCTTCCACACGGCTGGCAATCGTGGGCACACCCACCAGCGCCGCCTCGACAAACTTAATCTCACTCTTGGCCTGACAAAAGGGGTTGTCCTGTTCGAGTGGCGCCAGGTTGATGTCGGCCTGAGCGATCAGGTGCGGCAGTTCACGCCAGGTCACGTAGGGCGTGCGGCGGATACGATCCCAAAACGGCTCAAATGCCGGTCCCAGGTTCAGGTGCCCACCAATGTGCAGCCAGACTTGAGGATAGGCCGACATGATCCACGCCAACGGTTCGGCGATCATCTGAAAATCGCGGTTGTGGGAGCCGGTGCCGCTGAAATAGGCAATGACAACAGGTTGTGGCAGGTCGTCTAGACCTAGTCTTCGCTGTCGCTCGGCCCACGCTTGCTCAGAGAGGTGGAACATCTCTGCGCCAGGGGCGTTGCGATTGACATAAGCCGGTTTCCCCCGTTGCCGCGCCTCTTGCGCCAGAAATTCGGTGGTGGTAAGCACGCAGTCGCAACGCTGAAAAGTCTTTTCCAATTGCGCCAGGTCAGATCGAAAACGGCGGGCGGCCTCTGGTGAAAGCGTATCCACAAAAGCAATGTGTGTTTCCAGCTCGGGTACAAAAATCAAGTCATCCGTTTCGAAGACAACCGGCTTGCCCTGTGCGTGCGCCAGTTCGATGACGAGATTGAGCAAAGGACTATATGGAACGCGATGCAAGACAAAAATGTCATAATCGAAAACGTTGGTCAGAAATTGTGGATCGTCGGCCTCATATAATGCGGTGACGATATTCTGCAACGCCAACTGCTCTTGCTGGTGAACACATCGGTATCGGCGTGTATCACCGCCTATACCGCTGACAAAGAGAACGCTATTCACAGTCGTACCCGGCATCACGCCTCATCTTCCCCTAGACTTCTGTCGCCAGTTCTGCACACCTAACAGTAAGCGCATGAGTCTGCCATTTTTTAGTCCTGTAACCTGCGCTTCCATACGCGCAACTTGGGCACGCAAATCAGAAATCTCGCGTTCCCGCAGCCTCGCTGCCGCGTGCTCGTCGACAAGCGCCGCGCGTAGATCGGTCGTCTCACGTTGCAGCAGCCACCAACGCCGCTCGAAATCCCGTGCTAAGTCCGAAATAGCGACATTTGATTGACGAAACAACCCAGCCCAAGGGGTGAGATAAGACACGTCGTAATCCACATCACGGACAAAACCCTGTCTGGCGAACAACTCGGCCCAATACTCAGGTGGATGCACATTGATATGCGTCGCCTCCCGGTAATCCAACGGGGTAGACGAAAAAAGTACTTGATCCGTGTGTTGGCAAAAATTGACCAAAGCCTCGCGGGCCTGTGCAACCGGCAGATGCTCCAACACCTCCAGGCTAACAATGAGATCATAGCGCCGCGACAAGGGAACCGTAATGGAGCCGACCTCACAGCAATCGCGCACAGACTCATGTACGTTCTGGATCGCATACTCCGATATATCTATCCCATACGCCTCAACACCGCGTTCCCTCAGTTTTTCCACCAAAAATCCCATCGCACAACCGGCATCGAGCGCAGTTTGGGGATGAAGATCGGTCACAATATACTCAGCTACCTTGTCAAAAAAGGAAAGCCAACCCGCATCACGTTGATATGGTCGCCCGCAATCATGGGCGTAATAATAGGCGTCATATTCTTTCGTATCGACAGACTGCATCGTAGTATCACTCATATTTGTTTACAATTTCTGTTCAATTTTTGGAACACTCCCATCGACCACTTAATGTAACCAGCCCATACTTTTCAGCATTTTCTGTAACACGAACGCGGAATGGATATAGACGATCATGATAATCGTACATCTCAGAATCATCCTCACTCACAACAGCAACAGAAAGCGTGTAAGAACCTTCTAATAAGGGGAGAGCACCTATGTGATACAAAACCTTACCCTCCCCCTCAACAGATGGGAACTTTAGCCCGCTAAAACGGGTGTTTGGCCCAGTGATATGTGTCCCGTCACTGCGATAAACTGCCAAACCAAACACTGGCCGCTCGATACGTTCCTGCGTCTGATAATGCATCACCACAGTCAAAGGTTCTCCGGTTTCGAAGAGTTGCGTTTCCCTATCGCCTTTCCCTAACAGTTGCACCTGTATGATTTGCACGCGTCCAGTGCCCCAGCGAGACCCGTTCTCAGTATGCAACTGTCCCTCAGCTTTCTCCCATGCATGCATTGTATAACGCTGCACCGCAGACTCGGCCGCACCGTCTGCCTGCACACTACCAGCATCCAACCAGATCGCTCGAGCGCAGTGCGCTCGCACAGCATCAGCACTATGAGACACAAACAGCAGCGTAACTCCGTCTACACGCATGCGATCAATGCGCTCAAAGCACTTCCGTTGAAACGCCGCATCCCCCACCGCCAGCACCTCATCCACCAGCAAGATCTCCGGTTCCATATTGACCGCCACGGCAAACCCCAACCGCACGTACATCCCCGAAGAATAGTGCTTCACCGGCACGTCGATAAACCGTTCCAGTTCCGAAAAGGCCACAATCTCATCGAAACGACGATCCACTTCCCGGCGATTCAATCCCATAATGGAGGCATTCAGGTAGACGTTCTCTCGGCCGGTCAGATCAGGATGAAAGCCGGCACCCAGTTCTAGCAACGCACCCACGCGGCCGTTCACCGTAACCGTGCCAGAATCAGGTTCGAGGATGCGCGCGATGAGTTTGAGCAGTGTGCTCTTCCCGGCCCCGTTCGCGCCGATAAAGCCGACCGTCTCCCCACGCTCAATAGTGAAACTGACGTCCTGCAACGCGTGCAGATCATCCTGGATATGAGGTTGCCGCCAACGTCCAAAGTTGACCAACACCTCCTGAAATGAGCGCGAGCGGCTCCGGTGCAGATCGAAGGTTTTGGAGACGTGATCGAAAACGATGATGGGTTCTGTCACAACCGATACCCACTCACCCCTGCCGCCGCCATACGAGCAACAAGACCACGCCTACCAACAACAACCCTACACCGCCAAAGAACAGCCACGAACCGCCGCCCGGCTTGCCGTATTCCGGCGCAGTTCCAGCCGGCGCTACATCCCCGGACGATTGCGCTTCTGACGCGGGCGCGGCGGCACTTTCAGGCGTGGACGGCGCTGACCCGCCGGAAGAAACCGGCTCAGTAGAAAGCGATACGCCGCCAGCGGGCGTTTCAGACGGAGCCACAGTTGCGGGAGCCACAGTTGCGGGGGTATCCGGTGACAATGTTCCCGCCGGTACCGAAGTCATGGGCGTCTCAGCCGTGGATGACGTTGCGCTTGCGGTCGCAGTCGCTGATGGCGTCGCAGTTGCCGTCTTCGTGCCCGAAGGAGTAGGAGTCGACGTTACAGTGATTTTACCCCCCACAGGTGTCAACGTTGCAGTAGGCTCCAAAGTGGATGGGGTAGCGACTGGTGTATCAGCGGGCGGTTCTTGTGTGGGCGGAGGGTCGGTCGGTGGTTGCGTGGGCGGCGGCTCGGTCGGCGGACCAGGTGTGGATGTCATAGTCGGAACAGTCCAGTTCTCCTGAAGCGACGGCATCGCCCATGCCACCGGCATCACAGCCAAACTGGACAGTGCCAACGTAACCAGCAGCCATCCGATCAACATCCAATGTCGCTTATTCATCGCTCATTCTCCCTGTACTATCTGATAGCAAGTGTGCACATTGCTGTCAACGCGCAGATCGACATCGTACACAAGCACCCCGGCGTCATTCGCGCTAGGAAGAGCTTGCGAAGGACATAATACCGCATTTTGGGGCATGTGCAAGATAAGGCGTGCCGGGACATCTACCAAGCCCGCCTGCTTCTGCCACAACAGATGATAAGTTAGCGTGCCATCGGTGTTTTGTTGAACAACGTCGTCTGGCAAAGTGTACGTAAAATAGACCACGGCCTGCGACGCAGTCGGCAAGAGCAGTGCCTGTTCGAAAACAGCGTAGGCTCCCTCAGGCGCTGCCGTGACACGTGCCATTCCATCCCATGTACCCTTCCTGACGACGAACTCCTCTGCTATCGGATGCCGGCTGGCCTCCACCAACTGCGCCCCCTCCGGGACATAAAGGCGCAAATAGGCCCAGTAACAGCGATCCATCATCTGCGTATATTCAGGGTCGTAACGCGATCCAGGGACACAGGCGATATCCACCTGGCTCGTGTGCGTGTAAGCCATCGTCATTGTCGCGCGCGGCGGCGATTGGGTGAGATCGACCTCGTAGGTGAACGCGCGGTCGAGTTTGCCGCTGGCCTTGTTGTAGCCCAGATTCGCCTCCACGACCATCGCGTAATCACCTTCCGATGCACGCAACCCGCCATCCCATCCACGCGCCGCTAGCAACGCCCGCACATCCGCGTCGCCAAAGTACACCTGGATATGCTTTTCGTCCACAAGCTGCTTCCCGGCCTTCGCCAGTGCCAACCAATCTATGTCCCCCGCGGAGATGCGCACCATCACCGCTTCGGCAAACGGCTCCATAAACGCTTTGCGTTGCAGCCACCACTCGGCATCCATTTGCCCATCCTCAGGCGCCCATGTGCTGTAGAGTTGGTCGAGCAAGGTCGCACCGGTTACGGGGGCGTCGAATCCGGGCAAAGTCATTGGGCCGAGCGGGTCGAGCAGACGTTGTGCCGCGTATTGATCCACGGCGATGACCCCATCTACCGTAACCTCATGGCGCGGTCGATACAACTCCAGGGCTTGGCGTACCGCCGTCGGGAAATCGGGCGACCAGTTACTGTCGCGGAAGACCAGCAATTCTATCCCCATAAACTGCCGCAGCGGCTCCGGCGAAAGTGGATAAGGCTGAGTGAAATCGTCGGCGGCATAACTATCGCTAAATTCCATCTGCGCGATCTTTCCAGCTTCGACGCGCACCTCCCCCACCCCGGTGATAAATCCGCCGCCGGGCCGCAACTCACTCTCGTTGAGCACGAGTAGCAAATAGGTGCGCGGCGAGTCCAGTCCCAGCAAAGACGGTCCAATCTCCGCCAGAGCCAGCCCGTCATCCAACAGCGGCAGCAAGGCCCCCAATTGCCGCAATGGGCCTTGCAAGCGTCCCGGCAGGGCATCCACGTCGAGCGTCGCGTAAGCCGTCCTTGCGCGGGTGACGGCGGACTGTGCGCGCGGCAGGTCAGGCGCGAGCCGAGTGAAGACATCCGGCAGCATCTCCAACACCGGCTCACCGGCCTGGAACGCCACCATAGCCGGTTCCACCGCATCCCACAACAGAACTCCGGCTTGTGTCAAGCTGTCTGCTATAGCGAGCAAAGCTGGAGCATCGCCCGCGAGTACGCCCATCTTCGGTAGCCAGCGAAACGCCGGCCCCATTCCGGCCAGCCAGCCAAGGTTGCGCCGCAACACCACCACATCGCGCCGTGTCTCGTGCAGCAGCGTCCCAAATGCAGTCGCATCCGTCGCCAGAGGATCACCCTCTAGCAATGTCTGGGCTGTCTGCAACGAGCGCAGCAACGATCCCGCCGCGACCGCGGACTGCACACCCCAAATCACCAGCAGAAGCACGCCCAGTACAACCAGGCCAAGCGCAATCTTCCTCTTATGTTGTGCAATTACGGACATACAACATCCCCCTCCACAATCCGACACAGAGGCCGGTCTACCGCGAAATCTTCCGGCTCAGCGACCTCATGCCCAACCTGTGCGAATAAAAACTTCCGGTAACTCTCCTGCCACCATAAATCCCGGTCGACGACCAACACGTCAGGCCGCAAGCCCTCAGCCTCCTGCGCATACCACAACGCAAAAGTATACCGATCGCTCTGCATCGTAATCAGCACCGCGTCTGCCGGTGTGGCATCCAGGACACGATTGAACCAAACCACAGCTTCCTGATCCCGGCTCACGTCCATAGCCTGCCAGTTCCAAACAAGCAACACAAGCGGCAGGATCAACGTCACCCATGCGGGCAAGCCCTGATCAACCAGCCAGCGCAAGCCCGCGCCGAGCAAAGGCACAACCAGCGGCAGCAGCGGCAGGAGGTACATCAACGAATCCGGCGTAGCGTAACCGACCGCAAACAGGCTCAATAAACCACCTGTTATCGCCAACCCCACCACTTCCCATCGCGAAAGTGCAAACGATCCGCGCTCGCTCCATCCTAGCCAGCCGCCGAGCAGCACCAACGCGCCACCCACCGGTGTAAATTGCCGGGCGACAAGCGCCGCCCATGCCGCCAGCCGCGCAGGCCACTCGGCCAACGGTAGCCCAAAGGCATAACCCCAATACAACCGCGCCCGCACCACGCCCCACCATCCGGCAAAGGTGCGCAAGTCACCCCACGGCTGCGGCCAACGGCCCAACAACGGCAAAAAGGCATAGGGCAGCAAACCAATACCCAGGCCCATCAGGTAGCCGGTAACAGGTAGGCGGTAGACAGGGGGATGAAACCGCAATTTGGAGATGGTGATCCTATGACCTCTTAACAAATAGACAGCCCACAGTGGCATCAGGAACACCAACGTCGGATGCACCGCCATCCCCAGTCCGCACACGATGCCCGCCAAAACCCACTGCCAATTCGCCACTTGCAACTCATAACTCATAACCCGCCATTCATGATTCGCCAACGCCGCAAAGAACGCTACCGTCGTGTAAACCTCCGCGATGAGCGCCTGTGACCAAAACAATGGGGCAAAGGCCAACGCGAGCGCCGCCGCGAGCACAATCCATGGGGATTTCTCGTGACGCTGTAACGTTAGCGCCGTTAGCGCCACCGTCCCTGCCGCCATCATGGCTGAAAGCAAGTTCAACCGCCATGCCGGATCACGCAACGGCAGGAATAGGAAGGTACGCGCCAGGACAAGGTAGAGGGGGAATCCAGGCGGATGCGGCATTCGTCCTGCCGCCGCCGCCGCGATAAAGTCGCCGCCGTCCGCGCCCCAATGCGCCCAGGTCAGCGATGGCGCCATCGTCAGCATATACACCAGCAGGGCGATCCCCCCAGCCACGAGAGGTATCGGCAGACGTGCCCGAGCGTTCATTTCGCCACTTGGCGCAGCAAACCGGCCGCCAGCCCCAAACCCTGCACGACTACGCGAAGCAGCGTCACGCCAGGCCAAGCTAACGCTACGGCCCGGTCGCGCCGCCAGGCCCAGCGCACGAAAGACAACGTCGTCGCCAGGAAGAGGGCGAGCAGTAGCAGGACCGCAATCCACACCAATGGCCAGAACACGGCGGCGATTGCGGCCAACCCAAGCGCCACCACCAGCGCGAACTGGGATTTCAACGTGGGATCGGTATGCGCGTCGCCGGAGATCTTGTCGGGATAACGGACGTAGAGCAACGCGCGCCAGTACCCAAAGCGCGCCTTTCGGGCGAGATAGCGCCGCAGCGTCGCCGGATGGCGGTGCCAGACCCAAGCGTTGGGCACGAAGACGAGCCAATGCCCGGCCCGCGTCAGGCGAAAGGACAAATCCACGTCCTCCGCTGCGATATACGCCGTATCGAATACGCCATGCTTCACGAACAACTCCCGCCGGTATCCTGCCGCGTAGGTGTCCACGAAATCAATACGCGGCAGTTCGGCCATCCGCTCGTAGCGGATCTCGAACTCCAGTTGCGTCAATCGGGCAATCAGAGCGGGCTGCTTTGTCCGATACGTCCCCTTTACGCCCATCACCCGGGGATCATCGAACGGCGCGAGCATTTGTGCGATCCAATCTTCCGCCGGTTCACAATCGGCGTCGGTGAACAGGATGATCTCCCCCTGCGCGACTGCGATGCCGGCATTACGCGCCGCCGCAGGTCCTCCATGCTCGACACGCAACACACAATCTGCGCCGGCTTCCTGCGCCGCCTGGGCTGTGGCATCGGCAGAACCATCGTCCACAACAATAATTTCATAGCGAGCACGGTCCACCGTCTGCCGTGACAGCGCCCGCACACAGGCGCCGATCACGTCCTCCTCCCGATAGGCCGGCACAATCACCGAATAGTCAGGACGATCCATGCACCCTCCGCGTAATCTGCGATCCCAATGCCAGGATACCTGCCGCGATCAATGGCGGCCCCATCACCACCAGATGCAACACCAGGCCAATCGCCAGCGCCAAATCGTATGGCACATCGAACAGGCTCAACGACACCACGCAGATCCCCTCGTAGACGCCCAGACGCGCCGGCGTCGGCACAACGGCATTTCCGACCATCAGCGTCGCCAACAAAAAAACGGCAGCGACCGGCGAATCGACGCCAAACGCGCGCATCACGGCCCAGTTCGAGACCGCGCCAAGCCCCCAGGTGATCACCGTCCACAAAAAGACGCGGCCTGAAGCCTGGGCGCTTTGCAGTGAATTCAATCCCTGCGCCAATCGCTGTAGACGCGGCAGCAGCGCCTTGTCCCATCCCGCCGGGAAACGCGCCAGAATGAGCGCGGCCCAGCGAAACAGTACCTCTTGCCAGCGCAACCCGGCCCATAGCACCAGGCCACCTACCAACAAAATCCCCGCCGTGCTCCATGTCGAGTTGGAAAACCATTCAGGCAAGGGGGCGAGCGCGAGCAACAACAGACCGCACAGCAGCAGTGCCAGCAGATCCCACACTTTTTCCAGAGCCACACTCCCCAGAGCCTCCGATGCGCCCGCCACACGCGTCACAGCCGGCTCTACGTCTCGCGCCACATCCTGCTCCATGTCCTGCGCCCCGTTACGCTCCGGACGCAGCCACATCGCACGCACCAGATCGCCGCCGCGCATCGGCAAGACCATATTCGCCACCTGCCCCACCAACAACGCCGTCAGCGCGGGCCAAAAGCGCAAGTCAGCGCGCCACAACAACGCCTGCCAGCGCCAGACCCGCGCGAAGAACGTTCCAATAATCACCAGAACGCCGACCAGAACCCAGGTGTAGTTCGCCGTCTGCAATGCGCTGAGGACCTGTCCCCAATCCAATTCGCGGGTCAGTAGCCACACTGAAACGACCATCACGCCAAGGCTCAAAATCCAACGGAGCACTTGTGTCTGTGTTTTAAGTTTTGCCAGCCATTTGTCCATAGTCAATCGCTCACGTAAGAAATCCAGGTACTTCCTAGAGGCGTCCAACTACCGTTACTACTGATCAGGTTGCCGGTTGCATAAACAGGATCGCCCAAGCTGAACCAACACCAGCGCTGTACCAATCGACCGCCATCATTCGGATCACCGAGGCCACCATCCACTGCCGTCAGGAAAAACTGCCACGTCTCGCGCAAGAACTCGGTCATCCGCTCCGGCGGAAAGCCATAATCCGCCGGCATCGGTACGCCGAACTCGGAGATAATGAGCGGCTGTCCGACGTACCCCCGCGAGGACATCCAACGGCGGAAGTCGTAGATTTGCGAGCGAAAGACGCTGAGATTTCCGGAGTCGTCGACGCCGAACAGCACGCCAGTATTGTCGGGAATGCCGGGTGGAATATCCACGCCCCAGGAGTCACGCTCTTCGTGCAGCATGTAGTTGTGGATGTGCCACGCCTGTGTCGGAAGCGCCCCGCCGAACTCAGTACGGTAAGCCTCCAGAACGAGATCGAGGTAACGCAAGCGTAACGGTGTAGGCTGGGCGATCCCCCCTGCCGCCACCACCGCCGATGGATCCCCGGCTTTGATCGCATGGTAGGCTTCATGGTACAGCCGCGCATACGTCGTCGGCTCGACGTTGTCCTGCCAACGTACGTCCGGCTCGTTGGAAATCAGCCACGTGGAACCGGGCCGCGCCGCCGCCACCGCCGTCAACGTCCCGGCAGCGGGCCTGAGTTGACCACCGGACATGCGCACCGTGGGCATATAGGCCACGCCTGGTGGCAGCGCGGTTGAGCTGCGCGCCGCCCAATCCATCACCCAGCCCACGCGGAGCGTGCCAAGATCATACGTGGCATTGTCGCCGCTCGGCAGCGACACGCCCAACCGGAATCGCTCATGCGCTGGGACGGTGAACCCCGAGGGTACAACTATAACGGGCGACTCTGTAGGTAAAGGCGTTTCGGTTGGCGGCAGCGTTTCCGTCGGTACAGGCGTCTCCGTGAATGTAGATGGGTCTACCGTCGGGCGCGGCGTCGCCGGCGTTCCGGCGCGACGCGTTGGCGTTGCGGTCGGTTCGAGCGTCGCCGTCGCGGTCGGCGGAGGCGTGCGCGTCGCCGTCGGCGTGGCGGTGGACGAAGCGATCGGTTCCGCCGTCCGGGTAGGAACGAGCGGCTCCGGCGTCGGCGAAGGGATACCCGTCGGCATGCTTGTGGGTGTGGGGGGAAGCGGTGTCGCCGGACGCAATGCCGGGGCGCCTAACAGCATCAATGCTGCGCCAGCCAAGATCAGGCCAACGGCAATCACTGGCAAGGCTAAAGATTTGCGCTGCCGTGCACGGGCAGAATCAGGACGCGCGTTGTCCGGTGCAACTGCCGGGATAGGCGACTCTTCCTGCCGGCGGTGTAACGCAATCACGTTCTCACGGATCCGCGCTTTATCCGCTTCGGTGAGGAATGGTCGCGCCAGCAATCCCGTATAGACTTCCAGACTCTCCTGGCTGCGTCCTTTTTCCGCCAGATAGGCAGCCTTCATTTCAGCGACGGTATAGCGACGGCCGGGTTCCTCATAAGCGACACCTTTGTCGTACCAATCTAACGCGGCCTGCTCTTGCCCCATCTTCTCATGGACGGTAGCCAGGTTGGCGCACATCATCGCCTTGTCGAAATCCGAGATATCGCTGGCAAGCAGCGCCTGCAATACCCTGATCGCGCCAGGATAATCTCCATCTTCCACCAATCGAGCAGCCTTGTGCGACGCTTGCAAATAATCGTTGTAGTCCATCAGCTATCCCTAGATGATACGTAATTCGTATCCATATTAGTGTTCCGACATCGAGCGCAGCGTGGGGTCTCCCAACAGCACAAAGCTGATCTCCGCATCTTCCGACTGCGCCGCGTGCCAGCCAACCAGCAACGCATCGCCGATGGTCGCCCCATCGACCAAGGCGCGTTGGAAAGCCAGTGTCATCGCCGACTGCTCGCCGGTCGTCGTCTCCGCCGTAGGGCCAACGAAAGCAGTGACGCCCTTGGAATGACGCAACCACGCCTCACCGAGTCCCATCTGGGTGGGATGCGTGAAGTTTGCGGCGAGACACGACCACACCACCACAACCGTCGGGCCATCCCACACGCCGGCATCGTCCACAGTGAGAAACTTCTCGTCGCCCAGAACGGGCAGGCTGCCGTGCCCGCTGTAGACCAGTACCCCCGGCGCAGCACGCAGCCAGCGCAGCAAATCGCGGCGGGTATCGCTTTCGTCGTCGCCCAGACGCAGATCAGGCGCAAACACCTCCGCCAGCGCACTCGTCATCGTGACAAATTCCGGTTCGTCGTCGTGCAGCAGCAGCAGACGCGAGGTCGGCTGCCAGGCCAGCGTTTTGGCGACCATCGCCCGCACCTCAGCGACGGTCGATGCAGGGAAACGGCCCACCGCGACCAGCGGCGTACCATCGTCACCAAGCACCAACGCGTGCTCGGAGGCCGTATCCCCCAGAAAAGCAGTACGACCCCACCCTGTCGGCACGAGCGTGGAGTCCGCCTGCCACATCGCCCGTGGATCGGCGGAAGCGTCGCCCACCAGAAGCACATAACGCAGGTGGCCGCGCGCGTGCAGCGTCGTCACCGCCGCACGGATCGCCTCGACTCCAGGTGCACCTGTGCCGAAAACGTCATAGATTTGCTCCGGCGTCACCACAACCACGGATAACCCTTCAGCGATGCGCGCTTCGACCAATGGGACAAGCGCCGCGTGGAAAAAGTGTGGCGCGATGATCAAGTAATTTACTGCCAACGCGTCCATCTCAACGGGTTCTCGCTGGCGCACCACGTCGGGCGCGGGCACGGACTCCAGCAGGCCGATCCAGCCTTGCTCGCCAGGACGCTGCTCGATACACACCCGCCCGGCGGCGTCGCGCTCGACCAGACCACCATGCGACGCCCCGTTCTCGCTTAGCAACAGCGTAGCTACACGTCCATCTGAAACCCCTTCCCAACATGCCGCCGGCTCCGGCCCCACGATCCAGCTTTCCCAACCGCCCGTATAGGTCAAAGCACGCTGCCAGGTCACACTGATGCGATCCAACCACGTCACCTCGACCGGCGCTTCGGTATCGCCCGGCGAGATCAACACCAGTTCATTATCACCCTGACGCGGCGCAGGAGCCGTCACCGTCCACACTTCGAGCGCGTTGCCATCCCAATAATGGTCGTCCACCAACTCCCCGTTCCACAAGACGCGAACGTGATGATCGGGGTTTTGCGGCATGCTGCTCTGGCCCCAAAAATGCAGGGACAGCGTCACCGGCGCGGGGAGCGCTTCGGTCAAGGTGACGGTCAATGTGAGCGCGGGGGCAGCGTTGAACGAAGTCCACAACCACTGCGTATCCGGGGGGGCGGTGGGGCGGTAGACATTGTCCTCTTCCAGCCAGAGCGTGGCGGCGGTTGCGGTCTGGTATTGCGCCGGCGATGTGACAGCCACCAGTTCTGCCATCGCGGGTGTCCCAGCCGCATCGAGCGCAAGGTGATACGCCCCCACCGGTCCCAGGCGGTCCGGCGCAGTTTCACCGTAGAAGAACAAACCGGAGCCGTTATCAGAGGGAAGCAAAAGTGCGGAAACCGCTTCCCCGCTGTGGGTCAAGCGGATGTTGTCCAATGCAAGCGTTGCGGGATCGAGACCCTGCGCACGCCACCAATCCGGGCCGAGCCAGCGAGGGCCATCGCCGCGAACCAGCAGTGTCCAACCGGCGGCGGTGGCGGACGCCAAAGGTGTGGGAACCCGATCCACTTCCGGCGATGGCGCAGGCTTCGCTCGACATCCCGCGAGGCAGACAAGCACCAGCAGCGCCACTCCGATCCACAGTGTACGCTTCACTGCTGCCGCTTCCACATTAAGATGCCCGCTCCGATGAGGCCCGCGCCGACAATTCCACCAACGATCAACAGCCATGCAGAAAGCATATCTTCCACCGTCACGCCCAGCGGCGAACCCGACACCGGGCTGCGTGTAGAACCGGGGTCGGGCAATGGCGTGCCCAGAGAAGGCAGAGGATTGGCTGGGAGCGCGTCCGTAACGAAGAGTGGGACAGTAGAGGCTGCCGACTCCGGCACTATCTGTGTCGCGGTGGCCTGCGCACCCCTTCCGGATTCCGGGACGGACACCGGTGCAAGGGTCGCCGTGGCTGTGACAGCCGCCTGCGTAAGAGCAGCGCCAGGAGCAGATGTGGGAGGCAGCGTCCAGGTCGGAACGGGAGTCGTCGCCCGTGGCGTAGGGGTGAGTGTCGTTGTTGGCGTCATTGTACCACACTGCCCGGTGACGTTGAGCGTGATTGTAAAATCCTCAGTTCTGCCGTCACGGTATTTCACGCGCAAGACGTGGGATTCGGTGGAGCACGGACAGAACTGGCGTTGATCATCGCCACTGACAGCCATATTGTCGAAAAAGATCGCCGTGATGTTGTTTGTCTGCCAATATAAGACCGCACATTCCCCGGCAGTCAGATCGGTTTTGTCAGCCCAGAAGCGGACGTTGGAATTGGGGGTCGGCGATGGGGAAGGTGTCGGTGTAGGTGTGGATGTAGCCGTGGGTGTGGGGGTCAGGGTTGGCGTGAGTGGAACCGTCGCGGAAATCGGCTTGGTAAAACTGTTTAGGGTGCCGTCAGCAGGTAAATCCTGAAGCTTGTAATAATAGATGGTGCCTGGTATCACGTTGGTGTCTGTAACCACATAGGAAGCGCCCGCACCCTCATCCAACGAGCCGATGAAACCAGGGCCGGAGATGTCCACGTAGCCATCACCCTCAGTCAGACTTCGCCAGAGGCGAAAGCCCAGATTGTCTGTCTCACTGGCGGTCGCCCAATCCAGAACAACGCATACTTCTATATCATCTCCACAGTCTGTACTACTCTTGGCAGTAAAGCTGATAAGCGTCACAGCAGCCCACACCACAGTCAAAGCAAATGTCATTGCAACGAGCGCCAACAACAGCGCCCTGACCCGGCGTAACACGCCCCACACATCGCCGAGGACGTGGTGCCCGGCAGTGAAAAGCCTTTCGCGGCGCAATTGTCCGGCAGCGCGCCGGTAGAAGCAGCGACCATCGCGCTGGGCCTCCACGACCCGCCCCAACACTGCGTCAGGAGGCCAGAGAGGATCGAATCCCATGTGCCCGTCCCCTTTCGTGAGGATGCGCCCGTGACGGCGTCCCAGATAACGGTGCAAAAACGCGCCCTGCGCACCGCGAACGACCACCCAATCCCCAGGAATCAGTGCTTCCGCCGTCACCGGCTGGACGACGACTTCATCCCCCGGACGCAATGTAGGCAGCATACTACATCCGCGCACACGCAGGCGCATCGGGCCAGGTAGCTTATCTATGATCAAATCCAACCAGACCATCGTCAAATCCCTCTACCGCGATTATACTTGAAAGGTTAGTGTTTGCAACGGAACAGCAAACGGTGAACGGGAGGGGAATTGGTTGCTTTGCATGTCTGCCATGTTATAATTGAAGCACGTCGATGCAGAAATACGCGCAGACGTTTAAACAGATCAAAAGGAGCCATTTATGAGCCTGGCTGTCGTGATTTTAGCTGCGGGGAGAAGCACAAGGTTCGCATCACGCGTCCCAAAAATCCTGCACCCCTTAGGCGAACGCCCGATGTTGGCCCACGTCCTCGATCTGGCAACGCGCCTCACCGGTACACCACCAGTGCTCGTTGTGGCCCCGGATACAGGGGAAGCCATCCGCGCATGGGCTGGAGACCGCGCCCGGTACGTCGTCCAGTCAGAGCCGTTGGGGACAGGGCACGCGGTGCTGCAAGCGCGCTCGTTGCTCGAAGGCGAGGCGGAGCACGTTCTGGTGCTCTATGCCGACACGCCGCTCGTGCAGGAGACCACCCTACGCCATCTGGTAAAACAACACGTCGCGCAGCAGGCTGCTGCCAGCATCCTCACCGTCGAGTGTGAAGTCTCATGCGGCCTGGGACGCATTCTGCGCGACGCATATGGGCGTGTCCATGCCATCGTCGAAGAGGCCGAGGCGACGCCGGATGTCGCTGCCCTGCGCGAGATGAACAGCGGCATCGGCCTCTTTGCCGACAAGACGCTGTGGCACTTTCTGGAACAACTCGAACCCAGCCCGCGCAAAGGCGAGTACTATCTCACCGACGTGATTGCGCTGGCCATCGGAGCGGATCAGGTCGTGGAAACGTTCGTAGTTGACGATCCCCACGAGGCCATCGGTGTCAACACACGCGCCGACCTGGCATTGGCTGAGGCCGCGCTGCGACAGCGCATCAACCAACAATGGATGCTGGCCGGCGTGACGCTCATCGACCCGGCGAGCACCTACATTGGGCCGGATGTAACGATTGGACCGGATACCGTCATCCACCCCAACACGTATCTGCGCGGCAAAACGGCCATTGGCGAAGCGTGCTCCATCGGCCCAAACAGTCTCATCGAGGAATGCACCATAGGCGATCGCTGCACGGTGCTGGCTTCAGTGCTGGAGTACGCAGTTATGGAGGAGAACAGCAACATCGGCCCCTTCAGCCACCTGCGCAAGGGCGCGCATGTGTGTCGCGGCGCGCACGTCGGCAACTTTGGGGAAATGAAGAACAGCACGCTCGGTCCCAACGCGAAGATGGGGCACTTCAGCTATTTGGGCGACGCGCAGGTGGGCGAGAACGTCAACATCGGCGCGGGGACGATTACGTGCAACTTCGACGGAGAGCACAAGCATCCCACCGTCATCGAGGAAAACGTTTTCATCGGTTCGGACTCGCTGCTGGTCGCACCATTGCACATCGGCGCAGGCGCAAAAACGGGGGCCGGGTCGGTGGTAACGCACGATATTCCATCGCGCACCGTGGCCTACGGCGTACCGGCGCGGGTTCGCAGGTACCTGGACGACAATGCAAAGGAATCTGGCGATTAAAAGATGTCTACCACGAATCTTCACAGATTTACACTTGACGCGGCTCAGCTTGTGACCCAGGCAATCGCGGCGTCGCAGCGTGCCTACGCCCCCTACTCCGGCTATCCTGTCGGCGCTGCTGTGCTGGGCGATGACGGGCGCGTATACACCGGCTGCAACATCGAAAACGCCGTCTATCCGCTGACGATCTGTGCGGAGCGGGTTGCCATCACCAAGGCTATCTCCGAGGGCGCGCAGCACATTCTTGCCGTCGCCGTCGCCACAACCAATGGCGGAACGCCCTGTGGATCGTGCCGCCAGGTGATGCAGGAATTCGGTACGCCCGCGATGCCGATCTTCATCGCGCGCACCGACGGCAGCTACCGGCAGCGCACGCTCGAAGAACTCCTGCCCGAGGGCTTCTCCGCCGCCGACATGGCTGTGTCCCGGTCGAAGACCGGCCATAGCCGTGAGGCATAGGCAACGGATCGAACGAACAGACAAAACTACGCTGGGTAGAAGCGCGAGATGACACCGATGCAAACTGTACTCACTTCCCTGGATCCGCAAAACCGCGCGGCATACAAGGTGGCAATCAACGTGCGGTTTGATGCGATGACGCTGAATGCCCTGCCCCGCGTGGCGCTGGTCTCTGGAATCGCGCATTTGGCCGGCATCGCCTATCAGATACTGGCTCCCCAGCACGCCGGTCTCTCTATTGCGCTACTCGCCGTCTCGGCACTGCTGTCGTTCGCGCTATGGGGCGCGCTGCGCACGTGGACGCTATCTCCACGTCACGCCTCGGCAGTGACGGCGGCGTTGGTCGCTGTGGTGCTGCTCAACGCCCTGTATTCGCTCTTTGCGACCGGTAATCCTCAAGCGACTGTGCTGTTGATGCTCGTCAACGTGGGGGCGGGGCTGGCTCTGGTGCAGACGGTGTGGTTTGGCCTGCTGATGGGCCTCGGTCTGATAGGATGGCTCGCCGCACTGCTGGCCTTTTCCGCCACAGGCTGGGTGCAGGTGGGCTTCGAGCTTCTGCTGGCATCGATACTGGCGGTAACCGTCCACATCGTCCGCCGCGCCGACTGCACGAAAATCGCCCGGCTGTACCTGCAAAGCGAGATACAAGTGGCAGCTATCCGGCGGCGCAGCGCCCAGGTGGAGACCAATCGCGCTATCGCCGAACACTTCAGCGCCATCGACAATCTGGACACGCTGCTACAACACGCTACAGACAGCATCGGCGCGCACTACAAATGCACCTACGTCGGTATCTTTCTACTGGACGAGAACACCAGCGAATTGGTAGCCCGCGCAGGGACCGGCAACGCGGGACGAGCGGCCATCCAGAGCGGCGCACGGATCAAAATCGGGCGTGGCATTATGGGTTGGGTGGCGGAAAACCGTCGTCTGGCTTACGCCCGCGATACGGCACGGGACCCGCGATATGTGATCTGGGACCTGCTACCCGACACACGCTCGGAACTGACCCTGCCACTGCATGTCGGTGACCACTTGCTCGGAGTATTGGATGTACAGAGCGACCGTTCGAACGCCTTCCACGATGAAGACATAACCGCACTGCACCTTGTCGCCGACCACATTGCACTGGCCCTGCAAAACATGACGCTGCGTCAGAGAGAAAAGGATCGCCATCAATTGATGGAGACGCTACACCATGTCGGACGGGCGCTCTCCCGTTCAATGGACACACAAGCCGCGTTAGATATGATCCTGCAACAGCTCGCCAACGTCATCCCCTATGACCGTGGCTCGATTATGCTGCAGAACGATGCGCTTCTGGAGCTTGTCGCAGCGCGGGGGTTCCCGGGCAGCAAGCGCGCCTTCCGCTGGCGAGTGCCGGTACGGGCGGGCGACGTCTACGACGAAATCCGCCGCACCCAAAAGCCGTTGATCCTGGACGACGCGCTACGGCGTGCAGATTGGTTCCACCTGCAAGACCTGCTGCCCGCGCGCAGTTGGGTCGGGATACCGTTGATCCATGAGGACAAAGTGATTGGGATGCTCTCGCTGGCGCGGGAGACTTATACACCCTTCAGCGAGGATGAAATCGCTTTTGCTGCCGTATTTGCGTGGCAGGCGACGGTCGCGTTGGAGAACGCCCGGCTCAGTGTCGAACTCCGAGAGCGCCCCGCGCAGCCCTCATAATCCCCGACGATGCGGCAGGTCCAGCCGTATACAAACCGCGGATTTACGCCAGAAGTTAGTTCCTGTGGAAATTTCACGTCTGCACGGCAGTCAGTGTGCCGAGCAACGTGGTGCTCCCCCCTTCGAGTCAAGGGCTTCCAATTCATCTTTATTGCCCAGAAGTCTGGTATAATTCGAGCATTATGGCGCTACTTTCGACATCTAATCTAGCCAAATATTTCGGCCCGGACGAGATTTTTTCGGAGATTTCCTTCGAAGTCCACCCAGGCGACTGTGTCGCGATGGTGGGCGTCAACGGTTGCGGGAAGAGCACGCTGCTGGACATCATCGTAGGCCTGCAAGAACCCGACGCCGGGACGGTGAGCCGCGCGCGCGACATCCGCATTGGCTACCTGCCACAATCCCCTGATTTCGACACGACGGGAACGTTATGGGAAGCGATGGAGGCCGTGTTTGCCGATCTGCGCGCCCAGCAGGAGACATTGCGTCATCTGGAAGAACAGATGGCTTCGCCTGATGAAACGCAGCAGGAGACGGCGATGGCCCGTTACGGCGTGCTGCTGGACAGATTTGAGCAAGCCGGCGGTTTCACCTACGAGACGCGCATAGGGCAGGTGCTCGGCGGGCTGGGATTCCGCAAAGATGAGTTCGATATGCCGACGGCACACCTCAGCGGCGGCGAGAAAACGCGCGCGCTGCTGGCACGGCTGTTGTTGGAAGAACCCGACCTTCTACTGATGGACGAGCCAACCAACCACCTCGACCTGGAAGGGATCGAGTGGCTCGAAGAGCAGCTCAAGAGTTGGAAAGGCGGCATCATCGTCGTGGGGCACGACCGCGAATTTCTGGACACCGTCGCCAACCGGGTGCTGGAAATGGAATTCGGCCACATCAACGCTTACCGGGGCAATTACAGTGCCTACGTGCAACAACGTACCGACCGCCGGCGGCAGCAGCAGGTGGCGTTCGAGACACAACAACAGGAAATCGCCAAAACCGAGGACTACATCCGCCGTTACATGGCCGGGCAGCGCACGACGCAAGCCAAAGGTCGGCAGCGCCGTTTGGAGCGCGTCGAACGACTCGAACGTCCTATGGAACAGTCACACATCCACATCGACCTGCAAACCACGCTGCGCAGTGGCGACCTGGTGCTCGGCCTGTACGATCTACGGGCTGGATATACGCCAGACGCGCCGATGGTCGAAGTGGAAGAGGCCGAAGTCCGTCGTCGCCACCGTGTTGCGCTGGTCGGCCCGAACGGCTCCGGCAAGACGACGCTGCTGCGCACCATCCTGCGCGAGCTGCGTCCCCTGCACGGGCGGGTGCGCATCGGATCGGCGGTCCATATCGGCTACTTCGCGCAAGTACAGGAGCATCTGATCGCGGGGAAAAACGTGTTAGACACGCTCCTCGACGCTGGCATGGCGTCCGTCGCCGAAACGCGCAACTTCCTGGCGCGCTACGGCTTCCGCGGGGACGACGTCTTCAAGGACGTCGGCGTGCTCTCCGGTGGCGAGCGCGCGCGGGTGGCCCTGGCGATCCTGGCGCTGGAAAAGGCCAACTTCCTGCTACTAGACGAGCCGACCAACCACCTGGACATCCCCTCGCAGGAAATACTACAAGAAGTCATCAACAACTTCAACGGGACGGTGCTGCTGGTGAGCCACGACCGCTATCTCATCCGCGAGGTCGCCACGCAGGTGTGGGCCATCGCCGACGGGAGATTGCACGTCTTCGCAGAGGGCTATCCCGCCTACGCCGCGTGGCATCGAGACTACCGCAGCGGCAATACATCTGGGCTTCAGCGGCGCGAGGAAGAAGCGCGCGCGCGACGTGAAGCTGAACGTTTGGCAGAACGCGAACACGAACGGGAACTGGCCCGCCAGCAAAAGCAACTGGAGAGCCTGGAGACGCAAATCCACGCCCTGGAAGCGCGTATGCAAGAACTCACCACCGCTCTGGACGCCGCCGGGCGCACGCAAGACGTCGCCCGCGTCGCCAAACTCGGCGCGGAGTACCATCGCGTCGAAGCGGACCTCAATCATTTGCTGGAGGAATGGGCAAGCGTCGCAGCGTTGAAGGAGTAAGGAGTAAGAGGTAAGAAAGGAGAGAAATAAGCAATGAGGAAGACACTATGACAACTCGGGCGATTCCCAATCACCAATCTTCACTCCCTACTCCCTACTCCCTACTCCCTACTCCCCCTTATCGCATCGGCCTGACAGGCAACATTGCCACCGGAAAAAGCGCCGTCGGACGGATGTTGGCCGAGTTAGGCGCAGAGGTCATCGACGCAGACCGGGTCACGCACGCCGTATTGGCGACTGATGGCGCGGCTTATCCGACCGTCGTCGCGACGTTCGGTGCTGAGATTCTCACGTCCGACGGCAGCATCGACCGGGGCAAGCTCGGCGGCATCGTCTTCAGCGACGCGGAGGCGCTGGCGCAGCTCGAACGGCTGGTGCATCCGCCCGTGATCGCCGAAGTGAGACGGCGCATCACCGCCAGCGCCGCGCCCGTCATCGTCGTCGAAGCCATCAAACTGCTCGAAAGCGGTGTCGCCGATGACTACGACGCCATCTGGGTGACGACGTGCCCGGAGACGGCGCAAGTCAAGCGGCTGATGAGATCGCGCCATCTCACCCGTGCGGAAGCGCTACGCCGCATCCACGCGCAGCCACCGCAAGCCGAGAAGCTCGCCCGCGCCGACGTCGTCATCGACACCAGCGGCAGCCTCCACGAAACTCGCGCCCAGGTCATCGCGGCGTGGGAAGCCATAAAAATGTCAACGGATTGAACGGATTTTAACGGATTGTCCGACCGACGACTACCCGACCAATTTTGCAGGAGGTGCAAATGTCTGTGCTGAACCATGTGTTACGCGCCTTTGCCATCGTCGAACGTATCCTCCGCGCGCGCACGGCGTATTTCGCCGAAATCGGGCAAAACCAGGATTTGCCGGACAAAATCCTACACCTACTCATCCTCATCGCACTCGGGTTCGCCGTCTTTGGTGGCGTGGTCGCGTTGAGCGGGCGGACGCTGGGGCCGGCGCTGTGGGGCATCATCAAGCTGCCGGCGCTGTTCCTCATCAGCGGGCTGATTTGCCTGCCGACGCTCTACTACTTCAGCGTACTGTTCGGTTCGCGGCTGCGCTTCTTGCAGATGATTACCCTGATTCTCACCTCGCAAGCGGTGACGGCGGTGCTGGCGCTGGGCGTCACGCCGATCAGCGTGCTCTTTCTGCTCAGTGGAACCGACGCCAACTTCCTCGTGCTACTCAACATCGGCGCGCTGGGGCTGTGCGCGGCGCTCGGCCTGATCTTTCTCGTGCAAGGCACGCTGTACGCCAACGAAAGTGAGCCGCCGGAAAAGATGACGTTCGCCGGTTGGTTCAAACTGTTTATGCGCGGCGGAGTCCGCACACTGGTGTTGCTGGGGTGGCTGGCGCTCTACGGTCTGATCGGCGCGCAACTCAGCTACGCCCTACGCCCCTTCTTCGGCGCACCGCTGGAAGGCAGTGACTTCTTCTCCAGCGTCGGCCACGCCGCGCTGCGTTTGTTCGGCGCAAGGTGAACTCAAGAAGTTATCTGCAGGTTTACACACTGACAGAGACAAAAATGCTAACCGCGAATCACACGAATCTTCGCCAATTTTAAGTAGATTCGCGTAGATTGGCGAGATTAGCGGTTTTCTTTGAGGAGGTGCATACGTGACCGAAGAAATTGAAACTTCATCTCTGGTGCAAGATATGGCAATGCTCGAAGCTGTTGTCGTGGAAACATCAACGCCGCCCCACCCCGTCGTCGCCCCCACACCGGACGTCGAGATTGTCCCGACGTGGCTGGAACTGCGCGGCTTTTGGCGCATCTTCACCATGTCGGAGTGGATTATGCGCGACCGGCTGAGCTTCTTCGAGGAAGTCCGCACCCACCGCGACCTCGGCGCGAAGTTACGCAGCATGATACTCAGCTCGTTATTCTACCTGGGCCTCTTCGGCGTCGTGCTCGGCATGTCGCACAGCTGGATGCAAGCGCTGATGTCGGCGATCAAACTCCCCATGCTGTTTTTGGTGACGTTGTTGATCTGCTTGCCCACGCTCTACTTCTTCAACCTGCTCTACGGCTCACAATTGACGTTCCAGCAGACAACGACACTGATGATGGCCGCCGTCACCATCACCGGAGCGCTGAGCCTGGCCTTCGCATCGATTTCGCTCTTCTTCTGGCTGACGATCGGAGAACAATACACGATTCTCATTTTGCTCAACGTTATCATCTTGGGGATCAGCAGTTGGTGGGGATTGTCCTTTTTACGCCAGGGGATGCGCCACGTACAACGCCAGGCGCTCGACGTGCGGCAATGGCGCATCCTGACGACGTGGCTGGTCATCTATGCCTTCGTCGGCACGCAAATGGCATGGGCGCTGCGCCCGTTCTTCGGCGTGCCAGCCGAGCCGTTCGTCGTCCTCCGCAGCGACGGCGGCACGTTCGTAGGCAGCATGCTCACGGCCCTCGGCTGGCTGTTGCAGAAGCTCTTCGGTTATTGATGACCAGAAAATACCTACGCACCTCCGACGTCGCCAAAGCCGCCGGTTGCCATCCCAACACCGTGCGGCTTTACGAGACATTGGAATTTATCCCGCCCGTAAAGCGCACCAGCAGCGGCTACCGGCAGTTCACCGAGGCCCACATCGACTGCATGGCGCTGGCGCGGCTGGCCTTTCGCGGCCCCTGGCCCGGCGGAGCGATCCGTCGCTCCGTCCTCGCGTTGGTCAGGCAGACCGCCACCGGAGACCTGGGCGGGGCGCTCGAAGCCGCCTACGCGCACCTGGCGTTGGTCCAGGCCGAGCGCGCCCAGGCTGAAAGCGCCGTGCGCTTGTTGGAACGGTGGGCGCAGGGGACGGCCGCCGACGCCACGCGCGCGCCTCTGCGCATCGGCGAAACGGCGAAACTGCTGGGCGTCAGTGTGGATGTGCTGCGCAACTGGGAACGCAATGGCCTGCTCGACGCGCCGCGCGACCCCGATAACGGATACCGCTACTACGGCGCGGAAGAGATCAGCCGGCTGCGGGTGATTCGTATGTTGATCCGCGCCGGATACAGCGTTATGGCAATTCTGCGGATGCTGCTACAGCTCGACGGGGGCGCAACAGACGACCTCAGACAGGCGATTGACACGCCCGCCCCCGACGAAGACGTCTATTCCGCCGCCGACCGCTGGCTCACGGCGCTCTCGGAGCAGGAGCAACGCGCCATGGACATCATCGGGCATTTGGAGATGATGATCGACAAACAAGGCGCGCAAGCTACCCCACGCAGTTGAGCGATATCACCACAACCCGACGACAGCTTTGCCATCCCAATGCACATACTCGGCAATTCTATGGCGACTGCCGGGCGAGACGCCCTCAGGCAACTGCCCCAACGGGAACCATGCAAACCGCTCAATTTCACGGTCGGTCTCGCCTGTCAGCGTGAGGTCATCGCAAAGAAAGACAACGACGTGATCGCTCCGCCTCTCGTAGAAGTTGGTGTACACACCAAACAAGCGCAGCGTCCCTAGTGTTGCGCCGAGTTCCTCATCGGCTTCACGGCGGGCTGCTTGCTCCAACGTTTCGCCTCGCTCCACCTTGCCGCCGGGCAAATACCAATCGCGCTGATAAGTATGCCGCACCAGCAGAATTTCTCCTTCGCGCAGTAAAAGCAGGCGCACGCCAACCGTGACCGGGCAGCGCGCAATGCGATAACGCAGGCGGTCAGCCCAATAGAGTAAACGTGGAAACCATCGCATAGCGCTTACACACTTCGCAGCCTACCAGCCTTCGTTGAAAGTACCCACCCGCGGCCATTCCGAAACCGGCAGCGACGCAACGCCGCTGAACAGAATGCCCTGTGCCGTCATCGGGTAGCGCAGCAGGCCGAATCCCTCGTAATAAAAATGCTTTTCCAGATCCACTGCGGCGCGCATCGCCTCGAAAGCGCGTTCGGCAGCGCCCTCGCCGCCCTCGCCATAGCCATCGAGAAACGCCTGCGCCAATGCAGTGAATATCGCATCGCGTTCCCACATAGTGGCGACAGCCTGCATTGCGGTGCGGCCCTCATCCACATGCCCCGTCAGCAAGAGCAATTGCGCCCGGCGAAACGCGGCGAAGGCGGACCAGTGCGGCACCTCACCCACCGGTTCCCACGCTTCAGTCTCGGCCAATGCGAGCGTCCGATCGTACCAGGGCCAGGCCGCCTCGTAATCACCCTGGCGGAAGCGCGTCTCACCTTCGTTCACCAGCCAGCGTAACCGGTCTTCGACGGTGAGTTCGAACTCGTCGCCCCAGGCGCTGCGCTCCAGATCTACCGACATCTCGGCGAGCGCGAAACGCCCCACCCCCGCGTCCCAGCGCCAGACTTGCCGCCCCAACGGGTGGTTGATCATTTTGTGATCGAAGCCCAGGCCGTACAGGTGTGGGTAAATGAGTGCGATCTGCAGCGCGCCGGACTGCGTGGGATCGGCTTCCAGCGCGTAACGCGACTCGCCGGCCCAGGTGAGCAAATCCGCGCGGAAGAGCAAGGCGAAGGCTTCTCCGGTCCAGCGAAATACCTGGACGTAGTCCCAAACGCCGCTTCCACCACGCAGCCTGTACGTCGCTACAAGCTCAGCCGAACCATCGCCGGTCAGGTCCTGGGCCTCAACCGCACCGGGCCACAGATTTGGGTCAACCTCCATGTCGTCCGGCCACGGGACAAGTGCAACCTGCCAATGCCCATCGGCGCCATAAGCGTAAAGCAACGGATCGCCGCCGATACCAACGCTGATGACCAGTTCGGTCTCTATGTCAGGATCGAGATCGACCGGCAGCACCTCCCCGCTCTCCCAACCAGGCAAGTCGGCGGCCATACGCGTCAGAGCCGGTTGTTGTTCAGCGAGCGGAGTATCCGGCGCAATCGCCGCATCGAGGTAGGCCACTGTATCCGCACGCAACGCTTCGGCTAACCGCTGCAACTGCGCCACATCAGGATAGCCGCCCCCCGTCGTCATTTCGTCAAGCCAGGCCTGCGCCAGCGTAAAAGGCCCCGCTGGCGCGGCGATCTCGACCATTGGGGTTGGCGTCGCTTCGGGTGTGGGCGACGCCGACGCAGTAGACTCAGGCAGTGATTGTACGGTCGGCGTGACTGCTGGAGAAGGTTGCGGTGCAGGTGTCGCTGTAAATGTAGGCGTGATCGCATCCGCAGTACACGCCGTCAGCAAAACAAGGAGCAATCCCAGAGCGAAGGTATACCATTTATGGAGCAATCCACTCACAAATCCTGCTCTCCGCTGGCGACGACGACCACATCCTCCGGCCCGTAGACGTGCCTGGCGACAAACGCATCCCACGCGCCATCGGGCGAGCGCAACACTGGCTCACGAATTGCGAGCTGCAATTGCAAATCACCGGGGAAGCCGGCCGTGACATGATCTTCGGGACGGCTCACAATGCGCTGGCGCATATCAACGAGCAGAGATGCGCTCAGGCGCGTGCGAGTATCCGACGCGGGTGAATATTGCCATTCGTACACCCGCTGGCCGCAGGTCTCGGTGTAGTAGAGGTTGCCATCGTCGTCCCATCCACGCAATGCGTAAGCGCAGCAACATACTTCCGCGCCGACACCAAAACCTTTGGAGGGGCTTTCCCAAATGGTGGGAAGCGTTAGCACACGCAACGTAACACCAGGCTGCGCCTTCACCGCCGGACTATAGTGGCGCACCATCGGCGTCGCTACGACCGCCAGCAGCACCAACAGCAAGGCTGCCCGCGCAACCCGGTTGGGGTGTCCCCATACCCAAGCCAGCACGGCCAACGCCAAGACCAGCACGCTGCTTACCCAGAAGATAATTGGGTTGGAGAAGAGCAAGCCGAGCGGATAAAGATAGGCGAAATCCAGTATGACAGCGGGGATAAGCGGCGAACCGACCAGATGCAATCCACGCATCACGGCGATTGCGAGATATTGTCCGACGAAGAGCAATCCACCCAACACCAAAGCCGCGATCAGCAGCCAGCGTCCGCTCCAGCGCGGCATAAACGCAGTCTCGCTTGTCATAACACCCTCCTGTTGATCGAATCGTTCTCTTAAGGTATTGGACTTTGGCGTTTTTTGATTTTTGCCACTACATATTGTAGTCGGATAAGGCGTTTAATCACTATGGGTAGTGCTGGTTTTTTAAATTCGCCAAACTCCAGTAAGGTAAAGATTCAGGCACGTAGGCCGACCACGAATAAGGTAGCGAATAAACGAATTTAGGCCCTGGCTAAACGAAAACTCGCGTTTGTCGAAACGCCCACTCGTTTATTTGTTTGAAATTCAAGATACCTCCCGATTACCTGACTTCAAACAGCCCCTTCAGCATAACCAGGCTTTGCGCCTTTTGCTTGACGCTACCGCCACGTTTACCTTACGTCCGATCCAAATTCGGCGCGGCGGATTTGCATATTCTGCGCAAACAAGCGCGACTTCACCTGTTGGCGCACCAGCCATATACCGGACAAAACAGCGACAATCACCGAAGCTGCTGCGACAAGCTCTGCCAGCGTGCGAGTCCAGTTCCATGCCAGATCGGGAACATAGGTGTTAGCGCTCACCCACCCCAAATATGCGCCGTTGATCGGAAGCCAGATCAACATCCTGTACAAGAAAGCGCCGCCTACCCCACCAGAGAGGACTGCGGCCAGCCACAATCCGGGCACTGCCCCGCCAGCGATTCTCTTTTGCAACAACAACAGCGCACCCACAAAATAAACCGCCACGAATGCCGTCAATATTTCCGGATGCTCGCCCAACACGCCCACCGCAGGTTAGTAGCGCATATACGCGGGAAGCGTAGAAGTGCCCGAGTAAAGCACCACCTGCAGCATACACATAGCGATCAAATAAGCGAAAGAACGATAGGCAACCGCGATCAACGCGAATAGAAACGCAAAGGTCAGATAGGAGAACCACATCAGATCGGAATCATGCGGATCATACGGCGCAAAGGGGCCACCCAGACCGATCCAAAACAGGAAACTCACCAGCGCCGGCAGAGAAAGCCAGAGTAAAGGCTGAAAATGTGAGGCGCCTATCTGACGAGATTGCAGGAACAGTCCAAGTGCGGCCAGTAACGCCAGTGTCCCGTAGAGCACTATCCCGACCGGATGTATAAGGATAAGCGCCGGCTCTGCGGCCGAACGAGAGCACCGCAACCACAGCAAAGATATGCACGACGACCAGCAATACCGGCCCGGAGAACGTCAACACCCGAAAAAGACGAGCCTTATCCCGCATCATATTCATTTCCCTGCTTTACTCTATCCTAGCAGCCACGGCAACGTCAGCAGCAAGACAATCAGCGGCAACGCGCCCAAAAACAGCAAAAGCAAGGTTGTTCCCAGATTCGACTTCGCGCTTTGTGTTTGCATATCGACCCTCCTCAAAAACAGTCAACGGATTCAACGGATGAAACGGATTGAACTCCGCCATAAACTATGACGCATCTTCTATACGAAATGTTCCCGCCCAATGTCGCTCGGCCTGTCAAAAAACAGGCTCTATCCCGCTCGTGCTGGATCACAATCCAGCACGCACCGCGACCCGACGCCGCCGAAGACGCCGGATTGTGATCCGGCGCAGGCGTGAAGGGCAAGGCTCTCGCACTTTCAGTGTACCGGAAGGTCACGGCGATGTCTACTGTGAAAATCCACAGGAAAATCGGGGTGAAATGTTTATCGCACATCTCACCCCGACACTTTCCCCATTGAGCCGCCCTATCTTATCTCCCCCCTCCGGGGGGGATTAAGGGGAGGGAAATCCATCACTTACTCACTCACCTCGTCAGCGACGTAATCCTCCCGCACTGCCTGCACGTAGGCGGTGAAGCGGGTCAGCCCGTCGCCGCTGACGCCGGAGAAGCGCCAGACGGGTTGGAGCAAGGTAGACGGTAGGCGGTAGACGGTAGACGGGGAGGGAGAGGTGGAGGCGTAGGCGGGCTCGTAGTAGTAGATGAGTTCCACGCGCTCTACGGTAAAGGCGGTTTGCATCGCGCGTTCGAGGCGATTATCGTGTTCAACGATCTGTGGGCCGGGTTCGATCGGCGACGGGGCAGTGCAGGGCAAGCGATCGATCTCGCCGCCGCTGCTCATGCCATCTACACGCACGACCGGCAAAGCGGCTGTCATCATCCCTGAGCGAACAACGCCTTCGATACGGACTTGTCGCTCTTCCGTCACGTGCGTCACGAAATCCTGGTTCATCCCGGCAAAAAACGACTCCAGGATGTAACGCTCATTGCGACCACATTCGGTCAACACCGCCACGTCTTGCCCATCTATGGTTTCTTGCGTAACGTGGCCGATAAACACATAGCGTTGCTCCTCGGGCCAGAGCTTTTCCACTGAAGTGACCTCGATCCCCTGCCCGTACAACGCGCGCGGATCATCGGTCGAGACGATCCGCCCTTCGATGCGCGCGTAGAGGCGATTGAGCTGCGCCAACTCCTGCATCATCGCGTCCGTACCACCCAAGGGATAATCGTACTCCACACTGGGAATCCGAGCGAGAGACACTTCAAGCCACTCCTGATCGCCCTCCCGTAGCAACGTGGCAGCCACCATGCCGGTCACTTCCACCGTCTGCCCCAACGTGAAGGGCGGTTGCGGTGCGAGCGTCTCGCTGGCCGATTCCGGTTGTACTACCACGCTGACTGTGCTGCCACTCATCTGTGCGATCGGGGCTTGCTCGGCATAGGGCGGTGTGCTGAGGTATTGCCAGTCCAGCGGAGCACCGGGCGTAAAACCGACAGGGACGGCGACTTCGATGCGCGCGCCGTCGTCTAACTCGGCGGGCGGGTCAGGCAGGGGATAGCGCGCGCCGTTATCATCGACCAACCAGGCCGCGTTGCCTTCGCGCTGGAACGTCCCTACCAGGGATTGGAGAGGCACTGGATTCATCGCCGGCACGACCTCCCACGTTTGTACCGCCAACCGCCAGGCGTTGGGGCCAAGGTTCTCCGCCAGCAGGCCGCTCACTTCAATATCGTCATAGCCGATGCGCGTCAATGCATCCGTGTTAGGGATGTCTCTGAGCAGGAAACGCGAGCCGTCCTGCGTCGTCACTTCCGCCCACATGGGCTGTCCCGGCTGTTCCGGCGCGAGAATCTGCGTCCAACCACGGACAGTCACGGTTTCTCCGACAGTGTGCGCGGGCGCCGGGCGGCGGAACGTACGGGTGTCCGCTCCGATATGGGAAGTATGGTCCGTCTCCAAGCGAAACGCCTCGCCGGAGAGCAACGCCTCCCACGCTTCCCGCGCCGACAGGATCGGGTAGTCGTGGAGCCGCTCGAAGGTCAACAGCGGGAAGTACGCGTACTGCACCTCTCCGGCAGCATTGACCACCACTTGAATCACCGCCGCATCGCCAGTAAGGGGTTGACCTTCCAGTTCCACCGTCACATCGAGGGACACTCGACCCGCGTCAGATTGGCTTCCATCCTCATCCGTCAGCGCAATACGATAATGATCAGGCAGCAGATTATGCACGCGCAGGAAGGCGAGCGCCGCTTCCAACGCCTGCCCGAAGAACGGCGCGTCGCCAGGCACGTCGACCGCCGCACTGTTCCCGTAGTGGATGCCGCCCATCGGCCCGGCGGGACGGAAGGTGAGCGTCCGACCGTCGCTGCCCATCACCACGAGCGCCTCCGGCTCACGCAGGTCGCGGTAGACCTGCGGATCGGGCAGGTCGAACGTTTGCGCCCAGGCCAACGCCGCTTCGGACGTGTCGGGGACGTTCTCCGTGACGTTGTAGACCGGCGCGCGGTTGGGCGACTTGGGCAGTTCGACGCCCAGCAGCAATTCCGCGCCGGAGAGCAACCCATCGACAATCATATCGCCGCCGCCAGAGGCCGAGGCCAGGCGCGGGAGCAGCGGTAAATCCACATTATGCCGATTACCAGGCAACAAAGGCCAGGCCCATACCACCAGAAGCACGACGGCCGCAGCCATCGCCGCGAAAGCGAATCGTTTGAACATTGTTTGCCTCCTCTCAGATTGGAGGTCTCGAGCCAGTTCCGTAGCGTTCCAGCGCGCCAGCACGTCGCGTTCGAGGCGTCCGGCAAACGCCGCGTCAGGCCGGGTTTCCTCGGCCAGAGCGTATAGCTTTTGAGCAGTTTTATCCTTATCCATCGTTCAACGTCTCCCGTAAATCCCGCAACGCGCGATTGATTAACGACTTGACCGCGATCCCGCTGCGCCCCATCGCCCGCGCCGTCTCCTTGTGGGTCAGGCCACCGAAGAAGTGCAAAGCGACGGCCTGCGCCCGGTCGGGCGACAGCGCGCGCAAGGCTTGCGCCAAACTCGCCATCCGCTCCGCGTGGACAAGCGCCGTTTCCGGCAACGGGGCCGGGTCGGGCGGATCATCCCACGCATCGTCCGCAACTTGCGGCAGGATCGCGGCCTGGGTGCGGCAGACGTCGGCGTAGCGCCGTGACGCAATCGCAAAGAGCCAGGCAGCGAACGTTCCGCGCTCGCGGTACCGGGGCAGGCTTTCCAGCGCCGCCATGAACGTCTGCGACGTCAGATCTTCGGCGGGCTGTACTGCGCCGGTACGGACGTAGAAGTAGCGATAGACCCTCGGCAGATAGCGCCGGTAGAGCGTTGCAAACGCCGTCCGCTCGCCGGCCTGAGCCTGCCGCGCCAGGTCCGCATCGGAAACTTCGCTCGAAACATCCGTGTACGTTTTATAGTCTTGGGTCATCGTATGGCACGCGCGTTCCATCTATAAGGTATATCGGAGAAACTGTAACATGGGTAGCAAAGATTTCAACCCTCCACTTGCACACCAGGGTTGTAGAATGAAAATAGAGGGATATTGCGGACGGAGTACCACCCGCAATATCCCCACCTTACAGCCAGGAGGGAAAATGACCGAATCACAAATTGTCGTGAAAAACCTGTGCAAGACGTACCGCGTGCCTGAGCGGGAGGCGGGGGTGGGCGCGGCGCTCAAGAGCCTGGTGCACCGCGTCTACCGCGACGTGGAGGCCGTGCGCGACGTCAGCTTCGAGATCGCGCGCGGGGAGTTCGTCGGTTTCATCGGGCCGAACGGGGCCGGCAAGACGACGACGCTCAAGGTGCTGTCGGGGCTGCTGCACCCGACGTCGGGCGAGGTGCGCGTGCTCGGCTTTACGCCGTGGGCGCGCCAGCACGATTATCTTCGGCGCATCAGCATGGTGCTCGGCAACAAGAGCCAGATGTTGTGGGACATCCCGCCGCTGGACAGCTTCAACGTGCTCGGCGACATCTACCACGTGCCGCCGGCCGAGTTCAAGAGCACGCTGGACGAGTTGGTGGCGCTGCTGGAGATGGAGGAGCTGCTCACCAAGCCGGTGCGTAACTTCTCCCTGGGCGAGCGGATGAAGTGCGAGCTGGTCGCCGGGTTGCTCCACCGCCCGGACGTGTTGTTCCTCGACGAGCCGACGTTGGGGCTGGACGTTTCGATGCAGGCGCGGCTGAGACGCTTCTTCGCGGAGTACAACCGGCGCAGCGGCGTGACCGTCATCCTCACCAGCCACTACATGGCCGACGTGGTCGCACTGTGCCCGCGCGTGATCCTCATCCACCACGGGCAACTGCTCTACGACGGCGCGCTCCACGGGCTGGCGGAAAAGCTCGCGCCGTTCAAGCTGATCCGGCTAGCGCTGCGGAACGGGCATACGACGGAGGAGGTGCTGCACTCCGCGCACAACGGCGGCGGAGACGCGGAAATGCTCGAGTACGACGACAATCACTTCACGCTCCGCGTCCCCCGCGCAGAGACGCCCACCATCGCCGCGCGCCTGCTCAACACGCTGCCCGTCGTCGATTTCGCCGTCGAAGACCCGCCCATTGAAGCGGTCATCGATCAAATCTATCAAGAAGGAAAAGTGGAGGTGTGATATGCTGCCAAAAGTCATTCTGCATACCGAAGTGAGCGTGGACGGACGCATGGATTGGATGTCGGACGACAATTTCCTCTATTACCGCATGATCGCCGATTGGAAGCTGGACGCGATGATCACCGGCAGCAACACGATGCTGGTCGCCTATCCCGAACCCGATACGCCCGAAGCGCAGGCCGCGCCGCCGCCGGAGAAGGCGCCGGGTCTGCAACGTCTGCTCGTCGTGGACAGCCGGGGTCGTCTGCACTGCTGGCGGCAGATGCAGCAGAGCGAGTGGTGGGGTGAGGTGACGCTGCTGTGTTCTCACGCCACGCCGCCCGAGTACGTCGAGGCCGTTAAACGGCTGGGTGTGGACGTCATCGTCGCGGGCGACGTGCAGGTGGATTTGCGCGCGGCGCTGGAAGAGACGAACGCGCGCTACGGCACCGAAGTCATCCGCACCGATAGCGGCGGCGCGCTTCACGGGGCGTTGCTGCGCGCCGGGCTGGTTGACGAGGTCAGCGTGCTGCTGAACCCGTGCCTGGTGGGCGGCGTCTCCCCGCGCTCGATGTTCGTCGCGCCCGATTTGGAGGCGAAAAACGGGCTGATTCCCCTGCGTCTGCTAGAGGTGAAGAACATCGAAGGTGACTTCGTGGCACTGCGATACGCGGTCGTAAAAGAGGAGGCAGCATGAACCTGCGAGGCGGATGGGCATTGATCAAGAAAACGTGGCTGAGTTGGGTACAACATCGCAGCTTCTTCTTCCTGCTGGCCTTCGGCTGGATGATTCCACCGCTCATCTATCTCTTCGTCTGGTCGACGGCGGCCGGCGGGGGAACGGTGGGAGGATTTTCGCGCGGACAGTTCGTCGCCTACTACCTGGTTCTGATTGTGGTCAATCAACTGACCTATTCGCAGACCAACTGGACTGTCGGCGACGTGATCCGCTACGGAGGGATGAATTCGCTGCTGCTGCGCCCGCTCTCACCCGTGTTCGACGCGCTTTCATCGGAAGTGGCGGGCAAGGTGGTCTACATGCTCTTCATCGTCCCGGTGACGGCGGTGTTGGCGCTGTGGCTGCG
>DAIUDK010000003.1:0-4021 GCA_036845725.1 Chloroflexota bacterium
TACGGATTGGGCACGTCTCATGGTCGTCTGGTGGTACAAAGCTGGCGTATACGGTCATGTACACGGCCGAACAAGCGATTTGGCAGGCCGGCTATCCGAGTTATCCCTCTGGATTGTGGATGTTCAACTTACAAACGCAAACGCCCACATGGCTATTGAGCAACCACTATCTCCAAGAAGGAGAGAGAGATGTCAATCAATTACGCGTTGTCTCAGCTTCCAGGTGGTCGGCCGATGATGCCGCTCTGCTCCTGCTTTACAGTTATTGGGAATGGAGCAATTATTCGATTCTTGAGTCTATCGAGCAACAATCGGACGAGGACTATCTGTTCGATCTTGATCTAGGTGGGCATACAAGTGGATTCTGGACCCATGACGATCAAGCAATATTGATATCCGGTCAAAATTATGGAGCTGTCAGCGATTTGATCTATGTGAATCGAGTGACGAAAGAGTCGAAGCTACTTATAGAGGGGCAAGTAGCAAATCTTTATGTGAGTGACGCACAAGAATTGCCGGACGGAATCGTTTTTCTTGGCGGCGGTCGTCGTTTATACCTGGGGAGTCTATCCGAGCAGAATTTTCGATATGCACCGGTTGGCCCAGATGCTCTCTGTAAAGCTCACGAACCTGGCCATGTCGAATGGGATACAACTGGACGTTGGGGCGTGTTGGTCTGTCAATACGGTGGGACGACACCACAACCGGTAGAAATTCGCGCGATTTCACTGGACGGGGACAATATCGATCTGACGCCTTATCTCGACACGCTACCCCAAACCCCTACAATCATAAGGTGGGGTAGTGAACAGTAATGGCTACCCCACCAGCCGGTAACCGATCCCCGGCACGGTGAGGATGAGGGTAGGTTTGCTGGGATCCAGCTCTACCTTTTCACGCAAGCGGCGGATGTGGACGTTGACAATGCGCTCGCTCTCCACGTCGGCGGTGTAGCCCCACACGGCGTCAAGGATTTGTGCACGGGTGAAGGCCTGCCCTGGATGCTGCGCCAGGTGAACCAGCAAGCGGAATTCGGTCGGCGTCAGGGTCAGCGTCTCATGGCCGCGCTGCACCAACCCGCGCCCGCGGTCCACCAACAGATCGCCGACGTAGAGCACATCCCCTCCGGCAGCGGACAGATCGCCGTAGGCACGGCGCAGTTGCGCGCGGATGCGGGCCAGCAGTTCACGCAGGCCGAAAGGTTTGGTGACGTAGTCATCGGCGCCCATCTCCAGGCCGAGCACCTTGTCCATCTCCTCACGGCGCGCGGTGAGCATGATGATGGGTAGCCGCAAGCTTTGTTGGCGCATCGCGCGGCACACATCCAACCCCGATCCGTCCGGCAGACGGATGTCGAGCAGGATCAAGTGCGGCTGCCGCTCACGCGCGTAGGCCACACCTTCCGCGCCGGTCGTCTTCCACGCTACCCAGTAGCCTTCGCGCTCCAATCCCGCCCGCAAGCTCTGCGCCACTGCCGGGTCGTCTTCAATCAGTAAGATATGATTGGGCTGCCCTTCCATGCCAAGTCCTGACTCAAGGAACGCTATGCATCTTGATGCCCGGATGCGCGCCATTGCGCAACGCATCCACGGTCTTCGCCAATTGCTCGCGCGCCCATAGCTCCTGGCCGTTGGTCGGATACTTTCGGTAATAGCACTCGATCACCATAATCAAAAACAGGTAGAGGGTGTAGAGCGCCCGGCGGGTACGCTGCGCCGGCGTATCCAGCACCGGTGTCCCATACCCGGCAGCGAAATCGCTGTCGGGATCGTAGCCGGTGAAGTTGACCTCCATCAGCGGATCGCCCCACAAGGCGCGTTCGTGATCAATAATGCCCGTGATCTTCTGCGTTTCCATATCGAAGAAGATGTTGCCGTCCCACAAATCCCAGTGGACGAGACGCGGCGCACTGATTTCGTCCAGCGCCATGTAGTGACTGCGGACCAGATCGTGGTAGTCAGCGTAGGACAGTGCAAGTTCAACGCCCATGTCCTCGCCGTCTTGCAACACGGTCATCAGCATCGCGTCGAACGCCTCGCGCCACGTCCCAAAGCGTGGCGTGCTCTCCGGGCCGTAACCAAAGGCCGCGCCTTCGATGGCGTTGATCTCCCGCAGATACCCCCCAATTTGGCGGTTGACACGCTGCTGCACATCGGGGGCCAGTTCGCCGCGGACTTTGTGCAGCGGCGCGCCTGGCAGGTACTCCATAATGAAGAACTCGTTATCCAGCAGCGTCCGCGAGGCATCGTAACAGTGAATTTCTGCAATCGGCAGTGAGGTACGCTCGCACAGCAGGCGCATTGCGGCGACCTCCGCCGACATAATGTCGCGCTCGTAACGCAGGACGCGCACGTGCGGCGGCGGCGACACCTTTAACACCCAGGTGCGCCCATCCGCCAAATCCAGGCGATAAGCCGTGGCGAAATACCCCTCGGTCAATTCCTCCGTGGCCTTGACGCAGGTCTCGCTGCCAAAATGATGGCTGACCAACGATTGTATCGTATCGTGCGAGAGTGTGATTTTGGATATACTTTGCATAGCACCTCAATAGAAAGAAAGCTGTGGTGTTTTGGGGACGGGGAAACCCGCCTCCAAAACACCACTCCATACCTACACCTTGGCGGCGTAGCGCAGACCTTGTGTGAACAGGTTCAAGCCCAGATTGCCGCGTTCGCCGCGCGCGTAACGCGGATGCTGCTCGGCGAAGATGTGATCTTCGGGATGCGGCATCAAACCGAAGATCGTGCCCTGGGGATTACAGATACCGGCAATGCCGGCGGTGGAGCCGTTCGGGTTAGCAGGATACTCCACCGGGCCATTGCCGTCGGCGGTGGTGTACGTGACGACGATCTGCCGGTTGGCGCGCAACTCGGCCAGCACGGCCTCGTCGCGGGGGACGAAGCGCCCCTCACCGTGAGCGACCGGGCAGTAGATGCGCTCCGTCAATCCGCGCGTGAAGACGCAAACGCTGTCCGGGTTCGGCTCCAGCCACACCCAGCGGCACTCGAAGCGATTGGAAGCGTTGCGTGTGAGCGTCGCTCTCCCGCCCCCCCTTACATCCCCCCCAGTGGGGGGGAGAGAGGGGGGGAGACCTGGCAGCCACCCACTCTTCACCAACGCCTGGAAGCCATTGCAAATGCCGATGACGGGCTTGCCGGCCTCCACGAAACGCACCATCTCCTCCTGAAACAGCCAACGCATGTCCGCCGCCAGCAGACGTCCCGCGCCGAGTGCATCGCCGTAGGAGAAACCGCCCGGCAGCACGAGCATCTGGTATTCGTGCAGATGCGCGGGATCGGCGTGCAACGCGTTGATGTGCAACACCGTCGGCGCGCCGCCCGCCAGTTCGATCGCCGCCGCTGCATCCAGGTCACGGTTGGTGCCGGTGGCTTGAAGGATAAGAACTTGAGGTTTCATAATTATTTCTTCCCCACCCGTTTCGCCATCACAATGTCCGGTTTGTTCCAACCGTTCGCATCAGGGAGTACGCCCACAATGGTGTAGCCCATCTTCTGGTAGAACTCGTAGGGGTGGCGGTTCAAGTTGCGGATGTTGGCGATGTGCTCCCACGTGTTCTCGTACAAATCGACCTGACTCAGCGAGGTTCTGAAGTCTTCGTCGTCCGTGCCCAGATAGATCGTCAGCCCGCCCCGCGCCCGCACCTGCTCCTCCACATCCGTCATCAGCGCGCGCCCGATGCCTCGGCCCTGATACGCTGGATGCACCACCAGGGGATGTAATTCCCAGCCGGTGGTTTCATATTGAGGGATCGCGCCGATCCAGCCGAGGACTTCGCCCTGCTCATCGAGCGCTACCCGGCAAACCTTTTCAGGCTCCAACGCCTCATGCACCTCTTCCAACGCCGATTCCATGTCCGGCCAGGCGTTGGGTGCATGCTCTTTGAAAGCTTCGACAAGTAAAGTCGCGGCCTGACAAATCACACCCGCATCACCGGCGGGAAAATCCACGATATGCATTATTGATCCCCCCACTCCATCGTTCTAGTGATGTGAAACCCCAC
>DAIUDK010000003.1:4121-96236 GCA_036845725.1 Chloroflexota bacterium
ACGATATGCATTATTGATCCCCCCACTCCATCGTTCTAGTGATGTGAAACCCCACGCTCGTGGAGACTGGACGAAAATCAGAGGACGTACAAGTCAGTTCGGCGTACAACATTACACCACCGCTGTCCCTTGCCACGCTTCCACCAACGCTACAACACCACTCTCGATCCACACCTCACTCGCCATGCCCATAATGCGCAACATTGCCGCTTCCGTCACCACACCGACATCCACACACGGCCGCCCGGCAAGCGCCTGCTCGAAGTCCGCCACGCACTCCGGCGCGACCTCGATGAGGAAGCGTGCGCTGCTCTCGGCAAACAAGACGGTCACGGCGTCTCCCGGCAACGTCAAATCCAGCCCCAACCGCCCGCCGATACACATCTCGGCGACAGCAACGGCGACGCCCCCTTCCGAACAGTCATGCGCAGCGGCGACCCACCCCGCCTGCATCGCCCGGTGCAATGTGCGGAACGTCTCCACGGCGTCTGGCACAGGCGCGGGGAGATTGCCACCCGTTTCGCCGGTCAGCCGTTCGTAGAGCGAGCCACCAAGCTCATCCCGTGTCGCGCCGACGAGGTAGAGCCGGTCGCCGGGCCGTTTGAGATCGCTTGTCACGGCGCGACGCACGTCCGGCACAAGGCCCAACGCCGAAATCAGCAGCGTCGGAGGAATCGCCCGCTTGACGCCGTGCGCGTCCACGAACTCGTTGTTGAGGCTGTCCTTGCCGGAGATGAAGGGCGTTCCGTAGGCCAGCGCCGCGTCGTGACAGCCCTGCGCCGCGCGCACCAGCTCACCCAACCGCTCCGGGACTCGCGGACTGCCCCAGCAGAAATTGTCGAGAATCGCGATCCGGTCAGGGTCCGCGCCCACGGCGACGACGTTGCGCACGGCCTCGTCGATCACCGCCCACGCCATCGCGTAGGGATCGCGCAGACCGTAGTACGGATTGATGCCCGCGCCCAAGGCAATCCCGCGCTGCCCTCGCGTCGCCAGCGGCTTGAGCACCGCCGCGTCTGCCGGGCCGTCGTTCATCACACCCACCAACGGCTTCCCCACCGTCGCCCCCTGCACCTCGTGGTCGTAGCGGCGGATCACCGTTTCTTTGGAAGCCACGTCGGGATGCGCAAGCATCTGCAAAAGCAATTGCGTAAAACGTAATTCGCAATTCGCCGATTCGCTGATTCGCTGATTCTTGATTCTTGATTCTTGATTCTTCCCCCACTCCGCTCTCAACGTCAGACGCGGCCAGCCCTCGTGGACGAAATCCATCGGCAAATCGGCGGCGAGCTTATCGCCGTAGCGGACGCGCAGACGGCGGTCGCCGGTGAAGCGACCGATGACGGTCATTTCGACGTTATAGATCGCACAGATGTCGCACAGACAGGGCAAATTGGCCTCCGGCGCGGCGATGACCATGCGTTCCTGAGCCTCGCTGAGCCAGATTTCCCACGGGCGCAGGCCGGGATATTTGAGCGGGACGTCGCGCAAATCCACGTCCACACCCACGTCCTTGCCCATTTCGCCGACGGCAGAGGAGAACCCGCCCGCGCCGCAGTCGGTGATGGCGGTGTACAGGCCCTCGTCCCGCGCCACGATGAGCGCGTCGAGCACGGCCTTCTCGGTGATCGGATCGCCGATCTGCACGACGCTGCCGACGGTTTGGCCGGTGTCGTGCGTCAGTTCGGCGGAGGAGAACGTCGCGCCGTGGAGACCGTCGCGGCCCGTGCGCCCGCCCAGCGCCACGCAGAGGTCGCCGGGCTGCGCCGCCGTGCGGTGAACGCCGCGCGGCGCGATGCCCACGCAACCGCAGTAGACCAACGGGTTGGCGACGTAGTCCGGGTGGTACAAAATCGCCCCGTTGACGGTGGGGATGCCCATCTTGTTGCCGTAGTCCTCGATGCCGGCCACGACGCCGCGCGCGATACGGCGCGGATGGAGTGTCCCGCCGGGCACATCCGCGTCGGGCATATCCAGCGGTCCGAAACACAACACGTCCGTGTTAGCGATGGGCTGCGCGGAGACGCCCATCACGTCGCGGATCACGCCGCCGACGCCCGTGTTCGCCCCACCGAACGGCTCCAACGCCGAGGGATGGTTGTGCGTCTCTACCTTGAAAGACACCTCGTATTCGTCGTCGAACGCCACGATGCCGGCATTGTCCACGAACGCCGAGAGTACCCACGGCTTGTCCAGCGTCTCCGTCGCCGCACGCAGGTACGTCTTGATGAGGCTCGGAATGACTTCATGAGTACACGGAGTAACACGGATGGACTCGGATTCTTTTTCCGGATTTTTCGGTGTCTGTTCGTGAAAATCCGCGTCCACTATCACCCGAGGCATGCCGCCGTGGCAGGTGTAGTCGATTTCGGCCTTGAAGGTCTTGTGCTGGCAGTGCTCGGACCAGGTTTGGGCCAGGATTTCCAGTTCGACGTCGGTGGGATCGCGACCCAACGTCTGAAACTCCGCCTGGATCGCTTGCATCTCCGCGAGGGAGAGGAACAGCACGCGCTCCGTGCTCAATCGCAGCAGCGCGTCTGCGTCCAGATTGCGTATGGGGATGACGTTCACGGCGTCACTCGGTGCGGCGTCGGGTACGAATTCGGGCTGCATCGGCCCGAGGGTGTACGACTGGATCACCGGGTTGCAGAGCAGTTCTTCCGCAATGCGGCGCAGCTCGTCAGGAGAGACGGGGCCATCGAAGGCATACCGCGTGCCGGTGACGACGGCTTCGAGCGCGCCGACGCCCAACTGTCGCGCGCGGTGCAACAGGTGTTTGGCGACGGGGTCGGTGACACCGGGGTGAAAGGCAACTTCGATGTAGCGCCTCCCCCCCTCAGTCCCCCCCAGAGGGGGGGAGGAAGAACCTCCCCCCTCCATAGGAGAGATTGAGGGAGGGAACCACCGGTAGCCCTCAACAATCGGATCAACCAAGAACTCGGCGGCGATGCGCTCCACCTCATCTGCGGTAAGCGCGCCCCGGAGAAAGTAGAGATTGCTGACGTGGACCTGTATTACACTCTCAATGCCCAGATGAGCGATTTGGCCATAGACGTCCATGGCGCGCCCATCATCTTCACCATGCCAAAAAACTTCGATGCGGTACGTGTGTGTCACTATCTTTCCCCCTGGCTGTAGATCCTGCCACAAACCCGAACATCATACTACGCGGGTAGGGGTTGTCAAGCCTACGACAAACTGCGACTTTTGCAGGCAAATCACGTATCAATACATAGTTTGCTTTTCTCTGTATCATTTCTGTGCTACAATGGATACATAGACAGAGTACAGTTCGGCCAACGTTAATTTAATCACCGTAAGTGCATAAGGAGGTAACAATGAGTTTGCTTGATCAAGTCAAAGACCAGATGGGCGGCTTCGAGCAGTTGGTCGCCAAGATCCCCGGGTATAAGGGTTACAAGGAAAAGGAGCTGCGCCGCGAGGCCGATAAGTTGCTCCGCGATCATATTGTCAACCGGATGCGCACCGTCAAGACCCAACTTGACGGCCTGCAACAGGATCTTATGGGAGCGGGGAAATTCGATCTGCTTGACGAGACCGGCAGCGCCGCTACCCAGATCCAAACGTTCATCGACCGGGTCCGCACCGCTCCCTATGGCTATGGTGGGCTGTTCGATGCAGTCAAGGTCAAGGAAGCGGAATTGGATCGCGTTTATGAATTTGACAGCGCATTGGTCGGCTATGCTGACCGGATTGAAAATGCCATCGGCAACGCGCGGGCAGGCATCGAAGGTGAAGAGGCGCGCGCGCTTATCTTGATGGTGCGCGATTTGGCCCGTGAGGCCAATACGACGTTCGACGAACGCCAGGATGTGCTGCGCGGCACTGCCAGCACCGGTATGTAACGGATAACAAAATCGGAGGTTAAGAACTATGGCTCGCGTTTTAGACATAATCGAATATATGGATGAGGGGCGTGGCGAAATCGTCCATCGCGTTCCCGAGCGTGGCTCCGGCGACTTTCGCATCGGCAGCCAGTTGGTTGTGCGCGAATCCCAGGCCGCGGTCTTCTTCCGCGACGGGAAAGCGCTGGACACCTTCGGGCCGGGGCGGCACACAATCACGACCGCCAATATCCCCGGTCTCGTCGGCTTGATCGGCAAAGTCTTCTCCGGGGAAACGCCCTTTAAGGCGGAAGCGTACTTCGTCACTACACGGGAATTGACGGATATGAAGTGGGGCACACCGCAGCCCATCACCATCCCCGATCCAATCCTGGGCATGGCGCGCGTGACCGGCTTCGGCACCTACGCCATTCAGGTGACCGATCCACAGCTCTTCGTCGCCAAGATTGTAGGAACGCAAAACCTCTACAGCACGCGCGACATCCAGGCGTTCTTCCGCAGCATCATCCTCAGCAAGATGATGGACCTCATCGGCGAGATGGGCAAGTCGATCATCCAGATGGCGGCCTTTGTCGAGGAGTTGGGGGCCGGGGTGCGCGCGAAGGCGCAGGAAGAATTCGCCTCGCGGGGCGTCACGCTCAACTCATTCTACGTGGAATCCATCTCCCCTACTGAGGAGACGGCAAAGGCCATTGACGCCCGCGCCTCAATGGGTGCGATCGGCGATATGGGCGCTTACATGCAGTATCAGGGCGCGCAGGCGATGCGCGAAGCCGCGCAGAACCAGGGCGCAGCCGGATCGGGCATCGGGTTGGGCGCCGGGGTTGGACTCGGGGCAGCAATGGGCCAGATGCTCGGTCAAGCTGCCACACCGCAGCAGGCCGCGCCAGCCGCCGCGCCGCCGCCGATCCCGCAGGCTGCCGCGTTCTACGTCGCTATCGGCGGGCAGCAGCAAGGACCATTCGATATGGCGACGTTGCAACAACACGTCCAGTCGGGCCAGTTGACCCGCGACACGTTGGTCTGGAAGGCCGGTATGGCGAACTGGGCCAAGGCAAGCGAAGTCTCCGACTTGAACAATCTGTTCGGCGCAGCCCCGCCTCCTCTGCCGTAACGTCATCAGATATATGCAAAACGGCCCTACACAATGTAGGGCCGTTTTCTGTTTCAAGATATGTGTTACTCAGCTTCGATTTCCAACACCGCATACAACTGCGCCAACGTCTCTTTGGGCAGATTGGGACGGCGACCTTCCTTCCGCAACCAGCGCTTCAGCTCCGGCGCGCGGAACACCGGCATGGGCGGATTTTCGACCTCAAGCACCACATCGGGATGCACGAAGAGGATCACCGCGCGCACCGGAATCTCCACCCCTTCGGGCAATCGCTTGCGCAAGAAGCGGTTCAGGTCGTCCATCTCCACCTGCGCCATCTGCTCCGGGCGTCCCACCCCCTCTTGACCGGCGAAACGTTTGAGTCCCCCCATTTTCTCCTGCTGCTTCCATTTGCCGTTCGCATACGTGATGCGCCCACCCTGCGACCGGACCAAGATCACCGTCAGCCCGCCAGCATCCACCACCACAAAGGCGGCGGGGGTTTTGTATGCCAGCAGCGTAAAACTGTTTTCCAGCCCCTTCAGAGCGTCGGTCACTTTTGTGTGATGCGCCAGCGGTCCCAGGTAGCGCCCGCTGAAGTAACTGCCGATCATTGAGGCCATCAAACCCACCCACATCACAATCATCCCAATCCAGAGCCATTCCGACCTCCAGAACAGAATGGCTATACCGCCAAGGGAAAGACCAACACCTGCCAGCGGCGCGATTTCACCCATACGGGTGCGGATTTTGATCTGTTTCTCATTTTCAATCAGACGCATAATTCCTCCAGGCAAGTAGTGATTTGTAACCAGTAATCGGCAATTAGGACAAGTATCCGGTAATCACCGATTACCAGTTACCGATTACCGATCACACCGCTCCATTCCAACGGGACAGCACCAGGCAAGCATTTTGCCCGCCGAAGCCGAAGGCGTTTTTCAGCGCGATGCGTGCGTTCATCGGACGGGGTTTCCAGGGCACGTAATCGAGGTCGCAGTCCGAGTCCGGTTCATCGAGGTTCAGCGTGGGCAAAATCACCCCTTCCTCAAACATCTTGAACGTCAAAATGGTCTCGATTGCGCCCGCGGCTCCCATCGTATGCCCAAAAATGGATTTGTTGGAACTGATCGCCAGCTTGTAGGCGTGATCGCCAAAGACTTTCTTCAATGCGAACGTCTCGACGGTGTCGTTCAACGGCGTAGAGGTGCCGTGCGCGTTGACGTAATCCACGTCTTCCGGCGCGACACCCGCATCTTTCAACGCCCACTGCATCGCCCGGCGCACCCCGCGCGCCTCGGGATCAGGTTGCGCAATGTGGTACGCATCCGACGAGGTTGCATATCCGAGTACTTCACCGTAGATGTGCGCGCCGCGTTCGAGCGCGTGCTCCAGCCGTTCCAGGATCAGAACACCCGCACCTTCAGCGATCACGAACCCATCGCGGTCCTTATCGAAGGGGCGGCTCGCACGCTGCGGTTCGTCGTTGCGCCGCGAAAGCGCCCCCATCACCGCAAAACCGATGACCGACACGTCGATGATCAATCCCTCGGCGCCACCAGCGATGACCATGTCGGCCCAACCGTGACGGATGAGATTAGTCGCCTCGCCGATCGCCTGTGAGCCTGTCGCGCACGCGGCAACGGGCGTGGTGATCGGCCCCTGCGCGCCCGCCAGCAGGCTGACGTGATACGAAGGCATATTCGGCAGCGAGGCCGCCAGCGCAAAGGGATTGACACCGACCAGCCCTTGACGCCACAATTTGGCGCTGTGCTCAAGCGCGACGTCCAGCCCGCCCATCCCCACGCCGATGACGGTGCCAGCGCGCTCCGGATCCGGCAAAGGCGTGGAAAGCTGCGCGTCTGCCAACGCCTCCTGCGCTGCAGCGATCGCAAACAGCGAACAACGCGCCATCCGCCGCGCCTCTTTGCGCGGTACGTACCGCTCCGGCTCGAAGTTCTTGATCTCTCCGGCAATCCGCACTGGCCAATCCGTCGTGTCGCACCGTTCAATCGGCGCGATGCCGGACTTCGCGGCAAGCGCACTCTCCCACGTCTCGCACACGGACAACCCAACCGGCGTGATCGCACCCACACCGGTGACGACGACGCGCGCTCTCTCAGCCATTGGACACCTGTCGTTGCGTTTCCAGCCCGGCCTTAATCGTGGGGATGATTTGCGCGGCTACGGCTTCACGACCTCGGAGAATGGCGCTCTTCACCGCTTTGGCATTGGAACGCCCGTGTCCCACGATCACCACGCCATCCACACCTAGCAGCAGCCCGCCGCCAACTTCGGAGTAATCCAGCCGCTTGATCGCCCTTTTCAAACCCGGCCAAAGGCAGAGCAACCCGGGCAATCCCACAATCAAAGCCGGGAGCAGCAAGACCAGCCCCACCTTCGACAGTGGACGGCCCAACACATCGAGCTTGATCATCATCTTGATGAAAGAGGCCACCGCCTCCGCCGTCTTGATGTGAATGTTGCCCGTGAAACCGTCGGTGACGATGACATCGGCGTGGCCTTTGACCGCCTCCTTCGGCTCGACGTTGCCAACGAAGTTGAAGCCGCTCTGCGAGAAAACCGCGAAGGTATCCCGCAGCACCATCGTCCCCTTCTCTTCCTCTTCGCCGTTGGCCAGAAGCCCCACCCGCGGATTGGCAATCTTGAGGATGTTCTCCGCGTAGATGACGCCCATCTGCGCGAATTGCAGCAGATACTCCGGCTTGGGATCGGCGGTCGCGCCCATGTCCAGGAAGACCGCCTTTTGCAACGTCACCGGGTAGACCGTCGCCAGCGCCGGACGGCGAATGCCGGGGATACGGCGCAGGTCGAAAATCGCGGCAGAGAGGCAGGCGATCGTGTTCCCAGCGGAGACGAAGGCGTCGGCCTCGCCGTTCTTCACCATGCGCATTCCCACGCGCATGGACGAATTCTCCTTGGCGCGCACCTCCTCGGAGTGATCGGCCATCGTCAGCACGTCCGGCGCGTGGACGATGCGGATGTTTAGCCCCTGGGTGTCGTGCTTCGCCAGCTCCGCGCGCGTGCGATCCTCAGGCCCCACCAAGATAATCTCGTCCTGCCACTCCCTGGCCGCCATCACCGCCCCGGCCACATCCGGCCCAGGGCACGCATCCGAACCAAAAGCATCAACGACGATACGCATAAGACCTCCAATGAATCATGAATCAAGAATCAAAGAATCGGCGAATGAGTGGATAATCGAAAATCTAAAATCCAAAATCGGCTAGGCGCCCCAGAACCAAGGTGGTTCTTCGGGGGGGGGGGCGGCCCAATTGCCGTCGAAATCGGCACCGTTTCCAGCATCGACGGGCAGCGGTTTGCCGGAAAGCCAGCGTTCGGCGATGTCGGGAAGCTGCGCGCGCGTTCCCTGGCGGATGAGCGGATCGGGCAGCGAGTCGAGGAAGCGCTGGCCGTAACGCTTGGTCAGTACGCGCTGATCCAGCACCACGGCGATCCCCTGATCCGTCGCGGTGCGAATCAGCCGCCCAAAGCCCTGCGTGAAGCGCAAAATAGCCTCCGGCACCATGTACTCGTTGAACGGATCGTCGTACCCCTCGGCGCGCGCGGCGATGATCGGGTCGTTGGGCACGTCGAAGGGCAACTTGGTGATCACCAGGCACGAGAGCGCATCGCCGGGCACATCCACGCCTTCCCAAAACGAGCGCGTGCCGAGCAAAACGGCCTTCTCAGTGCGCTTGAAGTTATCGAGCAGTTGCGCGCGCGAGCTGCCGCTCCCCTGCGCGTAGACCGTGATGCCGTCCTGCGCCAGTTTCCCGGTAATGGCCTGCGCCGTAGCCCGCAGTTGCACATACGACGTGAACAGTGTCAACGCCCGGCCCTGCGTCGCACGGAACAATTCGATCAGGGTTTGATCCAGAATCTGCTGGTGACCGGGGTTGCGCGGTTCAGGCACGTCGGTGACGATGTAGAGCAGCGCTGCGGATTGGTAATCAAAGGGCGAGCCGACAGCCAGCTCTTCCGCCTTCTGCGCGCTCAACCGGTCTTTCATGTAGTCAAAGCTGTTTTCAACGCGCAACGTCGCCGAGGTCAGGATGACCGAGCGTTTCTTGTCAAACAAATGCTCGCGGACCAGTGTGCCCACGTGCAGAGGAACGGCGTTACACGTGAATGGATAGTTGTTCTGCGATTCCAGCCAATAGATGTAGTTCTCCTGCGGCGCAGTGACGAACGGTCCAAGCTGGGTGTAAGCCGCGTCCAACTGCCGCTTGATGCCCAACAGCCGCGCGTGGGCCATGTCGAAGCCGGGCGCTTCGGCGGAACTCAGTTCCTCCAGACCGGCAGCCAGCAGCGTCAGCCCGTCCACGAGCGTGGAGAAATGCGGCTGGACCTGCGCCCACCCGCGCACCGCGTCGTCCCAACCATGTTCTAGGCGCATCTTCGGCGTGAGACGCACCCGCACGGCGTAGCTATCATTCTGATCGACGTGCTCATTGAGGAACGTCTCGATATCCGAGAACAGCATCTCCAACAAATGATCGACGCGCTCTCCGGCATCCTGTAAACGCACACAGGCATCCTGTAGGCCGGCCGCCGTCTTGCGCGGCTGACCCTCTGCCAGACTCAATACCATCTCCAGCAAACCGGTGGATGCCTGGCGCGAGTACAACAAATCCTCGAAAACCCGGTGTAGCGACGGCCAACTCACCGTGTAGCGCAACGCGTCCGTCACGGCGCTTTCGAGGTGGTGCGCCTCGTCGATAATGAGCAGCTCGTACTCCGGCAGCACACGGTTCTGCGCGGCGATGTCAGCCAACAGCAGCGCGTGGTTGACGATAAGCACGTGCGCGCCTTCGGCCTTTGCCCGCGCCCGGTAGAAGAAGCAGCGGTCGCTCTGGAAGAACGGGCAATGCTCCGGATCGCAGGCGTCGTTGGCCGCCGAAATCCCGTACCAGACGGCCTGCTCCTGCCCGGTCGGCATGAAAAGCCCATCGCCATCGCCGTCGAGCGTATTGGGCAGCCACAGCAGCACCTTAGCCAGCACGCGCATCTCATCCTCGGTGACGGGGCCGCGCCGCCGCAACGCCTGGAACTGCTGGCGGCACAGGTAGTGCGAACGTCCTTTGAGCACCTGGTATTTGAATTCGTAGAGCGCCTCGGCCAATTCGGGCAAATCCTTGTTCGCCAATTGCTCCTGTAAGTTGATCGTGTTGGTCGAAACCACCACCCGCTGGCGATTCTGCACCGCCCACTCAATCGCGGGCAGCAGGTAAGCCAGCGACTTCCCCGTGCCGGTGCCGGCCTCGACCATCAAATGCTGGCTCTCATTGAACGCGTGTCCCACGGCCTGGAGCATTTCCACCTGCTGCGAGCGGTATTCGTACTCCGCAAACGTCTCGGCGAGCGAGCCGTCGTCGTCCAACAATGCGGAGAGCGCGTCCAGATCGATAAGACGCGGTTCGCGGCGCGGCTCCAGGGGGGCATAAAGCTCCTCGTCCTCGGCGAACAGCGGGCCGGCCGCGTCACCACCGCGCTTCGATGCCAACTGCGCGCCGATGCCGCCGCTGAATCCCTGGCGCTGGCGGACGTAGTGCGCGTCGCGGAAAAAGTTGATCGGTCCCCACTGGATGCGCTGCCCCAGTTGCACAAGCTCCTGCAACATCTGCTGCGGCAATTGTGCGGCGCGGCCCATCAGTGCCATATAGAGTGCGTGCGCCATCACCGCGTCGTCAAGCGCGCGGTGCGTCTGCTCCGGCAGATCGATCGCCAGCTCGCGGACGAGGTTTGCCAAACTGTAGCGCCCGGCGTGCGGCACCAAAATGCCGGCGAGGTCGAAGGTGTCAATCGAGGGATTGCCGCGCAGGACGTTGTGCTGGCGTAGGAAGGCCAGGTCGAAGCTGATATTGTGCCCAACCACCAGATCGCGTCCCACAAAATCGGCTAATTTGTACGTCGCCTGGCGCCCACCCGGCGCGCCTTCCACGTGCGCGTTGGTGATGCCGGTCAATTCGGTGACAAACGGGGGGATTTTCCGCCCGGGATTAACAAAAGTAGAGAAAGTCTCCAAAACCTGATCACCATCGAAGCGCAGCGCACCGATTTCGATGATCGCATCCCGCATGGGATCCAGTCCGGTCGTTTCTAAGTCCAGGGAAACGTAGGTCTTCGCCATGTGCTCCTTTCTAAGCTTAAGGAAGACATTATACAGCATAACGCGCTGTGGGAAAGAAGAAGAGGGGTTTTCGAACGCGTGACTGCGTTCGAAAACCCCTCCCGGGTCGCTCTGAGATGCAAGAGAAGAAGACTATCCCAACCGCGCCAGTTGCTCGCGGACTTGCGCCGCTTCGGCTTCCATCGCCGCCAGATTTTCACGCTCGCGCTGGACGACATCCGGTCGCGCTTTCTCGGCGAAGGGGCCGGCGAGACGCTGGCGGCTGCCGTTGATGCGACCTTCCAGGTTCTCCAGCGCCTTGTTCAGCCGCGCCCGCTCCGCGTCGAGGTCCACCAGCCCAGCGAGCGGCAAGTAGACGACGACATCCCCCGCCAACACCGACGCCGACTGCGCCACCGGTTCGCACGCCGCCACGATCTCAAGCGCGTCCGCGTTCAGATGCGCAAGGAACGTCAGCACCGGACGCCGCGCGTCGATCACCGCCGCGCTTGCGCCCGCCGCCACGGTCGCGGCGACGCGCCGCCCGGCCTCGACGTTGTACTCCGAGCGCACGTTGCGGATCCCGCGGATAAGGTCCATCAGCAACGCCATCTGCGTTTCGGCCTCGTCGTCGAGCAAGGCGGCATCCTGCATCGGCCACGGTGCAATGATAAGGGCTTCACCTTGTCTCACAAATTCCGGCAGCGCCTGCCAGAGCGCCTCGGTCACAAACGGCATAAAGGGGTGCAAGAGGCGCAGCGCGCGTTCGAGCACGGTCAGCAGTACGATGCGCGGCGTGTCTTTGTTGGCGTCTTCCGCGTAAAGCCGCACTTTGCTCGCCTCGATGTACCAGTCGCAGAACTCATCCCACAGGAAATCGCGCACGCGCCGTCCGGCCTCGCCGTACTGCTGCGTCTCCATCAACGCAAAGACATCACCTGTGAGGCGCTCCACACGGCTGAGAATCCAGCGGTCTTCGAGTTCCAGACCCGTCAGGCTTTCTACACCTGACAGGTCTGCGTCTTTCACGTTCATCAGAATAAACCGCGCGGCCTGCCAGATTTTGTTGGCGAAGTTGCGCGCGCCTTCCAACCGGCGCGGATCGAGGTTCATATCGTTGCCGGGCGTGGAGGAGGTGCTGAGCGTGTAGCGCAGCGCGTCCGTGCCGTATTCGTCGATGATGTAGAGCGGGTCGTATTTCCACGCATCGGGCATGGATTTGCTGATCTTCTCGCCGCGCTCGTTGCGGATGAGGCCGTGCAGGTAGACGGTCGAATATGGCGCTTGTTCGAGCAGCGCCATCGACAACATCGTCTCGCGCGCCACCCAGAAGAAGAGGATGTCGTAGCCGGTCTCGCGCATGTCGGTGGGGAAGAAACGCTGCATGTCGGCGGTGTCTTCGGGCCAGCCGAGCGTGGAGAACGGCCACAACCCGGAGGAGAACCACGTGTCGAGCACGTCCTCGTCCTGCGCGATCATGCTGCTGCCACACTTGGGGCACTGCGCCGGGTCTTCGACGGCGCTCCATTGCAAGTCGCAATCCTGGCAATACCACACCGGGATGCGGTGGCCCCACCACAGTTGACGACTGATGCACCAGTCGCGGATGTTCTCCATCCAGTGGAACCACGTTTTCTCAAAGCGGTCGGGAATGATGCGCATTGTCCCGTCGCGGACGACGCGAATCGCCTCTTCCGCCAGCGGTTTGGCGCGGACGAACCATTGCGTGCTGATGCGCGGCTCGATGATCGTATCGCAGCGCTGGCAGTGGCCGACGCTGTGATGATACGGCTCGATTTTCACGAGCAAGCCCTCTTTCTCGAAATCGGCCACAATCGCCTTGCGGCAGGCGTAGCGTTCCAGTCCCTCGTAAGGCCCGGCCTCGGCGTTCATCGTCCCGGTCGGTGTCATCACGTCGATTTGCAGCAGATTGTGGCGCGCACCGATCTCGTAGTCGGTGGGATCGTGGGCGGGCGTCACCTTGACCGCGCCCGTGCCGAATTCGGGCTGCACCGCCTCATCCGGCACAATGGGGATCGCGCGACCAATCGCAGGCAGAACCGCCATTTTACCGACGAGTGCTTGCCAGCGCGGATCTTCGGGGTGAACGGCGACGCCGCTGTCGCCGAGGATCGTCTCCGGGCGGGTGGTCGCCATTTCGATGAAGGTCGTCGCGCCCTCGGCCCAGCGTCCACTGCCCCACGGATACTGCGGGCCGGCCCACGCCTCATCCACTACAGGATAACGGATGTGCCAGAGGTGGCTATCGTGCTCCGTCGGTTCCACTTCCAGGTCGGAAATCGCCGACTCGCAGCGCGGGCACCAGTTGACCATGTACGGCCCGCGATAGATCAAGCCACGCTCGTACAGCGTGTGGAACGCGGTGCGCACGGCGTGGCTCAAGCCCGGATCGAGCGTGAAGCGCTCGCGCTCCCAGTCGCAGGTGATGCCGAGTTGCCGATGCTGGTCGGTGATGCGCGCGTGCGTCTTGCCTTTCCATTCCCAACACTTTTCGATGAAGGCGGCGCGGCCCAGGTCGTGGCGCGTCAGCCCTTCTTTCGCCAACTCACGCTCAACGACGTTCTGCGTGGCGATCCCGGCGTGGTCGGAGCCGGGCAGGAACAGCGTTTCGAAGCCGCGCATCCGGTAATAGCGCGTCATCAGGTCTTCGATTGCGGCCGTCATCGCGTGGCCCAGGTGCAAAATGCCCGTCACATTCGGCGGGGGCATGGTGATGCAGAAGCGCTCACCACCCGGCGAAGCCACCCCTTTTGCGATGAGCGTTTCCGGCTTGAAGTAGCCCTCGGACTCCCACCAGTGATACAGACGTTGTTCGTGTTCTTTCGGATTGTAAGTTTTGGATAATTCGGTCATGAGTTCCCCTCTATTGTCAGCAGATAGGCAACCAAAGGTTGCACGCAGATTAAGCAGATTTTGTCCTGCGCTCGGGCCGGTCTCTGACCGTGCCCGCGCACGCATACGTTGACGTGGTCGGAGGCCGGTCACAGCTTTTCAGTAAATTATGCCTTTGCGCGACCTAACGACGCATTTCAGATAGCAACTCCACTCCGTTCTTAGGTGATTGCCATGCCCTGCCGATCTCCTCACCTAAGCTGATCAACATTTCCCACACACTCCCGGCGTATTCCATGTCCACGGCTTCCGGCAGAGGAGATTCTTCCTGTTTTGGATTACGCGCATCGATCTCACTCATAGTCCACCTCCAAACTCATACATTTTGTTGGTCTAGTGCTTGCTCATCCTTTAGAGCATTTTTGAGTTCAGTTTTTTGGCATTCCGTCGCTTAACCCATTGATCTAGGATCATCAAAACACCCCCTCCTACCATAAGCCCCAATGCAAGAATTCCTTGCAGAGATGAGACAGGCTTCCTTATGGAACTGTTTACTTCCGTTGACATCAATTCATAATTACCAGAAACGATGATGCTTTCCAACCGACTCATTTCTTCTACGGTCTTACCTGTGAGGCTAAAGCTCAATATGTACTCTTCAGACGCCACAGCAATATATGACTGCCTAATCTTACCGACTTCTGTATCAACTTCTGAATCAAACCTATAAAATGGTATCTCGTCTAGCGGATACTCATAAACTTCACTTATCGTATAGGGAGCCTGTTTTGCGAGTGCTCCAGAGAGTTGCGATAAGTACTCTTGACCATTATTGACTCTGGCGAATTGAGATAGGTTTTCTGCTGCGATCAATATCGAAGGATTGGAATCACTCAATGTTCCTGCCGGGTATTCAGATACCAATAATAACAGGTAATCTGTTGTTTCCGGCTTTTCTCCCGTGAGATTCTCTGCAGATTGTCGCAAACTTTGGATAGTTTGATCGTCTGCAATATACTAATCGTCAGGTATGAGTAGGTGAAATGAGAAATAGTTGTTTGTGTATACGTTATCCCCAAGCGAGTCATCATCTGGTCCAGATGCTTTAGCATAACTCGCCTGATTCATTACATTCAGGAACATCATCACACAAAAGAGACCCTTGAATATAACGTGTACTTTGCGCATCTGTATCCTTTCATAGTGCGAATTTCAGCCAGCTAACATCGAATACACCACAAATGATATCGCTAAAACCCCTTCCAACGCTCAAGGACTTCCCTCAACCCCGCCTCCAGATTGACCTGTGGCGTCCAGCCCATGCCCATCAGCTTGGAAGCGTCCACGTCGAAGCTGATTTCGCTAAGGATGTCCTGGTCGGTGTAGCGCGTCGTCGCTTCGGGCATGAGACGCTGCACGGTGGCGGCAATGTCGTTGAGCGACGGGTGTTCGGTCGCCGCGTTGACCGTCTCACCAATAAAAGCCGGATCGGCCAGGCAGAGCCGCAGCGCGCTGGAAGCATCGCGGATGTGGATCAGCGGGCGCACCTGTCCACCGGTGCCGTAGATCACCATCGGGCGGCGCACACCCGCGAGATAGGCATAGCGGTTGGCGCTGGCATCGAAGCGCATGGCCGGGGCGCTGCCAAACGTGGTGCCCAGGCGCACAATCGTCGCTTCGAGGCCGCGTTCCTCCGCCTGGCGCACCTCATCCTCTGCTTTGCGTTTCGCCGTGGCGTAAGGGCCGATCGGGCGGCATGGATCGGTCTCCTTGAACGGCCCGCCCGGCCCGTAGACGCTGGCGGAACTGCAGTAAATCATGCGCGTCACCCCCGCGCGGACCATGCAATCCACGACTGCTGCCGTTCCCCAGTGGTTGATCTGCTCCGTCCACTCCGGGTGATCGAAGCTCAACGGGGTGGTGACGATTGCCGCCAGGTGGAAAACGGCAACGGCGTCCTGCATCGCGCGTTGCAAGTTCAGCCGGTCGAGGATGTCGCCCTCGACAAATTCGTAACGCCCTTCTACCGGCAAATCCATCAAGCCGCTGTAGTTCTTGTGACGCAGGCTGTCGTAAATGCGCACCGTGACGCCCGCAAATCGGGGGTCGAGCGCAATGTCGCGGACCAGTTGCGAGCCGATGTAGCCCGCGCCGCCTGTGACTAGAATAACCGGTTTATTGCCCATGTTTTTTCGCCTCCTCTTGCCAATCCAAATGCAAACCACATTCCTTCTTGTCGGACTCCGCCCACCGCCCGGCGCGCTCATCCTCGCCGAGGAAGACCGGGCGCGTGCACGGCGCGCATCCGACGCTGACATAGCCACGCGCGTAGAGTGGATGCGCGGGCAAATTGTGCGCCTGGCGGTACGCCTGTACGTTGGCTTTCGCCCAGTTTAACATCGGATGAATCTGCAACGGTCCTTTCGCCGGTTGGTGCAACACGGTCATCGCCTGCCGATTGGCAGTCTGATCTCGGCGCACGCCCGCTACCAGCGCCTTCATCCGCGCTGTAATCCATTCCATCGGCTGCACCTTGTTGATGTAGCAGCACAAATCCGGGTCGTGACGGTACAACGCTTCGCCGTACTGCTCCAACAACTCGCTCTGCGTCACCGTCGGGCGCACAGTGAGGATGTTGAGGTTGAACTGCGCCTGCAACTTATCCCGAAAGGCCAGCGTCTCCGGAAAGTGAAAGCCGGTGTCGATGAAAATGACCGGCATCTCCGGGCACACCTGCGAAATGACGTGCAGCAGCGGCACGCTCTGCGTCTGGAAGGACGAACTCGCCGCCACGTCCGGCGCGAACGTCTCCCAGGCCCAGCGCAGAATCTCCTCGGTGGAGGCACGCTCGAAACGCTCATTCAAGGCTGCAATATCCAACAGTATCTCCCACATTACTCAAGTGGTACACGGATGTTACGGATTTTTTCTTTATTATCCGTGAAATCCTTGTTCATCCGTGTACTCTATCAAAGCCACCTGGATTTCACTATCCAAGAGTATTATACCTTCCCCGTCAAGCGCATCAACGACTTCGACACGCTGCGCGCGCGTGACGCTGACGAGGTCTTGTGCTGCCGCACGGCATTGCTCCGCCAGGGCGGCGTCGCGCGTCGCCAGGTGTAGCGGGCCGATTTCCGCGCCGAGCGAGAGGCCGCGCTCGCTCTTGTAGCGCCGGACGGCGGTGGCGATTTCGACCAATGTCTCACCGAAAGTTTCGGCATCCGCATCCTCGAAGCGCGCGTCCGGCTGGGGCCACTGCGACACGTGAATGGACATCGCGCCGTCGCGCTCCACGAAGAGCGCCTGGTAAATGGTCTCCGTCACGTGCGGCAGGAACGGCGCGAACAGCTTGAGCGTCGCCAGCAGGACGTGGTCAACGGTGAAAGATGCCCCCGTGTCCTCAAGGGCTGTGTCCTCATTGTACAGGCGGAGCTTCGCCATTTCGAGGTAATTATCCGCCAAATCGCGCCAGAAGAAAGTCTCGATTTCGCTCTTGGCAGCGGCGTAGTCGTACCCCTGGAACAAATCAGTGACGCGGCGAATCAGGCGTTGGGTGCGGGCGAGAATCCAGCGGTCGGCTGGAGATAGCCCCCCCTCAATCCCCTCCGTGGGGGGGGAAGTCAATGACGGCGGAGAGGCCGGCGGCGTCAAAAACCGTTCGGCGAAACGGGCGACGTTCCACAATTTGGTGGTCAATTTCGCGCCGGTCTGGATTTTTTCTTCGCTGATGATCGAGTCCTTGCCGAAGCCAGTGCTCGATGTCCAATAACGCACGGCGTCCGCCGAATATTGTTCGAGCATCTCCATCGGCGGCATCGGCCCGCCGCCGCGACTCTTGCTGATTTTGCCCGCGCCCTCCGGGGCCAGCCCCCACCCCGAAATGGCCGCATCAGTCCACGGCGTCGCGTCGAAGTGGTGGTGCGACTTCACAATCGTGTAAAACGCCCAGGTGCGGATGATTTCGTGGGCCTGCGGGCGCAGTGAGAAGGGGTAGACCTTCGCGTGGAGCGCCGGGTTCGCCAACCACTGCCCCACGATCTGCGGGGAGAGCGATGACGTAGCCCAGGTATCCATCACGTCCGTCTCCGGCGTGAAGGATGTACTGCCGCAGGCACACGGTTGAGACGGCGGGCGCGTGGTTGGGTCTACGGGCAGTTCGTCGTCAGCGGCGAGGATCACCGCGCCGCAGGCGTCACAGTACCAGACCGGGAACGTCACGCCGTAGTAGCGTTGGCGGGAAATGCACCAGTCCCAGTTGAGGTTTTCGACCCACTCGCGGAAACGGGTTTCCATGTGATCGGGATGCCAGCGCACCTGCGCGCCGGAGGCCAAAAACTCGTCTTTGAAGTCGAGCACGCGGACGAACCACTGCGACGCCACAATGTACTCGACCGGCGTGTCGCACCGCTCGTGGACGCGCACCGACTGCGCGGTGGGGCGCTCGTCCAGGAGCAGGCTGCGCTCTGCCAGCGCCGCCACAATCTGCTGCCTGGCTTCGCGCGACAGCAGTCCCGCGAAGTCGCCCGCCAGATCGGTCATCCGCCCGGCGCGGTCCAGCGCAACGCGCAGCGGCAGGTTGTGCGTGTACCACCACGCCACGTCCGCCGCATCGCCGAAGGTGCAACACATCACCGCGCCCGTGCCCTTCTCCGGGTCGGCCCCGGGATCGGTCAGGATCGGCACCCACTGATCGAAGTACGGCACGCGCGCCTGTTTGCCGACCAACGCCGCGTAACGCGCGTCGTCGGGGTGAACGAAGACCGCCACACAGGCGGGCAGCAGTTCCGGGCGGGTGGTGGCGATCTCCAACACGCTGCCATCTTCCAGCGCAAACGCCAGCGTGTAGAACGTGCTTTCGCGGTCGAGGTCGCTCAGTTCGGCCTGGGCAATCGCCGTCTGGCACTCCGGGCACCAGATCGCGGGCGCTTCTTTGCGGTAGACCAGGCCCTTCCGGTAGAGATCGAGGAACGAAAGCTGCGCGATGCGCCGCGATTCCGCATCAATCGTACGGTAGGTGTAACGCCAGTCTATCGAGAGGCCGAGCCGTTGCCAAAGCGCCTGGTAATCCCGCTCCGCCTGTTCGCTCACCGACAGACAGCGCTCGATGAATGCCTCGCGCCCCACCTCGACGGCGCGGATGCCTTCCCATTTTTCGACCAGACGCTCCGTGGGCAGGCCGTTGTCGTCGTAGCCCATCGGATAGAAGACGTTGTAGCCGTTCATCCGCCAGAACCGCGCCACGAAATCGGGGTGGCTGTACGAGTAGACGTGTCCCAGGTGCAGGTGACCGGAGACGGTCGGCGGCGGGGTGTCAATCGAGTAGATCGGGCGCGTGTCGTCGTTCGCGCCGAAGTGATACACGCCCTGTGCCTGCCAGAACGCCTGCAAGCGCGGTTCCTCGGTTTTCGGATCGTAACGTTTCGGTAAAGCAGCCATGTCAGTCCTCCAAAATGCTCAACGGATTCAACGGAGAGAACGGAAAGAGAATCCGTTAAAATCCGTTCGATCCGTTGACGCACAAAAAGGCCCACTCCGTCCAGGGACGAAGTGGGCCTTCGCGGTACCACCCTGATTCGCCGGCGACACCGGCGCACTCTGCCATCCACGGCCTAAGCGATGAATGCTCGCTATAACGGGCGATCCCGTAGCGACCTATTGGGGGACATCCCCAATTCAGTCGCTCAACTCCCGGGCGACCTTCGACGATCTGTCACTGCAAGGGCTTTCAGCCGGTGACCCTATTCTCTGTTCCCAGTGACTGAGAGAACTGCTCTCTCAATCGCCTACTCCTCCCGTTCACCGTCTTTGACGGATTACGTTGACCTGATTATATGAGAGTCAGGTGAATTGTCAAATGTAAATGTCCAACAAATCCCGCAGCATCGTCATCGCCGAGGGGATCGGGTTCGGCTCGTCGATGATCGCGGTGATGACGCCGTAGATGTCGGTGGTGTAGACGACGCCCATCTGTTTGAGGCCAAGCCGTCCAAGCGGATGATCCGGCGACAGCGGCGTAGGCGTGACCGAGAGTGCGTAGCCATTGTCCGGCTGGCGTTCGGCGCGGGCGAGCAGACGATAACGCTGCCCCTGTTGGCGCGCCGCGACTAACGCCTCTGTACTGACGGTCGCAATACCGGCGCGCGTGACATCGTCGAATGTAGCGGGGAAGCCTACCACGGCGTTCGTCAAGATGACGAGTTTCGCCGCCGCGTCCCAACCGTCCAAATCCCAAGAGGGATCGGCTTCGAGCACACCTTCGGCGCGCGCACGCTCCAGCGCCGCATCCCACGGAACGCCGCCGGCGAGCATGTCCATCACGTAGCCGGTGACGAGATTGGGCACAGTCTCCATGCGCTCCACGACCGCGCCGCGCAAATCCCGCGCGCCCAGGTTGATCGCTGGCAATCCGCCCGCGACCGTACCGTCGAAACGGAGTTGCACGCCGTTAGCCCTTGCCAAGTCGTGCAGTTCGCGGTAGGCCAGCACCAGCGGCCCCTTGTCCGGCGCAACGACGTTCATCCCCTTGCGCATCGCCGCCCGCATACAACTCAGTCCCGGCTCAGCGCCTTTGTCCAAATTGACGGGCAGCGCTTCCAACAACAGATCGGCGTCCGCTGCTTCGACCAGCGACAGCGAATCCCATCCGGCGCGCCCGGCGTCGGGATACGCACCAACCGAACCACCATCCTGCTTGATCTGCGCGACGCGCGCCGGGTCGAGGCCATTCGCATCGTAAGCCGCGCCCCGGCTATCCGCCGCCCCCACGAGCACCAGTTCCAGACCGTACCGCTCGCGCAGCAGCGCATCCTTTTCGGCGATCACTTCACAGAAGCGACGACCCAGATTTCCTAAACCAACGAGTACGTAACGTATTGTTTGCATTGAGACCCCCCTTCAAGAATTAAGAATCAGCGAATGAGCGAAGAAATCACCCACTATCATCCAAAATCTAAAATCCACAATCTTAAATCAGGAATCTAACCGCACGGCCAGCAACGGCACGAGCATCTCTTCTGGCGTCAACCCACCGTGGCGACCGAGCGTCGACTTTTTCTTGAGCACTTCCGCGGCACGCGCGAAATGGGCGTTGCCGGTGGCGATGCCGACAATGTCGCCCAGGCGATGTGGCGTTTCGACGTAAGGGACGCCGGGGCCGAGCAAGCCGCTGCGCAGGAGTTCGCCCTGTGAGAAAAAGATGAAGTGTCCTGCGAAGTGCTCGTCTACATACTGCCGCACCGTCTCGTATTGCCCCTCGCGGATGTAGAAGAAGGGCACGCGTGACTCGCCCAACGGCGGCAGAAACAGCGCGTTGAGCAGCGCGGGATGCCGGTCCAGCAGAATTGCGGATTTAGGCGGCGTGGCGATCTGCCCGTGGTCGGCGGTCAGGAGCAGCAGTGTACCCTCGCGGGCGGCGGGCGCGAGCCGGTTGAGGAAGATTTCTTCCATCAGCAGCGCCAGTGAGACGATTTCCGCATCGCCGGACTCATCGAGCGGGCCGTGGCGGTGCGCGAGCGTATCCACGGCGCTCCAGTACGCACTCACAAAGCAGCGCTCATCGTGGCGCTGTTCAAGGATACGCCGCAAGCTCAGCCAGAAGTCAGACGCCGACGCGCAGCCGAACACATCCTGCATCCCCCGATTGTGCATCAGGGAAAGCGGCGTCTCGACAAACTCACTAAGTGTGAGCGCACAGGAGGCTACACCTTGCACAGCGAGCAATTGCCCAATGGCAGGGACGGGCAGGAACTTCTCCGCTTCGAAGCCCCATTCGGCCAACGTCCCGGTGAACGGTCTGAGGATCGCCGAGAAGCTGATCGACTCCACGGCCATCTGCCACTCGCGCAGAAACATGCTGTAGGCGAGCAAGCCGTGCTCCGCCGGCGAGCGCCCGGTGTGAATCGTGCTCAAAACGCTGTTGGTGGTCGAAAGGAAAGTCGTCGTGATCGGCCACAGGCGTCCCTGCGCCGCCAAGCGGTGAAAGACGAGGTCGGGACGCCGGGCCATCACGTCCTGTAATTGTTCCCAACCAAGCCCATCGATCACTACCAGCACGACGCGCTGCACGCCATCCAGCAGGCCGTCGAGCAGATCATCGCGCAATGGCGGCAGCATACCGGGCAGCGTCACGCCCAACGCCTGCCCCACCGTTCCCGCGAGGTTCCCCACCGATAGCCCTTCGTAACGTGGCCAGATGAAGCCTTCCGGTAGGGGCGGCGCGCCGGTGGGGCGGTAGGTACGTAGATCGCGTTCTAAAATCACTATATCCATTCACATTGCTCCCCATTGTCATAGTCTACTACTACGACCTTAGACTTTAGTATGAAATCTCTGATTGTAGCATCTGGCCAAAAATTACCAAGTTGGACAAGTCGGCATTTGCCAGGAGCCTTCATAACATTGTTCAACACAACCTTCATATGTATGGATGATGACTGTCTGTTGATTGGAAAAGGTCGCTTGTATCACAACTTCATCCCCCCCTCTGCCTCCAGTTCCCTTATACGAATGAACTGCTTCACCGTCTGGCATCACGCAAAAACCGTCCTCCCAGTTACGGTACACGATTTCTAGCGTATATGGTTTCGGGTAATCTACAACTATCCCTTGTAGGAACTCTAGACAACCATATGACCAATGTCCGCCACAAGAGGGGAGTAACTCTTCTTCCACGGCAGTAGGATGATTATATGCCGCGTCTAGATACTGTTGCGCTACTTCCAGTGCAACTCCTTCCGGATCGTACAAAAGCGCAAAACAAACACCTAAAAAGAGAAGAAACAGACGCTTGATGCCCCAGATTAGAGTGACTGCACCGAACACAATGAAACCGAGTAGGAGCGTTTTTTTGCGATAGGAACACCAACTCAATATCCGCTGATGAATCATAAGTCCCCTCTTACATCATCGTGAACTGATGTATCTCTTCCCATCCATAACCGGCTTCCAAAATCATCTTACCGCCGATCTCTTTGGATTTCTCACGAACTACTCTTCCGCCAAGAGATTCGTAAAACCTCCGATAAGGGTTTTCAGCCATCGCCCAAATCAGCATCGTTTCTGCTGCCAACTGTTGTCGTAGATGTTGAACACAGGCAGCGACAAGCGCGCGCCCAATGCCTTGTTTCTGATACTGGGGAAGTACGTAAAGCACATAGATTTCGCCTTGATAGGCGGGATCCTTACTTTGCTCTGGGCCACAAATCGCAACACCGACAATATCCTTCCGCGCATTTTCGGTCACAAAAACAGCGACACCAGGGCGTTTCTTTTCCCAGAAAATCTCTCTCCAACGTTCGGCAGTGTGTTGATAAGATAAACCTTCAAGGACATCATCAGGCACAATGCCCTTGTATGCGACCCGCCAGGTATCCACACGCACTTTGGCTATGCCGACAAAATCGGTTTTACACGCTTCTCTGATACGAAAGACTGTCATCTTTGCACGACTCAACTATGGCGACGGCATTATGTAATCGACAAGCGTCTGCTCGAACCCAAAGCGTGTTCCCCCGTGATCGTACCAGGTAGCCACAACGCCAACGCCGTTGCAGAACTGGCGGATGACCCCGCCGCTGAGGAACGCCTCACTGATTTCGTAGCAATCCGTGAAACTGCCGGCGGGCGTCTCATAAGCCCCTATCGCCACGGCGGTCCGCAGCCCATTCGCTTCACAATAAAGGACTTCGGGTTTATCGGGATTCTCTGGGTCGTCCAGGAACGGACACCACTGTTTGCCATCGATCAATGGGAAAGCGTAAGAAAGGCGCGAGGCGACGGGATCGAAGGTTTTAGCGTCTTGCGCCTGGAATTCCTCGAACACCAACGTGCCGCTGATGACATACCAAAAGTCACTGGCAGGTAACGAGTGGGCCGTCAACGGCATCGACGAAACCAGGGTTGCATCCCGCCGCATCCGCACGAAGAGATAAGGCGCTGCCGCCGTCGTTTCCACCACGGTTTCGGTCAGCACGTAGGTCGCCGTCACAATCTCCCGTGGATTGGACTCCAGCGGCTCATAAGGGATGTAGGTGTACACCCACGTCGTTCCCGGGGCCATAGGAAATTCTGGCAACATGAGCGTGTCCACGCTTGCGGGGCCCGGAGATTTGCCGGTACAAGACACAGCGACGAGACATACGCCGCCGATCAAAACAGCCATGAATAGATATAGCCATCGTTTCATGGTCTTTGCCTCCTTACCGAATCAACCCCTTGATCAGATACCCCGCCACGAGGAACATCCCTGTGACTACCGCCCACTCCTTGGAGAGTTCTGAGTCCGCCGATTTGTACGCGTGCCAGGCCAACGGCGCGGATAACAGACACAGCAACCCCCACACAGGGACGCCGCCAACCACCACGCCGACCAACAACAGCCCATAGATAGTTAACAAAAGCCGCACACTCATACGGCGAACTGAAGTCTGTCTGCGCAATACCTTTCGAAAACCATAAGACCATGGGAACGCAATCACAAACGCACTCCAGATCGGCGCTCCGTCCAACTGTCTGGTCTGTATCCAATACAGAGCTACCGGCAACAGCACAAGCACGGCCTCCGATAGGTAAGGAGTGGTTCGACAAAATCCCACCTGCACCGCAACGCCAAGCGCCGCGACGATGATAAACAAACCAATGGAAAACACGCCCGTCGTTGCCCATGCCGCAGCGCCGCCCAGGCAGGCAGCAAGCAAGGTCGCCAGCAGAATGGGTGGTTCGAGCTTCATTGACTGGATTTTCTGTAGCATCGTTTTCTCGCTTATCCACGAAAGCGCGGGGCTGAACCCCTCGCGCAAAAAGAACAAAGCCCTACGGGCTGCATTGTAGCCCCGCAGGGGCTTTGCCCTCTTGGCCCGGCCTCTTCAGGGCCGGGCCTCCTCCAGAATCGGACGCATCGCCTGTGCAGCGCGAGCGCGGTGGCTGATGCGGTTCTTCTCCTCCTCCGTGAGCTGCGCCATCGTGCAGGAGTGCTCGAACAGGTAGAAGACGGGATCGTAGCCGAAGCCCTCTTTACCACGCGGCTCGAAACTGATCACGCCTTCGCAGACGCCTTCGGTAATGAACTCGCGGGCGCCGTCCGCTTCGCCGGGAATCACGAGCGCCGCGATGCAGCGAAAGCGCGCGCCCCGCTGCTCCAAAGGGACGCCGTCCAACGCTTTGAGCAACGCCCGGTAGCGCACCTCGTCCGCGCCGAGGTGATAGCGTGCGGAACGCACGCCCGGCGCGCCTTCGAGCGCATCCACTTCCAGACCGGAATCGTCGGCCAGCGTGGGCAGCCCGGAGGCTGTTGCCAGCGCCCGCGCCTTGATGAGCGCGTTCTCCGTGTACGTCTCGCCAGTCTCTTCGACGTCGTCGCGCAAGCCCAAGTCATCGGGCAGCAACAGTTCGACGTCCAACCCATCCAACAGCGCCCGCCACTCCCGGCGCTTCCCCTGATTGTGTGTCGCCAACAACAAACGCATTATCTTCCTCCCTCATTCATGAACCACGAATCTACACGAATTCTCACTAATTTTTCTTTATTGGTGGAGATTCGTGGTAAAATTCTCATCCCTCGCTCATTCCTTCATTCGCTGATTCGCTGATTCTTCCACTTGCCAGCTTTCGTTCCAGGCGGTCTTTACGATGCCGGAGTTCGGACAGCAGTTCCGCGCGCTTGAGGCTTTTGGGATGACGTTCGGCGCGGTGGAGGGCGGCGTCGGTTTCGAACAGCGCGGCGCGCAGGTCGCAAGTTGTCCATTCGTAATACTTGGCGCGTTCCACCAGCGGGTCGACGGCCAGCGGATGACAGTTCGCCCAATCATCCCACAGCGCGAATGCCCGTTCCCATGCACCGCAGCGTTTATGACGCAGCGCCATTTCGCACCAGAGCCGCGCGGCTGTGTCCTCGTTCAGCGTCCCGCTCTCTTGCAAAAGCGCCCGTTCCCACGCCTTGAACGCCTCCGCCTCCCGCCCGACGTGATCGTACACGCGCCCCACCCCCGCCCACTCGCCCGGCGCGAGCGCCATCTGCTCCGGGGATGTGACCATGCGTGTTACGTGGACCAGCAGCGAGACGAGGCTCAACACGTCGATGCGGTTGTGGTAGAAGACGCGCACCATATCGGCGGTGTCGCCGGTATCCAGGTATTGGCGGTAGAGCCAGGGGATCAGCGACGATTCGATGTCCGTCTCGGTCCGCTGCACGCGCAGAATCGCCGTCTCCAGCACGCCCAGACGGCGGGATTCCAAATGATCGCGCCAGAGCTGCCGCGCCACGGTGAGCAAATCCAGGTGCGGAAGCGCCCGCCAGCGCGGAGCCATGCGGTTCAGAATGAAGCGCGTTTCAAGCAGTGGCAGATCGAAGCCATTGCCGTTGAAGCTCACGATGCCGGTCGCATTGTCCAGCACGTCCTCGATGTAGCGCATCGCCGCCAACTCTTCGTCGGGACTGCGGAGAAAGACGAGGTGCAACGTTAGGTGCTCATCTTCCCACACGCCGATGCCGGTGAGGAAGACCAATGTCCCCGCGCCGCCCGCCAGGCCGGTCGTTTCTGTGTCGAGGAAGGCAGGACGCGCGCCCAGGTTCGGCACGCCAAAAAGCGGCAGCGCCTCCACAGGAAGGCGCTGCATCTCGCCGAGCGCGTAACGTCCGTGTGGATGTATGGACGGGTACATCCGTTTCTCCACCCACACCGGGCCGTGCGGGGTCGAAAGCTCATCGCCGGGCAGCGCGGAACTCGCCTGCCGCGGCAGTTCGGCAGAAACCGGCGGGCGTGCGGGTTGCAGCGCCTTCAGGCCCTTCACCACGCCGAGACGTTTCAACTGCTGGCGGAATTTGTCATCCATAGGCAGAAAGATTTCCTCAACGGATTGAACGGATTTTAACGGATGTCTCTTCCGTTCTATCCGTTAAATCCGTTGAGACTACGCTCCCACCTGACGGCGTTCGATGCGGGCGCCGAGGGGGCGGAGTTTTTCTTCGATGCGCTCGTAGCCACGGTCGATCTGGCGGATATTGAAGATCGTGCTGGTGCCTTCGGCGGCGAGGGCGGCGATCAGCATCGCCATGCCCGCGCGGATGTCGGGGCTTTCCATCTCGTCGCCGTGCAGGCGCGAGGGGCCGTAGACCAGCGCGCGGTGCGGATCGCACAGGACAATGCGCGCGCCCATCGGGATGAGCTTGTCCACGAAGAACAGGCGGCTCTCGAACATCTTTTCGTGGAAGATGATCACGCCGTCAGATTGCGTCGCCAGGACGAGTGCGATGCTCATCAAGTCCGCCGGGAACGCCGGCCACGGCTGGTCCGCAATCGAGGGAATCGCGCCGCCCATGTCAGGGACGATCTTCAGCGACTGCTGCGCGGGTACGAAGATGTTGTCACCGCGGATCTCAACGGTGACGCCCAACCGTTCCAGGTGCATCAATGTCATCCGCAGGTGTTGGGGCACGGCGTTGCGGATGAGCAGCTCGCCGCGCGTCGCTGCTGCCAGCGCGATGTAGCTGCCCACTTCGATGTGGTCGGAGCCAATGGTGAAGTCCACACCGTGCAGACGCTTCACACCATCAATCACCAGTGTGTTCGTGCCAACACCGTTGATCTTCGCGCCCATCGCATTGAGCATGTGACAGAGATCCTGCACGTGCGGCTCGGAGGCAGCGTTGCGGAGGGTGGTCATTCCGTCAGCGAGGACAGCAGCCATCACCGCGTTTTCTGTGCCGGTGACGCTGGCCTCGTCGAGCAAAATGTCGGCTCCCGTGAGATGATCGGCCTTGAGGACGAAGCTGCCGTTGTCCACCCCCACCTCTGCGCCGAGTTCCTGGAAAGCCATGAAGTGTGTGTCCACCCGGCGACGCCCGATCATGTCGCCGCCCGGTGCTGGGAGAGAGAGGTCACACAAGCGCGCCAGGAGCGGCCCGGCGATCGTAATCGAGCCGCGAATGGCGCGGAATAACTCACGATCCACGTCATTCGACGGCATACAGACCTGCTGCGCTTGCAGCTTCCAGGTCTTGGCATCCAGCCGCTCGACACTTACGCCGAGGATTTGCAGCAGTTCCGCCATCACCTCTACATCGCGGATCGCCGGGAGGTTGCGCAAGATGACCGGTTCGTCGGTCAACAACGTCGCCGCCAGCGTGGGCAACGCGGCGTTTTTGTTACCGCTCGGAAAAATCTCTCCCCGGAGGGGCACACCACCTCTTATGACAAAGCAGTCGTTCATCAGTAACTCCTTTTCGTGATGCGTGATACGTGAATCATGATTCATGATTCGTAAACAGTTCAGCGCAGTGCGATTTCGACGGGATCGCCGATTGCGAGGCCTAACACTTGCACGCCGTGACCACGATTGACAGCAAGTTCGAGCAGTCCTTCGCTCCCGACGAGGGCCAGCGGTTCGCCCGTCGCGACTTCGCCGTAGGTGCGGCGGACGGGGCCGAGGTCGCGCCCGGCAGCGATGACGCGGACGCGTCCGGCGTTGATGATCCCTGACGGGACTTCGCCGAACGCCGGATCGAGGGCCAACAGCGCGCCATCCCAGACCAGCCGTCCGATGCTGGTGATGACGTTGCCGAAATGGTCGATGTAGATCACCTCACCGGCGATCACGGACTCGGTCACGGTGAGGACCGGCGCGGGCAGGCGCACCGGATCGGTGACTTCCGAGCCGAATTCGTCCAACGGGACGCCGCGCGCCAGATGCGCCGCCGCCGGCGAGAAGATGTCGCGCCCGTGGAAGGTACTGCTCACTGCCACGTTGCGATAGGCGGGATTTGCCAGTTCAACGATGCGTGTGGGTGGGGCGGCCTCCCACACGTAGGAGAAGACGCCGTTATCCGGCCCTACGAGCGTCCCCCACGACGTCCGCGCCGCGATAGGCCGCCGCGCCGTCCCCACGCCCGGATCCACCACGACGATGTGGATGCTATCCGGCGGGAAGTACGGCAGCACCGTCCACAGCACGTAGGCCGCGCTGCGCACATCCTGCGGCGGAATCTCCTGTGTGATGTCGATGCATGGCACATCCGGCGCAATCCCCGCGATCACGCCCTTCATCGTGCCCACGTAGCCGTCGCGCGTGCCAAAGTCTGTTGTGATTGTGATAAGCATTGTGTTCCTCGTGGAGCAAGGAGTAAGGAGTAAGGAGTAAGGAGTAAGAAGTAAGAAGTAAGAAGTATGTTTTCCCCGTACTCCCTACTTCCTACTCCATACTCCCTATCCCAAACAAATCCACGTCGCCTGTTTCTCGGCGCGCAGGCCATGCTCCACCCACGGGTCGATGACGATCAAATCGCCGCTCTCGACGGGATGCTCGACGCCATCCAGCGTCACCAGCGCCTCGCCTTCGATGATGAACCACAGCTCCGGAACCGCGTGCTTGTGCGGTGTGAACGGATTCTCCGGCGTTGTCTCGCGCGTGACGAAGTGGTGAACGGCGATTTCGCGGTCGCCGAGGTCGTAGGGGCGGCGGCCGTTGACAACGGGAATAGTGTTGGCCTTGAGAATCATTAATCACCCTTTCCTGTTGCATACAACATTGTCAATGACATCTGTAATCAAAATAATAATCCCCAATATAAGTAAAATATACTATGTAGTGAGGCGTTTCACTCAAAGCAGAAGGAGATAATTCCCAAAGCCAGAAAGCGTTACTCTGTGCATCCTCATCATAATGCCGCCAATGGTCATCCTCATACACAGGAACAGCAACACCAAAACTTTGGTCTTCGATAAAAACGATGTAAATGTTCCCGCCGTCTATGAGAGGGGGTACGTCTTGATTTGAATAGAAATCGATGATCTCCTGTTTTTCACCTGAATATGTTCTCAACTCACCAACAAAGTATGCGCAGTAATTCGACGCATAACCTGGCGTATCTTGAAGCGAATCAACCATAATTGTATCTACAGGATGAGAAAACTGATTGAACGCCTTATGAAATTGCCGAAGTCTGCAAGACTGATGAATAGTGGTTCCAAAGAACCAAAAAGCACAGGGGAAAATGCAAGCTCCCAAGATAACTGACAGGCCTAGTATTTTCCAGAATTTGCGTGCTTTGTAAACAATGACAACGCCGATGACAGCAACAATTGCCGCAAAGAGAAAGGCCGCGAGAAATGGCAAAACTCTGTCCATATAACCCTCGCTAAGCTACGACTCGATTATAGCAATAACATCTACCTCGGTACATCTGGACAACGCCGGAAAGAAATCCGGCAAATCTACCTGCTGCACCGCTAATGGTTCATCCAGTAACTTCCGCGCCACGGATACATCCACCAGTGCGTCATCGACGCCGGTTGCCGGTTCGTTCATTCGCCGATTCTCCATTCGCTCATTCTCAATGAAAAGCCGGGAACTCGCGGTAATCGCGCAAGTCGATCAGGTCGCCGGGCCTGGCCCAGGGAACCGTTCCCAATTCGGAAGGCAAGACGCCTTGATCGTAGCACGCCTCGAACGTTTCTTGCAAGCCTTCGACCCAGGTCAGGCGGTCGTCCCGTTCGACGTCCAGGCGAACGCGCAGCGTCTCTTTTGGGAATTCGGCAATCTCCCACATCGACTCCTGCGCGCCGTTGGTACACATCACTTCGGGGATCGCGCCTTCGATGCTGCACACCATCGGCGCGCCGGTTCGCACCGCATCCACAGCCTGCCATAGCTTGTTCTCGATCTGCCCATCATAGGGATTGCCGTAGTCCTTCACGCTGCCATCGCGGAAGTGCGCGAATATGGACTCATTGTACGCCTGGTAGATCACTTCGGCGTTTTCGAATTCGTAGCTGAAGATCGGGCCGATGTTATTGGGGACGGGGTGCGCGGTGTAGAATAGGATTTCGACCCCGCTTCCTGCGGCGACATCCGCAGTATGACAGCGTATGGCGGCGGTGTCATAGTTTTCAATCGGGTTGGCGCGGTACAGTTCGGCCTGCACATCCACGGGCCAGGCGCTCGTCTCACGCGTTTCGCCGAGGATGTAGAAGCAGTTGTGCAGGTAGTGCGCCGTTGCGTTGTGGGCCGGGCCATCGAGAATCCACGCGCCGTTGGGCGCTCTGAGCTTCGCTGCCCAGGTGTTGCGTCCGTAGTATGCGTCGCCACGCGGCCAGAACAACCTCGTCCGCATCCGCAACGGACGGCCCAGGACGCCGTCCATCACATCGCGCTTGAGCGCCTGAATCGCCGGCGAGAACGACCACTGGTAGCCGATCCCCACCAGACGGTCGGCCTTGCGCTGCGCCTCGGCCATCGCCCAGGCATCCTGCACCGTCGCCGTGACGGGTTTTTCGCAGAGGACATGCGACCCGTGTGCCAGCGCCTTCTGCACAAACGGCAGGTGCAAGTGAATCGGCGGCGAGAGGACCACCAGATCCGCCGAGGATGCAGCGTAGAAGCTGTCTAGGTCGGGGTAAATCGGCACGCCGGTCTCTTTGAACGTGTCCAGAAACCGGCAGGCGACCGGATTCGGATCGATGCCGGCGACGAAACGGGCATTGTGCTCCGCCGAAGCGTTGAATAACTCCGGCAGGTACGAATTCCCATAGCCCCCCAAGGCCACCATCGCGATAGTCACTTCTTTTTTCTTCATTGGGCAACCTCTCCTGAATCAGCGAATGAAAGAATCAGCGAATCAAGAATCCAGTATCCAGCTTCAAGTTAGCTGCCAAAGGTCATCACGCGGCCTTCGTCTGCGGATTGGCGGGCGAGGAGGCTGGCTTCGGTGACGGCGAAGACGTCATCCGCGGTGAGGATCGCCGTGGTCTTGCCTTCGATGTGTTCCACGAAATCCTGGAAGATTTGCCGGTCGCAGGCAACGGAGAACACGGCTTCACCCTCCATATCGGCGTTGATGAGGTAGGCTTGCCCGCCGCGTACTTCGATTGCGCCATCGGTTCCCATGATGCGCACGCGGTCGTCGCCGTGGGAGGGCGCGGTCGACGGACGCAGGTAATCGAGGCTGGCGGAGGCAAAGACCTCGTTGGTCAACGTGAAGTGGCACAGCGCCGATACCTCAAGGTCGCCGTTGCCCTGATTGTAGTGCGTCGAGTGCGTCGCGTAGACAGAGGTGAAAGCCTGCCCGCTGAACCAGGCAATCCAGTCGAAAGCGTGGACGCCAATCCAGGGGATCGTGCCGCCGTAGGTTGCCCGGTCGTGGTAGTAGCCGTCACGGTGGCCCAACCGGTACGACTTTTGCGCGTTGATCAGGCGCACCGTCCCAATCGCGCCGTCGCGCACGGCGCGCCACGCGGTATAGAAGGCCGGATCGTAGCGCAGGTTCATGATCGTGGCGAGATGCAGGCCGGGAGACGCTGCATGCGTTGTCTTGAGCATCGCCAGTTGCTCGAATGTGAGGGCGACGGGCTTCTCGCAAAAGACGTGGCTGCCGCGCCGCAGCGCTTCCGCCGCCATTTCGGCGTGCAGCTCGAACGGGCCACAGACGGTCACGATGTCCGGCTGAAGCCGGTCCAACATCTGCCGATAATCGGTGAAGACTTCGGGGGTGAAGCCCAGCGCGTCGCAGTGCCTTAGCCAGGGTGTGACATCGTCCTCCGGCGCGCCGGACGCGATCCCCACCACTTGCACGTGAGGCAAATAGGGCAAGGCATCCCACACGTGCTTGTCGTGTCCGCCGCGATTGCCGATCATACAAAGTTTCATAGGTCCTCCGCTATAGGAATCACGGATCTTCACGAATCGACACTGATTTCTGCTATTCGTGAAAATTCGTGTAGATTCGTGGTTAAGATCCTTGATGTACTCGGATTTGTAGGGTGATGTCCACCGGCGTTAAAAAGGTCAACAGGGCGCGGACGTGATCGGGCGCAAGTTCGGCATCGCGCATGGCCCACATTCCGTGGGCGTGGGCGCCCGGCCCAATGCGAATGACATCATGTCCATATCGCATCATACCATAACCTTGCTTTAAGAACAACACCTGCCCCGCTTGCGGACGGGTCGCTATGTCGCCCGTCTCCCACACGCCGCCAGGCGGGAAGTCGAAAGCCACCTGCGCCGCGACACCGTCAAGCCCATCGAGCGTTTGATAGCACACGTCAAAGCCGCCGTCTACTTCTCGAATCGTCAACGTGGACAACGGCGGGGGCAAGCGACGCAGGTCTCGCTCCTCAAGCATCGCCGTCCATCGCTCCGGCGGTATGGGATAGCCCAACGGCAATTCATAGCCGGGCCGGCGCGGATTGCTGCGTCCCTCGGAGCGTAGGATGACGCCGTCCTCGGTCGCAGTCACGTCGTCGCTGATGAAGCGCCCGGTGTTGTGGCCAAAGTACGTCTGGCTGATTTTGACGCTGCTCAGTTCCGCCTTCCCGTAGACCAGCGAGAACAGCCGCGTGGTGTTGCGGAACGCGGACGCGCTCAACAGACCACGTCGCGTCCGCCAAATACCATTCAACGGCATGTACAGTGTGAAACTATCGGGCAGAACAGCATCGGTGAGTTCGGGATCGCCGTACTTGAGCAGCGGATACGCCAACCACAGGAGATGCCCTGCCGGTGCGTCGCTCTTCTCCCACAACATTTGTGCGGCCTGAACGTAGACCGGCGTGGGGCGCAGCGCATTGTAGAGCAAATAACAGTGCGCCAGGCCGAGCGGGACGGTGCGCGTGCCGTAGTCCTGACGGCGGGAAAGGCCCGTTTCGGCAGTTCCATCAGCGTGGAGGAAACGCAAATCGAGATCGAGGTTGCGCGCCACGGCGTCCAGCGTCTCCGGACAGTCGCGGCGCTCGGCGATGAGCAGCCACGAGCGATCGTTCACCGCATCGTAGACGCCGATACTGCGCTCGATGAACAGCCCTTCCGCATCCACGTCGATGCCTTCCGCGAGATAGGCATCCACCGTTGATGCCACATCCAGATCGGGGAAGAGCGCGTGAGCCTGCACCAGCGCCGACGCGATCACCCAACGGTGGTTCGGCGTGTGAAAGCCGCCGGTCAGCATCCCCGCGACGGCGCGGCGCACGAACTGTTCCAACCGCTCCAAGAGCGCGCGCCACGCCGGACTATCGACAGCTCGCGCACGCGCCAACTCGATCACAGCGCACACCTGCTGCACCACAAAGCCGGTATCCGGCGCGGAATCGTAGTTGACGGAGAGCAGGTCGATGTTGCCGCTCGGCCTCCGCGCCCGCAGCATGAAATCGGCGGCCTGCGCCGCGCGCGCCAGACGGGATTCATCGCCCGTCCCCAACGCCAGATACGCACATCCCACCACGAAGTGCGCCGAGTAAATCGCGTCTGCGATGCCGTAATCCGGGTAAATCAGGCCACCGCACTGCGGATGCGCGGGATCGGCGATTTGCCAGTGCTGCATCTCGTCGATGTAAACAGCTAGAGCTTCCAATACCGATACAAGGGTGAGTTTCCTCATGACACATCTCCGAATACAAAGTTGCCGTCCACTAAAACGCACTCTGGAGACACATGGTATAATGATGATGAATCTTGGCAAGACAGCAAAAACCATTTGTTTGACATGCAAAAGAATAGCCACATTGCAATAATGAAAAAAGTATTGCTCATCGTCCTTTTACTAGCAGCCCTCTCGCTGCGTACTGTTGGCATTGTCAGAATTCCACCAGGACTTAGCGGCGATGAAAGTATGAATGGCACCGATGCTATGGCTATGTGGGAATGGGAACGCTTGCCAGTATTTTTCACCAACAACTATGGGCGCGAAGCATTCTTTTTTTATCTGATGGCACTTTGCGTCAAGATATGGGGCGCAAACACATTTAGCATCCGCCTGCCAGCCATTCTTTGTGGAATGGCCACCCTGGTGTTTACCTATGTACTGGTAAAAAGATTGTGGAATGAACGCTCGGCTTTACTTACTGTAGGACTAATGAGCATCTCGTTCTGGCCAATCTTTACCAGCCGCATTGGCTTACGTGCTATCTCGATGCCCCCGTGGGAAGCGCTGTGTCTATACGCGCTGTGGCGCGGTTTGCACGAACGGCGTTGGCGGTGGTGGATAGTAACCGGTGTAGCATTAGGCATCCTGACCTATACGTACATTCCCGGACGGTTCTTCGCAGTGGTCCCGCTGCTATGGTTAAGCATTTGCGTTGTGTTGAGCACACGACGCCCCTGGGAGGGCGTAGCCCGGAGGCGCGTGTGGAGCGGGCTGTTGCTTGCCTGTGGTCTTGCGCTGCTTATCTTTGCCCCATTTGGGCGCTATAGCATGCAGCACCCAGAGTTGGTGAACCAGCGCATCAAGGAACTCGACAATGTCTTACAAAGCTTTTGGAGCGGAAATCTTCGGCCACTCTGGCAATCTTTCATCAATACACTGGGGATGTTCACGTTTCGTGGAGAGGGAGATTGGTACTACAATGTATCTGGTCGCCCACTAATGGATTGGGGAACAGGATTGTGTTTCTATGCAGGTGTGCTTCTAGCCTTATCCCGGATACGTGAACCGCGTTATCAATTGCTTCTTATCTGGACCGGCGTGATGTTAGCGCCAAGTATATTTTCGATCGGTGCACCTTCATTTTTACGTGCGACAGGAGCGCAAACCCCTATCTATGTTTTCCCCGCGCTAGCTATCGATGCACTGTGGCAATGGCTTGATGACCACGGTCTGCGCCCAAGTGCACACATCGCTATGCGTCAGTGCCGACATTGGTTTGGGTGGGCAGTCTGCCTGGGCCTTCTGCTTGTTGCAACACGCGATGGTCAAGCCTATTTTATCGAATGGGCGCAGCATCCCCGCACCCGTAAGATTTATGACGCAGGCCTCGCGCAGATTGGTGCCGCTTTGGATGCACACCTACCGCTGCCAGAGAACGCCCAAGTGTTCGTAGGCTGTGATTACGCCGCTGATTTATGTCGAAATATGGTGCTGTATCAAACACGCTACGAAGGTCCCATTCAATGGTTTGTAGGACGGCGCGCATTGGTCTTCCCGCCAGCCACTACGGCGCAAAGAGATTTGTTCTATTTCTTCGACGATGCCTTACCACCGGAGACCATTTTCCTGCCCTGGGCGCAGTTGGCAGACAACTTAACCATGACCCGCTCAACAGACGGAAATCTGGAATCAGCGAGCCTGCATATCCCAGCTAATCGCGAATGGAACCTCCCTTGGACACCGCAAACAGCATTACAAGGACAATTCAAAAATACGCTAACTATGCTTGGTTATGATTTGCCAGCACAAGCGGAACGCGCTCAAACTGTAACATTTGTGGCCTACTGGCGCGTGCCACAAACTTTTGAGATGGATGGCAGTGCGCCGTTATGGGCCAATCTCACACTGAGAGATGTACATGGCGATGTCTGGGACAAGCGTGAGAATTTGCTGGCCTATGCACCATGGGATTGGATTTCAGGAACGGTGGTAGCTCAGACGATGGTATTTTCTATGCCAGCGTACATCCCGCCGGTCGTGCTTTATCCCGATTTCAGCATCGAGAAGAATGGGCAAAAACTGCCCTACCATCTGTCAACCGGTGAAGTCATGACCAGTGCGTTACTGAGTCCGCTCCAGGTTACTGGTGCTCCGGTGGTAACACCTCCAGCCTCACATACCCTTTTGGGCTTGGCGGACGAAATTGCATTAGGAGAAGTGTTAATGATCGGTCTAGCCAGACCCGGCGAACGGCTCAGCACAACCCTGCATTGGTATACGATTGACACACCGCGCGCCGACTACGTAGTCCGTTTTCAATGGCATCAGGATAATTGTTCCGGGCCGGTGCGTCACACAACGATTGAGCCGCTGTTAACAACGCTCCATCCCACATCGCACTGGCAACCTGGCGAACCGGTGCGCAGCGCACATGACCCCATTATCCCCAGGGAATTGACACAAGGCATCTACGGCGTCACGCTGGACCTGATCCCGGCAACACAAGCGGAGGACGTGCCAGCATCCAGGGTCGCTTGTCGTTCGGTAGAGATTGGCGGCCACGCGCGAACGTTCACCGCTCCCGACATTCCCTATCCACACCTACAGACGTTGGCGGACGGGGTGCAATTGCTAGGCTACAGCCTCGCGCCGGTAGGGGAGCAACATCCAGGCGACGCGCTCGAAGTCACGTTGTACTGGCAAGCCACAGCCGCACCAACACACGGATATACCGTTTTTGTCCATCTCTATCGACCAGACGGACAACTGGCAGGGCAACACGACGGTCCACCCTGCGCCAGCGAGTGCCCCACATTTTCCTGGGTCACCGGAGAAATCCTGATCGATAAACATACACTGACCATCGATCCATCCACCGAATCAGGTAAGTACCGGCTAGGGGTGGGTATGTACGATTTTATCACCCTGGAACGACTGACGATCCCTGACACAGAGAACAATGTTATACTTTTAGCCGATATTCCGGTGCGGAAATAAAGCGGAGATTTTTACCCGCCACAGCTTAAACAAAAGTGAATGGATCGCCGACCGGCACGTGCGCAATCGGGACATCGGGGATGCGCGCGCGCAGCCACTCGACGAGGTAAGCCATCCCCGGCTCCTCGGTGTTGGCGTGGCCCGCGACGATCAGCGCCAGCTTACGCCCCTGGGCAATCGCATCACGCACGTATTCGCAGGTCTCCCACTCGTTGATTTCGCCGGAGATGAGCACGTCCATATCCTGCCGCTCGCTCATAAAGCCGATTTGCCAGCGGTCGTCCAACGCGCCGACGATCAACCCCACACGGCGGCATGGCATCGCCAAATCGCCCACCACGCGCACCGTGTCGACGCCGAGTTTCGCCTTCAATTCCACCGCCAACGCGCCAGCCGTGGTCTCCGACAAGGTGAAGAACGGCAAATCGCCCTCTCCCCGGTACGACGCCCACCCCAGCGCCTGCACGGCGCCGGTTATAATGCCGTCCGGTTTGTGCATATGCCAGTGATCGTGGAAGCGCCACACGACGATGCCGTGTTCGTCCAGCAGTGCGCGCTTGGCCTGGTAGACGGGATCGTTCGCCAGCCACTCGATCTCGTCCAGGTGATTGTAGAAGGTCGGTTCGTGGGTGATGATGAGGTTGGCGCCCAGTTCCACCGCGCGTTGGATCACGGCGCAACTGGCGAGAAACGTCGTCACGATGCCGGTCACAGGCTGCGCCGGATCGCCGGTCTTGAACGTGTCCACCGTCTCTGGCAACGGCGCGCCGGGAACTGTCTGAAGAATTATGTCAATTACACTCTGAATGGTTCTTGTCATTCTTGTCACCTCCTCAACGGATTGAACGGATCAAACGGAGTAATGAGTCAAGTACGTAGGCCGACCACGAATTTTTAACGAATAAACGAATGGTCGCCTGGCTGACGCGAGTTCGTCGTTTAGCCAAGACCTGGATTCGTTTATTCGTTTCCCGATTCGTGGTCGGCAAGCTCAGCCAGCGCGGTCAACCGTTGCAAATACGGCTGCACGGCAGGAAACAGCGCGCGGTAGACCTCGGCATACAACTGCGAGTAAAACGCGTGTCGCCCCGCATCAGGCACGAACGGCTCCGGCGCGATGCGCGTCATCGCCTTCGCCGCCGCGCGCACATCGGTGAACAGCCCTACCCCGGTCGCCGCGAGGATGCCCGCGCCGAGGGCCGCCGCGTCGGTCACGACAGCGCGGTAGACGGGCTTGCCCGTCACGTCGGCGATGATTTGGAGCCAACGCTCGCTCTGCGCGCCGCCGCCCATAGCGACGTAGCTTTCCACAGGTTGGCCCAGCGCCGCTTCCACGCCTTCCGTGTGCAGTCGCTGCTCGAAAGCAATCCCCTCCAAAATCGCCCGGTACAGATGTGCCCGCGTATGAACGCCGCGCCACCCCACCACAATCCCACTCGCCGCCGCATCCCAATACGGATTCATCGCCGAATTCCAGTAAGGCACAAGCATCAGCCCCTCCGCGCCCGGTGGAATGCAGGCAATGGCCTCACCGTACCAATTTTCAATCCCGGATTCATGATTCATGATTCCAGATTCGCTCACTCGCTGATTCGCCGATTCTGCCATCTTCTCCACAAACCACGAAATCGTATACGCGCCGCCGAGAAGCACAGTCTCCAGGCTGTAGCTGCCGGGAACGGCGCTAACCATCGTGCGGAAGGCGCGGTCGGTCACGTAGACGTCCGCGTGCGTCCCGGAGACGACGGACGTGCCCAGAGTGAGATACGCCTGTCCCGGCCGGGTGATGCCCACACCCAGTCCGCCGGCCTGTCCATCCCCGACGCCCGCGACGACCGGCAGACCAACAGACAAGCTGGTCAACACAGCAGCTTCCAGCGTCACCGTTCCCAACACCGCGCCGGGCGGGTAGGTTTCCGGCATCTGCGCCACGTCCAAGCCGAGGTAGTCCAGCAGATCGGCGTTCCAAGTGTTCGTGCGCATATCGAACAGGCCGGTGGGATCAGCGCAGCCCCGCCCCGTGCGGGCATGGCCGGTCAGCTTGTAGGTGAGGAACGCGGCAACGTCCAAGTACTTCGCCGTGCGCGCGAAAACGTCGGGTTCGTGCGCGCGCAGCCAGGCGATCTTGCAGAGCGTGAGATTGCCGGAGAGCGGCTTGCCGGTTTCGCGGTGGATGCGCTCCGCGCCATACTCCCGGTCGATAACGGGCAAGAGATCGCGGGCGCGCTCATCCATCCACGCAATAGCGGGGCGCAAGGGTGTGCCCGTTTCATCGACAGGCACAAACGTCTCACGTTGCGGGGAAATGCATAAAGCGGCAATGCGACCGGCTTCCAACTGGACAACTGCCGCGCGCACGGCCTGCACACACGCTTCCCACCACGCTTCGGCGGGCTGCTCGTGCCAGATTGGACGCGGCATCGACAAAGGCAACGCGGCGCGGCCTTCGGCGAGAGGCGCGCCGCGCGCGTCCCACACAATCGCTTTGCACGCGGTGGTGCTGCTGTCGATGCCAAGAACGAGATCGGGGGTCATCGGACTGATAAACCTTGTTTCATCGGGAATCACCACCCATTTGTCTTTCTTGATCTCATTTTACTTCAGGGCGTGGGTAATGACAACAAGAGGCGGTGCTTTATTGTCCGCAAGTACATTGTGAATTTAGCCGCCAGGCCGATGACAAGCAACCGGATTTTAGGTACAATAGAAGCATAATCGGTCTTCAACAACGAAAGGAATAGTGACGACAATGCAAACGAAACAATTTACACCCAGTCCGAAATACTTGACGAAGTTACGGGTCACACTGAGTTTGATCGCCCTGGTGATTTTGATCTGCGGGTTTGTTATCGGTGTGCCGATCGCTTTCGAAGAGGGAATCGGCGCGTTGGCGATTACGCTGCTGGTGACGTTCGTACTCAACCTCCTGTGGTGGGCGCCAGGGATGCTGCTGTCCGGCCCGTACTATCGCAGCCTGCACTACGAAATCCACGAGGATGAGATGATCGTGAACGCAGGCATCGTGACTAAATCGATCAAGCACGTCCCCTTCCGCACGGTGACGAACCTGACGGTCAAGCGTGGCCTGTTCGACCGTTGGCTTGGCATCGGCACGTTGGATATCGAGACGGCCGGCATGAGCAGTACGCAAGGCGCGCCAGAACAAAGCCTGGTCGGTCTGGAGAACCCGCAAGAGGTGTATGAGTTGGTCGTCGCCGCGTTGCACCGTTTCCGTGGTGCGATGGCGCCGTCGAGCGCCGAGGAAGAAGCGCCGGCTACGGCTTCGCCTGAGGCGCTGAACGCCATCCTCGCGGAGGTCCGCGCGATTCGACAGGCTATGACGCGGGAAGGGTAAGAGCACTTCTCAACCAACAACGGCGCGAGCAAGCGCTCGGCGTTGCGGTGACAAACACCCTTGCGAAGGCCAGGAAGCCTTCGCAAGGGTTTGCTTTATTACTCTGGCTGAAAGCGCACTGCGCCCTTTGACGTACCAAGCCACAGGCTGCCATCGGGCGCAAAGGAGAACGCGTAGATTGTGGCGGAGCCGGAAGCCGCGGCCAGATGCCACGTCACGCCGTCGAAATGAGCTAACCCCTGGCTGGTCGCGGCCCACAATATATCATCCGGCGCGATAACCAGTGCGACAGTACCGCTCAGAGACAATCCATCCACCTCGGTGTATAGCGTCCACATTGTCCCGTCAAAACGGGCGATGCCCGGCGCGCCGCCGGCCCACACTGTGCCATCTTCGTCTACGACCAGCGCCGCGGTGTATTCCAATGGGAATTTCTCCGTGTCCGTCGTCCAGGTTGTGCCATCGAAATGGGTGAGGCCGCCCCCTGTTATCGGATTAAGCCCAAGCCAAACTGTGCCATCGGGCGCAACGGTCATCGCAGTAACGGCCCGGCCTGGATAAGCCGTGAGCGCGCTGTCCGCCAGGCGATACAGGCCAAAGTCGCTCGCCATCCAGACCACATCTGGCGACGAAAAAGCAATGGCAAGGACGTTACCGGATATAGTCTCGCATGTCGCAACGGGAGTCCATACCGTCCCATCGCGCCGCGCCACGCCACATCCGCCCCCGGCCCACAGCGCGCCATCGGGCGCGAAGGCCAACACACGCACATTGTCGCTGACAGGAAAATTCGGCGGGTACGTGAGATACTGCCAATTCGCACCATCAAAGCGCACCACACCCCCACCTGCCGAATGGAAGTCGGTATTGCCAAATCCGAACCACGCCGCATCCGCCGTTGTTGCGACGGCGGTTACCGTGCGCAACGTTGGGCCGCTGCGCAGCGTGCGCCAGCACCCATCCTGGTACACGCCGATGCCCCGATCCGTACCCACCGCGACAACGCCAGCGGGAGAAATGGCTACGGCAGTTATGGTGTTATCCAGCAGACCCTCTGCCGTTGTCACGTAGCGCCAGGCGCCGCCCTCCGCGTAGGCCAGGCCCGCGCCGCCGGTGTGGAGACCGCCGCAGGTCGCCAGCCACGGCGTTCCGTCGGCGGCAAAGGCGATGTCGCACACCCATTGACCGTTGGTTTCATAGGCGACTTGCCACGCCTCGCCATCGAAGCGGTAGACATTGTCGTAGCCGATGTGCAGCCAGGGCATCCCGTCCGGCGCGATGGCGAGGACGCGCGCGTTCAGATACGGGAAACCCGCATCGGCGCCGGAAGTCGTCCACACGTCGCGTTGCGGATCGTAGCGCGCCACGCCGCCGCCGTGGGTGCTGGCCCAGACGACACCCTGCGCATCCACGCCCACCGACCAGACCAAGGCATCCGGCAAACCGTCGTCGGTCGTATAACTCTTCCAGATTCCGTCGAAGCGCGCCAACCCGCCTTCAGTACCGGTCCAAATCGCACCATCCGGCGCTGGAGCGAGCGCATAGATCACATCTGCAGGGAGACCGTCGGCGCGGGTGAAAGTCGTCCACGTCGCGCCGTCGAAGCGACTCACGCCGCCCGACGTAGCCACCCATACCTCGCCATTGTTCGCCACGACGACACGCTGCGTGATCTCCGATGGCAAACCATCGGCGACACCGTAGTGCGTGAAAGTATCCGTGGTTAAATTCCAGCGCACCACGCCGCCGGTGATCGCCGCCCACAGCGCGCCGTCGGGAGCGAAGGCCAAACCACGCACATCGTTGAGGCTTGGATACGTCTGCCAGCGCGCAGGGTCATCCGGCCACGCGGTCGGCGAAGGCACAGGCGACGGAACGATGCCTGTAGGCGCGGGAGGTCCAGGGGGCAAAAGCGACGCGGGTGTCGCAGCCGGTGTAGATGGAGAAGGCTTTCCTCTGCAAGCTGGCAGGAAGCAGACCAGCACTACAATAACAAAAAACCGCGCCGGTTTACGCCGGTTTTCGCGCCTCAATGAGAAATTTCTTAGCCGCAAAGCGAAGTTCCCCTTCCTTTTCCAGTCTGGCTTGAAGCGTCAACAAGCCGTCCAGGTGCGTCGCCAGGGAGAAGCCAGGGACGATCCACGGTATTGCCTTCAGGTAGTACACAATCGCGCCGACGTCCGTGAATGTAAACCTGCCGGTCCAGTCTTCAGCCGTGACAATCGCTAAACCGGCGTCCTTGAACCACGTCACACAGTTGGCGAGCGTCTCATCCGGACACTGTGGGCTTGTGTGGAAGACCTCCATCAAGTCGTATGCCCACCATGGATCGATCTGCTGCATCAAGAACGTCCCGCCGGGCGTCAGGACGCGCGCCACTTCCGCCGGGTTGAATCCCGAATGGCGATTGAGCACCACGTCGAACTCGGCATCATTGAAGGGCAGTACACCGTCGAGGGTCAGTTCCACCACTTCCACGCGCACGCCCAACGGCAACAGCCGCTCACGGGCCAGGCGCACGTTCGGCGGATAGTCCTCAGTCACGACGACCTTGACCGGCCAGTACTCCCGCAGCCTGAGAAGCCGCTCCCCGCCGCCCGTGCCCATATCCAGCACGGACGCGGCACCCTGCAACACCTCCGCCGCGCGCGCCGAATACGACCACGGCGGCTGCTCTTCCATCATCCGGCCTTTCAAGTACGAAAAATCCCACCCGGTGAAAGGCACTCGTTCTTCTTGTTGCCACAAGGCAAGGTATGCGTCACGATTCATAACAACCAACCCTCCCGTCACAGTCTCAAGCCATAGCCAGTTTCACGGCTTTCTCATATGCTGCAAACGTCTCGCGCGCCGTCGTCTCCCAGGTAAAACGCGCGGCCCGTGAAAGAGCGCGACGGCGTAATTCGGCGTGGAAGACGTCGTCGGTCAACAAGCGGACGAGCGCGGCGGTCATACCTTCGACGTCCGCAGGATCGACGAGGACACCGCCTTCGCGTACCACCTCCGGTAGGCTGGCGGCGCGGCTACCCACGACAGGCGTGCCGCACGCTAACGCCTCCAACGGCGGGAGGCCAAATCCTTCGTAGATCGAAGGGAAGACAAAGACCCGCGCCTGGCGATAGAGCGCCGGTTTGGCCGCCTCGGGGACGAAGCCCACGAAATGGACGCGTCCTTCGGGGATGCCAGCCTCCTGCACCAGACGGCGAGGATCGGGCGCGAACTCAGAATCCACCGCCGGTAGCTTTCCCGCGATCACCAGACACGCGTCCGGCACGGTTTGCACCGCGCGCGCAAACGCCGCGCACACCCCCTGCACATTCTTGCGCACGTCGAATCCGCCCAGGTAAAGCACGTATCCCGGCTGGATGCCCAACTGCGCCAAGACAGCAGCATCCTCTTCAGCAGAGACTTCACAGCGGAGTGAACGGACTACAGTCCCGTCTTCATCTGTTTCATCCGTTGAGCCAGGCGGCGCATAGATGCGATCCACCGCCAGGTAAACCGTCTGTACGCGGTCGGGTGAAACATTGAGGTACTCAACGATGTCCCTTCGCGAGGCTTCGGAATCGGTGAGGATTAGCGTCGCGCGCGGCGATGTAACGCGCACAAAGGCGGTGTACAACCGCACCGGTAGTCTGCCGCGATAGGGCTTCAGCAACAGGGGAATGAGATCGTGGACGGTAAGCACGGTGGGCAAGCCAGCATGGATTGGCGGTGCCCAATACGGTACATGGAGCACATCTACGCCAAGCTGACGCGCTGCCTTGGGAAGGGGAACTTGTTCCCACCACACCTTGCCAAGATTTGTCTTCTTCCCCGGAACTACAAAGAATTCAATGTTCGGCGCGCAGGCCACTTCCGACGCGGAAGGCGTGGGCATCAGCACCACAAACTGCGACGTTGGCTCTGCCTCGGCAAGCGCCGCCGTCAGATAGCGCAGGTATTGCCCGCTCCCCGTCTCCGGACGATCCCAGAACCAACCGTTCAATGCGACACGCATCGGATCGTTTCTCATCCTTTATCAACAGATTGAGCAGATGAAACAGATTTCATTGCTAAAAAGTAGACAATCTGCCAAATCGGCTTAATCTGTTGATGAAAAACAAACAATTCACTCGCGCAGATGGACGTTAACGGCCTGCGGGCCGCGTTCCGTCGTAATCACCTCGTACCAGACCGGCGCGCTTTCCTGCATCACCTGATCTGCATCGCCCTCGATCCCACTGTTGTGGAAAAAGACATCACTGCCATCCCGCTGCGTGATAAAACCAAAGTGTTTGTCCTCCCGGAACCACTTCACCACACCAGCCCGCAATCCCGGTCCCAGCTCTTCCTGCGCTCGACAGTTCGTACACTGTTGGGGTGTCTCCGGCTCGAAGCCCAATGCCGCCTGCTGGCGCTGCTCTTCAACCCGATAAACAAATGTTTTACCGCATGTTGCACATGTCAATAGTTCGTCTCGATAGGTCATTGATCTCTCCCATTCAACTTTCGCTCACAGCTTCAATCCGTTCGATCTGAAAAACGACATCGGCCACCGCATCTTTGCCCTGCAACGCGATGATCGACTCTCCGCGCGTTGCGCGGCCCTGCTCCGGCACGGAGCGCCCCGTCACCGTCTTCGACGCGCCGCGCTGCGTCACCGGCATCAGACGGCTCGATCCGGTCATCATCCCCACGCTGGCCACGCGCTCCTTCGCCGCAAGTTTGGCGATTTGCACACCCTTGCCGCCGCGTTTCTGGCTTGGGAAATCACCCACAGGCGTGCGCTTGGCAAATCCCTGATCAGTTATGGTGAAGAACGACCCGCGCGGCTGTACCACCACCACGCCCACGACGGCATCGCCTTTCTCGACGCGGATACCGGCCATCCCGCCGGCTTTCGCGCCGGTGGGACGCACATCCGTCACCTCAAAGCGGATACCCGCCCCCTGCGCTGTTCCCAAAATCACCTCGTCCTTCTCGACCACCCAGGCCACACCCGCCAATGCGTCACCTTTATCTACGCGGATGACCTGCGTGAGGTCGCGCCCCACTGCCGGCAACTCTTCCGGCGCGAGGCGCTTCACTTGGCCTGTGGCGGTGGCCAGGAAGACGGTGTGACCCTCTGGCGGCGTCTTCGGCAAAGCCAGCACTGCCACAAGACAATGGCCATTACTCACCCGCAGCAACGTCGACCAGGACACACCGCCACCGTCCCAGGCTACACCTTCCGGCAGTTGGTGCACGGGCGCGGCAATCGCTTCGCCCGTTGCCGTGAAGAGGTAGAGCACATCGCGCGTCGAAGCGCCGATAAGCGCCAACGGGGCTTCTGCCGGGCGCGCCGCCACGCGCGGCGGGGTCTTGCCGTCGTCGGGGATGCGGCCAATGCGACCCTCGCGGCTCACCGTCACCCAGACCGACTGATTGGGGGTCAACGCGCTGGCGGCCACGGTCGCGCCTTTAACTTCCAGAATGTGTGTGCGCCGCGCATCGGCGTAGCTCGCCCGCATATCCATAAGTTCGGCACGGATCGCCGCGCGCTGTTTTACCGGCGATTTCAATAAAACTTCCAATTCCTTGATGGTCGCCAGCAGTTCATGGTATTCATCCTGAAGTTTCTTGCGCTCCAACGCCGCTAGACGACGCAACTGCATCTCCAGAATCGCCTGCGCCTGGATCTCCGTGAGTTTGAACTCTTTCCGCAGGTTCTGGCGCGCGGTATCGACAGTGCGTGAGCGGCGGATTGTGGCGATGACGGCATCAAGGTTGTCGAGTGCGATGAGCAATCCTTCAACAATATGCGCGCGACGACGAGCGTGTTCCAACTCGAAGCGCGCCCGGCGCTGCAAAACCTCTAGCCGGTGCTCAACGAACAATGTCAGCGCGCGCTTGAGCGTCAGACGGCGTGGTTCGCCATCCACTAACGCTAGCAGGATAATGCTATAGCGCGTTTCCAACGATGTACGACGGTAAAGAGCGTTCAACACTTTGTCGGCGTCGGCCCCCAGGCTCAATTCGATGACGATGCGCATCCCTTGCCGATCCGACTCGTCGCGCAAATCAGAAATACCCTCCAAATTCCCGGCGCGCACGTCCTCAGCGATGCTCTCCAGCAGCGAGGTTTTGTTCACCTGATAGGGGATCTCGGTAATCACAAGGCGCTGCCGTCCCCGTGCACCTTCCTCCACGTGAGCTCGCGCGCGGATCGTCACACGTCCGCGACCCGTGGCGTAGGCTTTGACCAGCAAATCCTCGCCGTCCACCGTATCCTTCCGGTAAACCAGGCCGCCGGTGGGGAAATCTGGACCCTGGATGAATTTCATCAGGTCGGCTACGTCTACGTCATCGATCCTCTGCCAGTTGTCGAGCAGGTAGACGAGCGCGTCCACCACCTCACCCAGGTTATGCGGCGGGATGTTGGTGGACATACCCACCGCAATGCCCGATGCGCCGTTTACTAACAAATTCGGGATCCGCGAGGGCAATACGGATGGTTCTTTGAGCGTGCCGTCGAAGTTGTCGACCCAATCGACGGTATCCTTATCGATGTCCATCAGGATTTCCGTTGAAAGCGGCATCAGCCGGGCTTCGGTATAACGCATGGCCGCTGGCGCGTCGCCATCGACAGAACCGAAGTTCCCCTGCCCGTCCACCAGTGGATAGCGCATCGAGAAATCCTGCGCCATGCGCGCCATCGCATCGTACACCGCGGTGTCGCCGTGCGGATGGTATTTACCTAACACTTCACCGACGATGCGGGCCGATTTTTTGTACGGCGAATCCGGGCGAACGCCCATATCGTGCATCGCGTACAGGATGCGGCGTTGAACCGGCTTGAGGCCGTCACGCGCATCCGGCAGCGCGCGGGCGACGATCACACTCATAGCGTAATCAAGATAGGCGCGCTGCACCTCAGCATTGATATCCATCCGTTTGACCACACCAATTTCCATATAAATGCCTCCCCAAAAGAGCCCCACCCCTGCGAAGGTTCGCATAGGTTTCAGGCTAGATAAGAATTTATCCACTAACTATAAAGGATGTGTGCAGTTTTAGCAAGTGTCGAATAAAGTATAGCTTCTTCTTGATTTTTGGCACGTTCCGGTTACACTTGGAAGGATGGAAACGGATTCACTGGAACGATGGGGCAGAACCATTAGCATCGCACTATTGCTGTTGAGTGTGGTCCTGTTCGTGCGCGGCGAGGGACCGCCGTCACAAGACGTCAAATTTCGGCTAGGTGTTGCCACAAATCAGCGGGCATTCAACTTCGTCACGTGGGAAGTCGAAACGATTGCTCGCAAGCTGGCCTTTGGCGCGCTCAATCCGCAGCGTTTTATGGATGAAGACCAGCGCGCCCGGTTTGTGCTCGACTATCTCAGTGAAGTACAGGAAGCAGCACAGTTATCCGACGAGATCAACCGCGCCTACAGCAGTCTGGAGATCGAAAATCCCGTAGAAGCCACGCGCGGGCAGCAAACGGCGCTGGCCGACTTGCGCGCACAGATGCAGCGTAGTGGCCTAATCGCCGAAGCGATCCTGGGCGAACAGGTGAGCGTCGTCCTGCGCAGCGGTGGATTCGGCGCGCTGGCGCAAATTCTGCCGCCGGTCAGCGGTACGTTCACCCCGCTACCTTATTTGCTGATCATCTCACCGCGCGAGGTGATCCAGAGCACGTATCAACGTCCCCTGATTGCCGGGCTGACGGCAGCAGATCAGGATACCATCGAGCAGGAACTCGAAAACCTGTTTCCAGACAAATCCGCCTACGTCACCGGCATCGGGGGATTGGCGGCCTATCCTGCAATGCTGCTGGAGAGCAGTTCCATCGACTGGGTGAGCGACGTCATCGCGCACGAGTGGTCACATCATTACCTCGTCTTCTATCCCCTGGGCTTCTACTACGACCGCTCGGGCGAAACGCGCACGCTGAACGAGACAGCGGCTTCATTAACAGGCGAGTGGGCCGGGCAGGAAGTCATCCTACGCTACTACATGCCGTACTTCGACCGTCCCAAACGCCTTCCCAACACACTTACCCTCACCGAAGAAACCGCCAAAGCCAGCCAGGCGCACTTCGACTTCAATGCAGAGATGCACACTACGCGCGTCACCGTGGACAAACTGCTGGAAGAGGACAAAGTCGAGGAAGCGGAAGCCTATATGGAAGAGCGGCGGAAATACTTCGTCACCAATGGATACCGGCTACGCCGGTTGAATCAGGCCTACTTCGCCTTCCATGGCGCCTACGCCAGCGCACCGGGCGCATCCGGTGAGGACCCCATCGGACCGGCAGTGCGGCAGGCGTGGGCGCTCAGTACAACCCCGCGCGAATTCTTGCGCACCCTCGGCCCAATCACCACGTTGGCAGCGCTCGAAGCGCACATAAGGGAGTGAAAAGTAGGTAAGCGGTATTCAACATTTCGCTAATTTGCTGATTTGACATTTGTGAATTGCGACTTGTAATTGCGGCTGTGGTATGCTATGGTATAATCGGAAAGTGGGCTTAACAAATGAAGACATGGATCGAGGACACGCTTGTTTAATCCAATAGACGCACTACTAGGACTGTTCTCCCTAGACATAGGCATCGACCTGGGCACAGCCAACACGTTGGTTTACGTGCGTGGTAAGGGTATCATCAGCAACGAACCCTCTTGGGTCGCCGTCGATAGCAACCGCCGCGATTACGTACTGGCTGTGGGTGCGGAAGCGAAGGAAATGGTGGGGAAAACGCCGCCCAATATCGTCGCCATCCGCCCACTCCGTGACGGCGTGATTTCCGAATTCGACATCACCGAAGCAATGCTGCGGCACTTCATCAAGCAAGCACACCGCCAGTTGTTCATCCCCTTTCCCCGCCCGCGCGTTGTAATCGGCATTCCCAGCGGCGTGACCGAAGTGGAAAAGCGCGCCGTGCGCGATGCGGCTCTGGAAGCCGGCGCGCGTGAAGCCTATCTGATCGAAGAACCAATGGCGGCGGCGATTGGAGCTGGGCTGCCGGTCACCGAGGCGCAGGGCAGCATGATCGTCGATATCGGCGGCGGAACGACCGAAGTCGCGGTGTTCGCGCTCAAAGGCATTGTCGTCAGCAAAAGCCTCCGCATCGCCGGAGATGAATTGGACGATGATATCGTCCAGTACGCGCGTCAGAAGTACAACCTGGCTATCAGCGAACGTACTGCTGAGCGCGTCAAGATCAATATCGGATCGGCCTATCCCCTGCCTGAAGAGCGCACGATGGCGATGCGTGGACGCAACCTCATCACCGGCCTGCCCGAAGAGATCGAAATCAGCAGTATCGAAATCCGCGAAGCGCTGAACCGCTCAACTAACATCATCGTGGATTTGGTCCGCGACACGTTAGACGAGACGCCGCCTGAATTGGTCTCAGACTTGATGGAAACCGGTATCTGTCTGGCCGGCGGCGGTGGGTTGTTGAAAGGCTTTGCCGAGCGTATCGCCGAAGAGACCCACATCCGGGCCTGGGTGGCACAAGACTCCGTGACGTGCGTCGCCCGAGGCGCAGGTATGGTGCTGGAGAACCTCGAAGTGCTCCGCCCCACCCTTTCCGGCGACGACCGCCGTCATCCCGGAGGCTCGGCTTCGTGATGCAGAACTGCGTGTGGCACAATCGGAGACCGGCCACAGCAGAGAGTCAGAAATCGGCTATAGCAGAAGGCACGGGGAATTGTTCCCCCTGACTAGCGACTACCTGACGACTTGACAACAGAAAAGGATAGACCATGCGACGGGAAAGCGGGCAGTGGTTGCCCTGGGTATTGTTGGGTGTAGCGCTGCTCTTCCTGCTCTTGATCGAAGCCGGGACATTCGGCCCTTTGGAGAGCCTGCTAGGCCAGATCATCGCACCGGTAGCACGCGGTGTAGCAAGCATCCTCGATACCTTCGGCGACCTCGGGCAAACAACGCAGGATATCCGGGAACTTCAAGAACAAGTCACAACACTGCAAAGCGCGAACGACACACTGATCCAAGAAAACTTCCGTCTGCGCGAGTTCAAAGCTGAAAACGAAGAACTACGGCGCATTCTCAGCTTCGCACAAGAAAACCCCACCTACAGCTACATTGGCGCCGACGTCGTCGAGCGCGGCTGCGGCACTTATCCCTGCGGTACCTTAGTAGGGCAAGACACCAATCCCTATCTGCAATATCTCATCATCAACACAGGCTCGCGGCAGGGTGTCGCGGTTGGGATGCCCGTCGTCACCAGCGGGGCGGCGTTGATCGGGCGTGTGGCGCGTGTCTCCCCCAACCTGGCCTACATCCAACTTATCAACGATCCGCAAAGCCAGATTGCGGCGATGCTCCAGGAAACCCGCGTCACCGGTATGCTGGTCGGAACTATGGAAGGCGGCTTGAACATGATCGATATCCTGCCCGACGAGGAGGTGGCCGGCGGCGAAACCGTCATCACGTCGGCGGCGGGCGGATTACTGCCCAGGGGGTTGATCCTGGGCCAGGTAGAAAGCATCTCGTATCTGGAATCCGAACTATTCCAGCGCGCGTTGATTCGCCCGGCGATCGATTTCAAACGGTTGGAAATCGTGTTGGTGATCACCGATTTCAACCGCGCCAACTTGCAGGAGCTAGAAGAAGAGTAGATGAGCTTGTATTTTGGGATTCCCATTCTGCTGGTGGCGGCTGTCCTCCAGAGCGTGTGGGTCGAAGGTATACAAATCCTCGGCGGGCGGCCCGACCTGGCGCTGCTGTTGACTGTGACTTGGGCCATCATCCGGGGCGCTAACGAGGGCGCGGTTTGGGGGTTTGTGGGCGGCATCTTCTGCGATCTGCTCTCCGGCGGCGCTTTCGGCATGTGGACGCTGGCGCTGACCGCCGTCGGCTTTCTCGCGGGCCAGCCTTGGGTCCATGCCCTGGGGCCGACAATCATCCGGCTGGCGCTGATGTCGGCACTCGGTACTCTGTTCGGGCACGGCATGTTACTAGGCACGATGGCAGTGCTGGGATACAGCATCAATTTGGGCCGCGCCGTGCAAACGGTCGCGGGGCCAGCAGCACTGCTCAACTTTCTGCTTTCTCCCTTTGCGTTCACCTTCCTGGTCTGGTTCCACAAGCGTACGCAGCCGCGCCGGGGAGGATTTGCGCAATGAGCTACCTGAACGGCAACGGAACACCCATCAACGGCCTGAACAAACGAGGAGCGCGGCGACATGGCGAGATCGACAGCGAGGCTTCGCGCCCGCCGTGGATCCAACGCGCGCCACGCGTAGCTGTCATCGGCTGGGTCGTTCTGCTCGTGTTGGGACTGTATCTCATCCGCTTGTGGCAGCTGCAATTTCTGGAAGGCGGCGCCTGGCAAACTCGCGCCGAACGCCAGCAAAACCGTCTCGATACCATCTCTCCGCCGCGCGGCGTCATCTACGACCGCAACGGTGAAATCCTGGTGCGCAATATCCCCGCGTACAATGTCACTATTACACCCGGCCTGCTCCCGGAAGAAAAAGAGCGTGAGCGCGCTGTGCTCATGCGCCTGGCACAACTCCTTGATATTCCCTACAGCACCACCCAGGGGTTCGACCTTCCTGAATATCGAGGCGAATTGCGCACTGTAGGGCGCGCGGCATTTCCGCCCTACGGCGAAAGCCCGCCAGCGGGCTTACTGGAAATGGTGAATAAAGTGCGCCTTGTGGAACCCTACAAACCCATCGTCGTGGAACAAAACGTCGAACGCGATCTGGCTCTACTTATCGCGCAGGAAGCCAGTGTCACTATGCCCGGTGTGGGGATCGAAATCAGTCCGCGCCGCAACTACATCTACGGTGCACAAACATCGCAAATTCTCGGTTTTTTGGGACCGATTCCATCGGAGCAGGCCAAAGAGTATGAGAGCAAAGGCTACAATCCCAATACCGATCGCATCGGCTACGCCGGAGTCGAGGCGCAGATGGAGGAATTCCTGCGCGGCACACCAGGACGACGTCTGGTCGAAAAGGACGTGATGGGACAGGAATTGCAAACCATCAGCGAGACGCCGCCCAGTTCCGGGGACAACGTCTACCTTACCCTGGATCTGGAGTTGCAGCAGGTGGCCGAAGTCGCTCTGCGCGACGGGTTGGAAGTTGCCCGTTCTAAGCGCGGCGTGGTTATGATTTTGGACCCGCGTGACGGACAAGTCCTCTCGATGGTGAGTCTGCCAACCTACGATAACAACATGTTCAGCGGGAAAGTGGATGCGGATGCCTTACGCGCGATAGAGAAAGATCCGCATAAGCCGCTCATCAACCACGCGATTTCCGACCAGGTTCCGCCGGGTTCGATCTTCAAAATCATTCCCGCCACCGCTGCATTGCAGGAAGGCGTGATCAATCGGTATACCATCATCAACGATCCGGGCCTCTTCTATCTGCCCAACAAGTTTGCACCCGACAATCCTGAACTAGCGCAGCCTTTCTACTGCTGGATTCACCTGCAGTATGGGACAGGTCACGGTCCAATCAACGTCGTGGACGCGCTGGCACAATCGTGCGACACATTCTTTTACCAGGTCGCCGGTGGGTATGAGGAGACCAAATTCCAGGGCCTGGGCATTGAGCGGCTGGCAGCCTACGCACGGATGTTCGGGCTGGGCGCACGCACGCAAATCGACATTCCCGGCGAGGCCGGCGGCCTGGTGCCTAGCCCGGCCTGGAAACGGCAGTACTACCAGGAGACATGGACAACCGGCGACACGTACATCACCGGCATCGGCCAGGGAAACTTGCTGGCGACGCCGCTGCAAATGGCCAACGCGTTCGCCGTCGTCGCCAACGGCGGCACCCTCTACGCACCGCAACTCATCCACCACGTCGCCGATACTGAGGATAACATCATCCGCCCCTTCACACCAAAGGTCATCGACACGCTCGAGGTCGCTGAATCCGTATGGCAGATCGTGCGGGAGGGGCTGGATCTGGCCGTTTCGGAAACCGGAACCGGGCAACGAGCGGATCTCCCCGAACTGGGCATCAACATTGCCGGCAAAACGGGCACCGCCGAGTACTGCGACGATATCGCCTCCAAAGCCGGGCGCTGTGATGTCGCGAAAGGGCAAACACTCCCCACGCACGCCTGGTTTGCGGCCTACGCGCCCTTCGAAGCGCCAGAAATCGTCGTGATTGTCTGGATCTACGACGGCGGTGAAGGCTCGACGCGGTCGGCGCCGGTGGCCCATGAGATTTTGGACTTCTACTTCAGGCGCAAGCTGGGGCTGCTTGAGCAGCCGGAGAGTGAACCACAGGAAGGGACGACACCTGTAGAGATAGCGCCCACCATAGAAGCCATGCCTGTGGAGGCAACACCCTGAGCATCCGTCAAACCGTCGAACGCGGGCTGTCTTGGATGTGTATAGGGCTGAGCGGCGGCATCTGGGGCGCAGGCTTAGCGCGCACGCTGGCGCTGGAATGGCTCACCTCGCCGGGTGGCCGCGCGTTTTTCTTCGGCGCAGCCGGTGTGGGGCTGACAAGCTTTCTCGGCGCGGTGATGGTGATAGTGGTCAGCCGTCAGCGGTTAGCTGTCAACAATGAGACGACGGCCTGGGACATTGCGAGAAGGTATCTCCCCCTGCTCCTCCCCACCGTAGATGTATTTAGCGGGACGTTTCAGCCTTGGCGTGGACCGGCATTGCTGCTCGGCGGCATGGCCCTGACACTGCTCAACATGCGACGTGAGGGTCTTTCCCATCGTGCAGGGTTCGCGATTGCGGTGGCACTGCCGCTGCTCGTCTATCTGCTCAACCTTTCCCCCTACGTTGGACGCGCGGACACCTTCGAATTCCAGGTGACGGCGTTGCGCCTGGGAATCGCCCACCCCACGGGCTACCCGCTCTACGTGCTGCTCGGCAAGCTCTTCACGCTGCTGCCCTTCGGAACGCTCGCCTGGAAGGTCAACCTCACCGCCGCCGTCTGCGCCGCAGCAGCAACCGGCGTTGTCTATCTGCTCATCCACCGGTTGACACAGCACCCCGCCACCGCCATGTTGGCGGTGCTGGCGTTGGCCTTGTCTTCCACCGTGTGGTCGCAAGCCATCGTCGCCGAGGTCTACGCGCTGAATCTGCTCTTTGTGGCCGGCGCGCTGTGGTTTGCGCTGGACATCCTTGAGGGTCGTTCGATGCCGCGCACGCTCTGGGGTGTGGCTTTGCTCATAGGCCTCTCACTGACCAACCACATCACGATGGTGATGCTCATCCCCGCGCTAGGGCTGGCCTGCCTGCTGCACTGGCCCCGGCTGCGATTGAGCGATTGGCTCAAGGCCGTAGGCCTCTTCGCGTTGGGATTGGCGGTTTACGCCTACATCCCACTGCGTTGGCCCATGCTCCACGAAGGGCAATGGATGAGCCTGGCAGAGTTCCTGGCCTACATCACCGGGCGACAGTTCGGCGGCGCGCTGCAACTGGGACTGCTGCGCGACCCCACGCGCTATACCATCCTCTGGCGCCTGCTACGCGAGCCTTTCGGCACAGTCGGGCTGGCCTTGGCGGCCATCGGGCTGTTGTCCCTCGTCGTCAAACAATGGCGGTTCGCCCTGGTAAGCCTCGCTGCGTTCCTCCCCTACGGCTTCTACGCGCTCGTTTACCTGGTGCCCGACATCGACGTGTTCATCCTCCCCGCGCACCTGCTGCTGGCCTTGTGGATAGGCGTAGGCGCGGCGCAGATTGCAAATGGCAAAAGGCAAAGGGTAAATCGTGAAACACGAATCACGAATTACAAATCACAAGTCACGAATCACGAATCACCCGCTACCCGCTATCCGCTACCCCTTACCCGTTACGTGCTCATCCCGCTGTTTGCGCTGCTGCCGCTGAGTCTGTTATGGCGGAATTTGCCCGCGCAGGACGCGCACGCCGAGGGGCAGGCGGACGAGGCCTGGGCGCGTTACGCCCTGGCGCAGCCGCTGGCGCCCAATGCCGCGATCCTCGCCGACAGCGAGAAATTCCCGCCGCTCTACTACCTGCAACAGGCCGAGGGTCTGCGTCCCGATCTGGATTTGGTGATGCGCTTCGATGAGGCAGGCTACTTTGAAGAATTGCACACCCGGCTCGCCGCGGGACAACGCGTCTACCTGGCGCGTTATCTGCCGGGCATGGACGCTTACGGTGTGAGCGCCGTGGGGCCGCTGGTGGAGGTCGCGCCGCCGGAAAGCGCCGCGCCAGCGCCCGCCACACCCTTGATATTTGACGACACCCTAACCCTAATAGCCCACCGTCTGGAAGCCGATTCGCAGGGCCGCCGGATGCACCACCTCACGTTGACGTGGGAACCCACCGCGCCTGTATCGCAAGACCTGACCGTACAACTGCGCTTGCTCACCCCCGATGGCAAGATTGCCTGGAACGGCGGTGGTCAGCGCCCGGTCAATGGCTATTCTACCACGCAGGCGTGGCAGGCCGGGCAGTGCATCAACGACTATTACGCGCTGGCCTGGCCAGATTGGTTATCCGGCGGCGAATATCGCCTTGAGATAGCCCTCGCGCCACGCTTCAGCGCCGACCTGCTCGCGCCGGGATGGGCTGCACTGGACAAGCTCACGCTCCCTTGGGCCGTCGCGCCACGCGGCTCAACGCAACCAGCGCTGTTCTACGGTGCACTCTGGCTAGAGGACCACGATCTGCCCGGCGAAGTCGCGGCGGAAAGTCCACTCATATTCACACTCACCTGGCTAGGGACTGGTGACTTACCTGAGGACGCTCAGCCGCACTTCTATTGGATGCCGCTGGACAATGTCCGTTGGGAACCGCCTATCAGACCGGAGTCCCTACCGCCCAACGCCTGGCCGGAAAACCAGCCCGTGCAACAACGCTATACCGTCAACCCACAATGGTTGCCGGGACAGTACCGCCTCTGGGTGGGATGGAGCGCGGCGGGCAGACCACTTACCGCGCGATGCGGGTGGTTAGCGCGCCCGGACGTTCAGTGCGCGCTAGGCAATATAACCGTAGGGCCTTCGGCGGCAGGATTGGCGAACTTCGGCAGGCAAGTGATGTTGGTCGATGCCACGCTCGACATCGAGAATCCCATGCCCGGCGCGACGATCCCACTCACACTGCGCTGGCGGGCGTTGCACGCGCTGACCGAGAATTACACCGTGTTCGCGCAAATTGTCGGCCCGGAAGGCAAGCTCTATGGACAAGTGGATAGCTGGCCCGTCCACGGCACCCGTCCCACCGGAGGATGGCGCAGCGGGGAAGAGATCGATGACCCATACCAGTTGACACTCGCGCCGGATGCGCCGCCGGGTGAATATCAGATCATCGTGGGATGGTACCTCCTGGGGAGCATGGAACGGCTCACCGTGCTGGATGCAAGCGGGCAGGCTGTTGGGGATTACTATATGGTGGAACGGTTTGTAGTAAGCGAATGAGCGAATCGGCGAATCAGCGAATCGGCGCGTCACGCATCACGCATCACGCATCACGCATCACGCGATGGGAATGGATTGCGCTGGTCATCATCCTGTTCGCAGCGGCGTTCCTGCGGCTCTACCGGCTTGATGCCATCCCACCCGGGTTGACTCACGACGAGGCCGGGCACGTCCACGACGCAACGGTCATCGTTGACGGCGCGCGGCCCATCTACCAGACGGTAGGGTATGGCCGCGAACCGCTCTACGACTACCTAGGCGCTGGTTTGATTGCAATCGGCATCCCGGCTGTTACCTCACTCCGTTTGCTCTCTGTGGTGGCGAACCTGATTACCTTAGCCGTCACGTTCCTCTGGACGCGCGAGGCCTTCGATGGTCCCACCGCGCTACTTGCCACAGCCCTGCAGGCTGCCTCGTTCTGGTCGCTGGCGGTGAGCCGGCAGGCGTTACGCTCCAGTTTACTGCTGGCGTTGTTCACCGCCGCGCTGTACCTGTTTTGGCGCACTTTGTATCCTCAAGCGGAAACGCATGCATCTGACAATCCGCGTAAAGCGCCGGATGGTAAGCCAGGTAGAACAGGGGCATTGGCGCTGTTTGCCGCGCTCCTCGGCGCGACGCTGTACACCTACATCCCGGCGCGGGTGCTATGGTTGCTATTTCCCGCGTTTCTGGTCTACCTGGCGCTCTGCCACCGACCGGTGTTCCGCAAAATTGCGGTACCGGCGCTCGTCGCGATTGGCGTCGGGCTGCTGCTATCCGCGCCGCTGTTCCTCTATCTACATGCGCATCCAGGCCTCGAACAACGCCTGGGGATGCTCGACGAGCCGCTGCAGGCGCTGGCAGCAGGTGACGTGTCGGTCGTGCTCAAACGCGCTGCGAGTTGCCTGGCGGCGTTCATCGTGCCGGGGCAAGGCGACGACTTTTTGGCCTACAACACACCGGGCCGTCCATTCCTCGACCCGATTACGGGTGTGCTGTTCCTCGCCGGGGTGGTGATTTCCCTGTTCCGTGTGCGGCAACCCGGATATGCGATGGCGCTGCTGTGGTTCGCGATCAGTATCTCGCCATCGTTGATCACGGGCGCTGCCGCCAGCACGACGCGCAGCATCACGGCGCTGCCGCCAACGTTTCTCTTCCCGGCCATCGCCGCTGTGACGGGCGCGCAGTGGATAGCATCGCGGTGGGGCCGGCGCGCCGGGCAAATCGCCGCCGGGGCGTTGATCGTGTTCGTCATCGCCAGTGGCGTGCTCGGCGCGCGGGACTACAACGCATGGGGGCGCCTGCCGCAAGTGCGTGCTGCCTACCTGCACACCCTGGTGCAGACCGCCAAATATCTCGATTCGACGCCTGAGTCTGGCCTCGTTGCCCTGTCGACCGCCCTACCTCAAGCGCCGCACGATCCCTTCGTCTTCGAGGCCAGCCTGGACCGCTCCGATCTGTCGACGCGCTGGTTCAACGGTCAACGGGCGCTGATCCTGCCCGCAGCATCGACGGCACGCCTCATCGCACCGGCTGTGGCGACGCTCGATCCGTACTTTGCCAATCTGCCTGGGCTGGCCTTCCATGAACGCGTGTCCATGCTGCCCGACGACCTCAACCCGTTCTTCAACGTCTACGACTGGACGCCGCAGGTCATACGCCAGGCGCTGCTCGATCGCGCCCAGAGCGCACCGCTCGATCTGGCGCTGCCGGTCAATCTGGACGGCACGCTGCTGTTGCGCGGTTACGACCTACCCACACCGACCGTCGCGCCGGGCGGGATGGTTGAGCTGGTCACGCTATGGGAAGTGACCGATCCCACGCGCGTGCAACCTCACGATTTGTCGAACGCCGGGCAAGAGCTGGTGTTCTTCACCCATGCCATCGACGCAGCGGGGAACATCGCAGGGCAAGATGATCGTCTGGACGGCCCGGCATGGAGCTGGCAAGCCGGGGATATGGTGGCGCAGATCCACCGATTTACGCTGAATGAGTATGCGGCATCTGGAACGCTCAACCTGGTCGTCGGCGTGTACCGGCGATTCGACATGACGCGCTTGCCGGTGCGCGTCGACGGGACGGCGGTGAGTGACCTGATTCGTCTAGCGCCGTTGGAGGTACGCGCGCCGTAAATTCCATGCAGATGCTTCTATTTGTCCCAATTCACAAATCGGAGTAGAATGGCGGCGTGATGACGACGAGCAACGAAGCAAAATCCCGCTTTCCCCTGAATCAGGCCCGCCGGCTCTGGCGGTACGCACGTCCCGCCCTAGTGCTGGCGGTGTTGTGTGCTTCCTTTTTCCGGGATGCGCTGTGGCTGCCGGAAGGCTACGCGCTCGGCGGCAACGATTTGACCAATATGTTTGTACCCTGGCTGCGTTTCGCGGTCACAACGGTGCAGCAAGGGCGATTGCCGCTATGGAACCCCACCCTCTTTTCGGGCACGCCCTTCGTCGCCAACCCGCAACCCGGGCTGTTTTATCCTCCCACCTGGCTGGCGTTGATGATGTCGCCCGCGCGCGCCTTGGCGTTGAGTCTGGTATTTCACGTCTGGCTGGCTGGTGTGGGGATGTATATCTGGCTGCGGTCCGAAGCGGCCTCCGAGAGCGGGGCATTCCTGAGCGCGGTCGTGTTCGCCTTCAGCGGGTACACGTTCACCCGGATCCAGGCTGGACACGTGGGACTGTTCAACACAGGCGCGTGGCTGCCGCTGATTTTGTGGATGGGGAAACGCGCTATTGAACACCGCTCGTGGCGCTGGGCGATCCTCGGCGGTGCGCCGGTGGGGATGGCGTTTCTGGCAGGGCACACGGCCACCTTCATCTACGTCGGGTTAGCGCTGGCGCTCTATCTGACGTTCTGCGCATGGCGTTCCGCGCTCGACCTGCGGGCTATGCTGAAAATCCTGCTGCCGGCGCTGATCCTGATGACCGTCGCCGGCCTGGGGCTGGGCGCGGTACAACTGCTGCCCCTGGCCGAGTTGACGCTGCATTCCAACCGCCAGACGGTGGATTACGCCTTCGCCGCCCGCTTCTCGTGGCCCCCAGGCTACGTGCTGACACTCCTCATCCCGAACTTCTTCGGCGAGCCGACGCGAACCGGCTACTGGGGCGACGAGGTCTACGACGAGATAATCTTCTATATCGGGTTGCTGCCGCTGCTGCTGGCGGTGCTGGGCGCGCGGACGCGGCATCGTCTCACGCCATTTTTGATCGCGCTGGGCCTGGGCGCGCTGTTGCTGGCGCTGGGACAGTACGGCGTGCTGCATCCGCTGTTCTATCGTTTCGTATCGCTATTTCGCATTATGCGGGCGCCGGCGCGGGCCGGGTTCCTCTTCACGCTGGCCGCCGCCGCTCTGGCCGGGCTAACGTTGACGGCGCTCCACACGCCCGATGAGCGCACACGGCTTCTCGGCCCGTTGAAATGGACGTGGGTGTGGCCGGTGACGGGTGCGGCGCTGCTGCTGGCGATGATGGGCTTCGCCGCCTTTGCCTGGGGACGCGAGTCCAACCCGGCCGCCGGACGGTTGTGGCACACGGCCAACCAGATCGTGTTGTTCGCGCTGTTTCTCGTTCCGGCGACGACCTGGCTACGTCACGCTGCTACGCCCGGCAAATCCCTGCTGGCCGGCGCGGCGATTGCGCTGGCGTTGCTGGATTTGTGGACGTTCGGCGGCAGCATCGCCACCGTGAAAAGCGCGCCGGAGAACGCCTACTGGCGCATCGTCGCGCAAGTAGTCCCCGATCCACAGGCAGCGCGGGTGCTACCCTGGGGGCTGGGCGACTTCGACCAAAACGGGGGGATGCTCTACGGCCTGCGCAGTATCACCGGCTACGACCCGCTGATGCTCGCACGCTACCAGACCTTCATCCACTCGCGCAACGATCCCACGGCGCGCACCTTCGATCTGCTGAACGCCGGCTATCTGGTGACAACGGCGCAGCAAGCGTTCCCGGACACGCCCGATGCACCCCGCCTGCTGCACGAGGAATCCGGCGTATGGATTTACGAACGCCCCACCGCGCTCCCCCATGCGTGGGTGACGGCGCAGACGGAAGTGCTGGACGACGCCCGCACCCTAACCCGCATCCACGAGGCGAATTTCGATCCACGCACGACGGCGTTGGTATCGACTCCGACCTTATGCACGAGCAGCGGCGAGCCGGGACAGGCAGAAGTCATCCGCGATGACGGCAACCGCATCGAAGCGCGTGTGCAAGGCGGCGGCGGCTTGCTCGTCTTCAGCGAGGTGGACTATCCGGGCTGGCGCGCCTTCGTCGATGGGAACACCGTTCCCTTGTTGCGCGCCGACTACGTGTTGCGCGCACTCTGCGTCCCCGCCGGCGATCACGAGGTCACGCTGGTCTACGACCCACCGCTGCTAAAGATTGGTGCACTTATCAGCGGCTTGACCCTGCTGCTACTCATCGGCCTGACCCTGGCGGAGGCAAACAAATCGCTGGTTCGCCGAACCCAGCACCAGGACCGATGAACAAACCTCTTGAGGGTCTCATGCACACAACTGACGATGCCACGCCCTCACCCCGCCTCAGCCGGTGGGAATTGGGGGCGCTGGTCGTTATCCTGCTCGTTGCGGCGTTCCTGCGCTTCTACCGTCTCGACGCCGTTCCGCCCGGCCTCACCCACGACGAAGCCGATTTCGTCTACGACGCCGTCACAGTCTACAACGGCGCGCGCCCGCTTTACATCGCCAAAGCCGGCTATCAGGCCGAGCCGTTTATGCACTATGCCAGCTCCCTGGTAATGACCATCGCCGGGCCAAACCATCTGGCGGTGCGACTGACCTCGGCGCTATTCGGGATGCTGTTGGTGGGATTGGTCTTCACGTGGACGCGCATGACGTTTGGCCCGCCGGTCGCGCTGACAACGACGGCTTTCCTGACCGTGGGTTATTGGGCCGTGGCGACCAGTCGCTTTGCGATCCGCGCCGAACCGACGGCCAGCCTTGCCACCCTCGCGGCGATCTTTTTCTGGCTGGGGATGGAATTGCCCGGTGTGCCCATCATCCGGCAGAAGCGGTGGAACACAGTCTGGTGGCTCGGCTTTGCGCTGTCGATGGCGGCGTCGATCTACGTCTATGAAGCGCCACGCGTGACCTGGGTAGTCTACCCGACGTTTGGCGTGCTCCTGGCAATCACACACCCACACCTGCTTCGCCATCACGGATGGAAACTGGCCCTGGCCCTGAGCGTGGTCGGACTGTTGGCGCTCCCACTGCTCACCCATCCGATGGCATGGAACCGGGTAGGCCATTTAACCGGACCGTTAGAGGCAGCTCGCAACGGAGCACTTGGCCCGTTACTGAAGAATATTCTCGCCGTGTTGGGAATGTTCATCGTGCGCGGCGATCCCTTCGTCACCTACAACATACCCGGGCGACCCGTATTCGACCCGATCACGGGGACGCTTTCTATCATTGGGGTCGCGCTCTGCCTGTGGCGCTGGCGGCGACCGGCAGCCGGGTTCAGCCTGTTATGGCTGCTGATCGGGGCCGCGCCGGCCATGTTGAGCGAATTGCACAGTGCGACCCTGCGCGCCATCGTGGCCCAACCCGCGACCTATATCTTCCCCGGCGTGGCGCTGGCCGAAGCGGTGGCCTGGATCATCCGCCGCCGCCAGACCTGGGCGCGCACGCTGTTACCTGTGACCCTGGCCGTAGTGCTCATCGCCGGAGGATGGCTTACCTATCACGAGTATTTCGTCCGCTGGGGACAATCGCCGGAGGTACGCGGAACGTATTTCAACGACCTGTACCAGGCGTTGGCCTACATCGACGCCCATCCCGTGGATCGGCCAACTATCGTCTCGGTCGCCTTCCCCACCCTGCCGCACGACCCATACATCGCGCGGGTGATGCCCACCGAACAACCGGCCGATCTGCGCTGGGTTGACGGACGCAGGGCGATCGTGCTGCCGTCCGGCGCAGCAGCGCGGTTGGTGACGCTGTCGCGAGCGCCGCTGGCGTCGCCCTTTGCGGAGGCGTTGGCTGGCGCGCAGACGGCGCACGTCCCGGTCAAGGGGACCGGCAACGCCTTCGATGTCTACGACTGGAATCCGGCGGTCACACTGGATGCGCTGTATCCGACTCACAACGCCACGACCGCCGACGGGCTGCGCCTGCCGATCAATTTCGGCGATGCGGCAGAACTGCTGGGGTATACGTTGGAGCCAGAGCTGATGGTCGCCGGTCAAACGTTGACGGTGACGACGGCCTGGCGCGTCATCGATCCGGCGCCGCTTGGGCCGGTGCCGCCCGAGTATTACGGTTACGATGCCGCTATCTTTGTCCAATTGCTCGATGCAAACCGGCAGGTCGTCGCCCAGGAGGACCGGCTCGACGCGCCGGCATGGGATTGGCGACCTGGAGAACTCTTTATCCAAATGCACGTACTCACCTTGGGGAACGATCTGGCAGCCGGTAAGTACGATCTGGCGCTGGGGTTATACGCGCGTCCTGCCATCCGGCGGTTGCCGGTGCAGGCCGATGGAGTGGAACGGGGCGATGCCGTGGTGCTCGCGACGGTAGAAGTCAGCAGCCGGTAAAACGTTAGCGCCCTTGCACGGAAATCGGGCCGAGGAGCACCCGCTCGTCGAGGTAATGCCCATCCTCAGCGACCACCGGCAAACGCCCCGTCTCCGATTGAAATAACCCCACCTGCAGCGGATAGCTGCCGGGCGGCGTGTCCGGGAGTAGGGTGATCTGCCGGGTGACGGTCACCACGCCGCCGGGCGTCCAGGCCACGCCACCGCCGTCGTAACTGCCCCAGACGCGATATTCGGCGTCCAAAACCTGGGCAAAGATCGCATAGTCGTGACGCGGTTCGGTGAGGACTTGCCAGTACAGCGTCGCCGTGAACGTCTCTCCCCCGACCAGGCTGCGCGGTTCGAGCGTGTAGCCCACAAAGGCGATCTCTCCGGCGAAGTTTGCAAACTGCCCATTCGGCCAGTCGCTGGGCAAAGCTGCGATTTCTACCGCACCGGCCTCGAGGCTTTGATCCGGCAACACGGTTTGGCCCACGATTAACGGCAAGCGGCCCCATTCTTGCTCATACAAGCCCAGACGCACGGTCGCCCGGTTAGGCGTGTAGGTCGATGCGGGCACGTCGAGCCGGTAAGTGTCCACGAACGCGCGGCCGATGCGCCAGGACATGGTTGGAGCGCGGCCCAGGCCGGGCCAGGTGTCGCGCTGCGTCACCATAGCACCGATCTCGTCGATCAGGTGAACGTAGACGGCATACGGGCGCGCGGTACGCTGCATCGGCTCCCACGTCACTCGCACCCACACCGGCTCGCCGGGGCGGACTTGCTCCGGGCTGGTCTCCACGTCTAACACACGGGCGACGTCGCCGAATTGCGCTGCGGGAGCACTTTCTGCCAACCGGGAGACAGTTGCGCGTGGCGGATAACGTACGGCGAGCCAAAGATATCCGCCCAGTGCGAGGGCGGATAAAAGCGCCATCGATGCAATTGCGAGTGCAGCCGTCCGCGCCGGAGTGCGCAGCCAGCCGCACAGCCCACCAACGACGATGAGCGCGAAGGCCGGCAACACCGGGAACAAAAAGCGTCCCATCGCGCCAGCCGGTTGGATCAGCATGTAGTACAACACGATGGCGCTGTACAGGGCGATGGTCGAAATCAACAAGAGCGCCAGCGCCATGGGGAACCGATGCCGCCCTGGCCACACATAGCCGAGCACACTGATGGCGCAGACGACTAAAACGACCGTATACACGCTTTGCGGCAGCGGGATCTGCCCGTATCCAAAGCGGCCCCACAGGCTGGCCCACAGGTATGGGAGTCCCTGCCCGATCGCCCACCAGTTATCACGGGCCGAACGTCCAGCCCACAGTTCGTTGACGACGCGCATGCCGGTGGGGTCGCCGTATAATATCCAGTTGCGGATGAACCACCACCCAGCCAGCGCCAGGGCAATGACGCCCACCAAAAGCAGGCCGTTCATCCACCGCCGCATCCACGCCAGATGGCCAGGGAAGCTGCGCCTCTTCTGCCACGCCTCCCAGAACAGCACCAGAACGATCAACAGTCCGGCTGCGGCTAGATGCAACTTAGCTAACAACGCGCCAGCGTAGGCCAGGCCAAGCCAAATCAGCGCGCGGCGATCTGCGCCGTCCTGAACGATGCGAACGCACAGGAGCAGCACTGCCGCGCTACACGCAGCGGCAATAACGTCGTTGTTGATGGACGCACTGGTATAGATGAACTGTGGATTGAGTGCGACGACCGCTGCGCTGCCCAGCGCCAACCAGGGCGCATCCGGCCACACACGCCGCCCGATCTGGTAGGTTAAGAGCACGGTGAGCGCGCCCAACAGCACGTTGACCCAGCGCGGGATCATCGCCGCCAGAAATCCCTCATGGAAAGGGAAGCGTTCGGCCTCGCCGTGCCAGTACTGCAATTTGTTGTCCACGCCCACTTCCCAGTTCCGGTAGCCCCAAAACGGGTTGAGGGGATGGTCATACGTGCTGGTATGAGGCGAAGGCGCCCACGCGCTCGCCAGCGCTGCCAGGGCGTAATAAAGGGGCGGATGGTGGCTCTGCGAGCGCACCTCCTCTTGGCCCTGGATGGGCAACGCGCGCTCGGTGATCAACTTGCGGACGTAGCGGTAGTGGCGGATTTCGTCCGGGGCTTCGAAGAGCGGATTGACGAGGCTCACCGTCGCCGTCAACGCGACAAAAATGAGCAGCAGATATACAAATATACGATCAGGCTTCATCGGTTGCTTCTCGTCGCCATAGCCCGGTTATGCCTTCCACCAGGTAAATCGCCAGGCCGATCAAGCCGACCGCCAACGCCACCGCGTACACCAAGAGCGTCATCCCGGCGGCAACGGCCTCCGGTACGCCGACCGAGCCGAAAAGCGGCTGCGCCACCCAGTCGCGCGCACCCAGGCCGCCCACGGAGATGGGGACCAGCAGCGTCAGCGAGAGGAGCGGCACAAAGACAAAGTAGAAGCTGAGCGGTACGTCGATGCAGACGGCAAGGCCACACAGCCAGTAGATGGCGATGTTGATCAGGTTGAACAATGTGGAAAGCGCCAACGCCTGCCAGATGGCGCGCGCGCCGGAACCGGAGACGGCGGCGTAGATGTCCGCCAGCTTGCCCTGCCCGGCGCGCGACAGCACCTGCGGCAATCGCGCCTGCAGCAGGCGGGTCGTGATGCGTCGCAGCAGTCGTCCTTCCAGCAACAGCGCGCCGCCGAGCAGGCCCCCCACCGCGACGATGACAAACATCCACACCAGCCAGGGCGCTAAGCCATGCGTGAACGGCAGCACGGCCAGTCCCAGCGCCATCAGGGAGAGAATGCCCGTGAGCCGGTCGACAATGACGGTGCCCACGGCGGCGGACTGGCGGTTCTGCTGCGCCAGTTCGACGACCCGCACCACGTCGCCGCCGAAACCGGAGGGGAGCACCATGTTGAAGAAATTGCCGACGAGGTAGAGCTTGAGCAGCAGTCTAAACGGCGGCTTGACGCCCAGGCCGTGGAGCAACGCCCGCCAGCGAAAGACACGGATCACGATCCCCAGAACAAAAAGCAAGCACGCCGACCCCAGATAACCAGGGTCGGCGGCCTTTAGCACTTCGACGACATCTGCGCCCCCAACTTCACGGAGCAGCAACACCAACGCCGTCCCACTCAGGGCGACTCGGAACAGATTCGCCCAGAGACGGCGAGAAGTCACGGTTGAGCCTCTGGACATGACGGGTCATAGCGGAAGTAATCGACCAGCAACTCCTGTGGCGTTATTTCCCAGTTCCCAGCAATCAATCCGATCTTCGCGTGCGGCATCCCAGAGCCGAAATCGAAAGACGTCATCCAGACGCCGTTGACATAACAATTAACCCGGCCGTTCCGCACGACGACTTTGATGGTGTTGTAGGAAGGATTGCTAGAGATATTGTAAAACTCATAACCATCATTTTCCCAATCAACAGGGCGGAATTCGATATTGGTCCAGCCATCGTTGTACACGGTGCTGTGGCGGATGTTATTGTTTCCAGGATAGACATACGAAGGATAACGGACTATCGCCCGGTTGCGGTTATCGTTGATCTGGAAAGTGTAGAGATCAGTAAAAGTGTCATTAGCCCCGAAGACAATGCCCCAGTGCGCCCACCAAATCTTCCCACTTCCCGTATGACTGACAAAGCGCGCGCGCGCCTGGATACAATAGTTTTCCGGCAGGGGCTGCATGGCAGCAGGGAGCGGTGCCTCTACGGCCGGCCAGACCCACCAGGAATCCACATTTCCGCCGCCGTGGCGCGTTAAAGGAATATAGAAACGATAGTGGTTGTCGACATAGTCGATGTAAGACACCTTTTCCCAACCCGGATGATTAGGATCCCAGAAGTTATACCGTTCATCCTTACCGGTATGCCAACCCGAGGTCGGGTCGGTGAAATCATCAAGGTATAGACGATTGACCAGGGCGGTTACTGTCTGGCTCCATTCTCCAAAACCATAGGCATTAAGCCCTCGCAAGCGATAATAGTATAGGCCATTAGGCTTATTCGTGAAATTGTAAGCATACGTCGAAGCAGATAATGTATAAGGCGTCGAAGTACTGAAACCGGCATCCAATGACTCATACAGCACATAGCTGGTCGGCGCTGCTACGGCCGGATGGGTGCCATAAGTCCAGTTCACCGTGTAATTGCCACCCAGGTCCGGCGTAGTGACACTGATAGATGGAGGATATGGTATCGGAGGCCAACGACGCATGACCAGCGGCAAATAAACATAAGTAGGACCGGCAACAGTGAGAGTGACAGTATCCGAAATGCTATGGTCGCCATAATAAGCCCACACTGTATTGGGAATCCTACGCCCCGAGAGAAGCGTAGAACCTAACCTGGCCTGAAACGTCAGTGTCACATTGGTCTGCGCTGTGATTGGCGCAGTATAGGTGATCACATTCTGTTGCACATCACAGACAGGGACTTCCCCCTCTGGGTCGACACGCTCACTACCACAGACAATCGTTAGCTCAGGCGACAACTGGTCCGTAACGGTAATCCCAAAAGTGACAGTACTGATATTGCGTAAACTGATGGCAAAGGTCACCATGTCACTCGCATAAACCGAGACAGGGGTATAGCTTTTGACAACCTGCAAGGCATCGGGCAAGATTATCGTATTCGGGGCGTAAACCGAGTCCGGGAGATCACTCACTGTGACTTCCTGCGAACTCTTTTGCACCACCTTATCAGGCCCAGGCAATGCCCACTGTGCCTGCCCAGATGCCGGCTGCAGGTACGCGCCCCACACCGCTAATAGCGCAAAACCCAACAACACAGCCACAACAACACCATCTCTCAAAAATCCTAATCGTCTCTGCCCGTTCATTCAGTTCACTCTCTCCTCAATACTCAAAATTATGCAAACCACATTTGAGGGAACAATCAACATAACGATTGTTCCCCCAAATGATTTACAACTCTAGCGATCGGTCACACGGAATTCGTCGAAGCGGGATTGCACTGGCGTGCGTTCCCAAGAGCCTGTCACCAAGCCCACATGCGGACCGCCAGCGAATGATGCAGAGTAGGTCCCAACATATTGGTCATTGAAGAACACATTGATGTAGCCCCCTCGCATTTCCACCCTGGCTCTGGTAAGTTTGTCGTAGCCGGCCTGTAGCCCAGGGCACGATCCCCAGTTGCGCAAGATCGGATCACGTCCTAACCAAGCCACCGGCACGTACGGATTATGTCCCGTCACATTGCTATAGTTGAGGTAACGGCTAATAGAACATTGCCCCTCAAAGTTCCACTCCACGATGTAGGGTGTCTCGAAGTAACCCGTTCCACTCCGCCCACCATAGAAGATGATCCCCGCCTTACCCGAAGTTGGCTCCAGGGTTTGATCTACCGCTTTGACAAACCAATGATGCACCTCAACGTCATAGCTATTATCAGTATGGGAATATGGCGCGGGGAGAATACCCATCCGTTTGTTGTTGGAGCCATACGTGTCGAGAAGAATCTTCATCCGGTAGAAGCCATTGTCATAATCCGCATCCAAGACTCCACGGCCGTCAACTTTGAAGACCTGCCGCGGCCAGCCACTGGAAGGATTGGAAAAATTATCATAGAACCCCTTCGGTTTGACTACGATGGTCTGCACATTGCTCCACGGGCCGTCGCCATAACTGTTACGGCCTCGCACACGGTAGTAATAGGTACCAACGGCTTTGTTGGAATATGGACGCGGAGATGTCGCAGTCTGGTTGAACAGCAAATTCGTGAAGTTAGCATCGGTCGCTTCCTGAAATATATAGGAGGTCGGCTTGAAGAGGTCAGTGGGTTGAGTATAGCTCCAACTGAGTTGGTAATTGCCGTGGCTATCATCGTTGTCGATGGTGAGTGTTGTTCCATAAGGAATTGGGGGAGAACGCCGGGCAATGATCGGGAAATAGACATAACGGGTGCCGTTGCGAATCGTCACCGTGATGGTGTCGATTTTGTCCCCATCAAACCCGCCACCGATGCCTTTGGCGCGCGCCTGGATGATGTATTGCGCGTCGTCCTCAACCGGCAATGTCCAGTTATAGGTCCAGTTCCACCAATCGCCGGTGGGATCGGCGGTAATCGCCGTGGCTTGTTGCCAGGAATCCGACGAACCGACCTTCTTGATATTCACTTCTACCGTCGGTGCGGTTGCCGCCGCCAACGGAGCAACAGAGGGCAATACGGGAGATGCGTCCAGCGGCTGGAACAACAAGCCGGTAGGATTCACCGTCACCGACTGCACTGCGCTCCAGCGACTTTCATACTCCAAAGTGCGTGTCTTGGCACGATAGTAGTAAGTTTGGCCGCGTGGTTGGCTGCTGAAACTATGACTAACCGCAGGGGCATCCACGGTGATCTCGTCCGTAACGGTGGAGAAATACATATCCGTCGATTCCTGCAATACATACTGAACAGCACTGGATACTTCCTGCCACTGCACCACATACCAATCGTTAACACCGCCCCCATTCACAATGGGGATGATTTCGGGCGGATCGGGGAATCCAGGATTGTCGCCGGTCCACGCGCGTCCCTTGATCGCAAACGTACCCCGGTTGGTGAGCAGTTGATTATTCCACGGTTCGTTGATCTGCACGCCCGGGTAATCTTCCACTGTGACCGTCACAAAGCGGGTGAAGTCCAGACCGCCCTCACTAATGGTCGCCGTGTTGGTGATAATGTCGCCCGGCAACACGCCCGTCGCCACTGTGGCCTGGAATGAGAGTGTCACCGTACCGCCGGGCGCGATGGGATTGACCTCAAAACTCACGCCGCTCCCAGAAGGAAAACCGAAACCGGCGCCTTCAGGCATCACCCGCGCGCTGAAACCCACATAGCTCAACTCCGGGGCCAAAGGGTCGTTGACGATGATGTCACCGGTCGTACTGATGGCATCATTGTTCAAAATAATGGAATAGGCCACCGTTCCACCCGCCCCTACTTTGCGCGGGGTCGCATCCTTGTAGGATGTGTTGAGTAACAACGTACCCTGCGCGCGTACACTTCCTGGAGCACCCGCCAACCAGACCAGGCCCATCAGGATGGCGCCGACAAGTGTCATCAGCACAAATACGTGCCTTTTCTTCGCATACCACTGATTCATGTTGAACTCCTTTCGATTTGTCTTTGCTCTTGTAGCAAGTGAATCGCCGTGCGAGAACCTCTCGACACGGCTCAGTGCATCATAGACGGAAAGCACAGCATCATATATACCATAGGTAACGCAATCCGCAACCCTGAGTGAGGGCGCATATCTCACCGCGGAGCACGCTGAGACCGCAGAGAGAAACTAGAGGACTTTCGCCAGTGTGATTCGGTTGTACAGATCGCGTTCAGATTGCGTTGTCACCTCAAGGTAGTTATCCGTCAATCCGCGCCAATTGCCGGCCTCGTCCTGTTGCTCCCATAACACAGGCAGTATTTGACCGATGAATTTAAGACGATATTCTGCCGCCAATTGTTCCCCTAACGCGCGCATGCGCGTAGCGCGTTCGGTCCGTATCGCTGCTGGAACAGCGCCCGGCAAGCGAACGGCCGGCGTTCCAGGACGTTCGGAGTACGGGAAGACGTGCAGACGGGCGAACGCCATCTGCGCCACGAAATCCAGACTTTCGACGAAGTCTGCCTCAGTTTCGCCAGGGAAACCGACGATAACGTCGGTCGTGATGGCAATGTGAGGAGAAACGGCGCGCGCAGCGTCCACCAGCGCCGTAAACTGCGCTGTGTTGATCCGCCGCCCCATCCGTTTGAGCACAGTATCCGAACCGGATTGCAGGGGCACGTGCAATTGACGGCAAAGCCGCGGACTCTCCCACAAACGAAGTAGAGGATCGTTCACATCCCAGGGTTCGACGGAAGAGAGGCGCAAACGCGGAACGTCGGTTCTTTGCAGTATAGCGTCTACTAACGCCGCCAACCCGTGCGCCATTCCCAGGTCGTGACCGTAGGCGCCCAGGCTCACGCCGGTGAGCACAATTTCCTGCGCGCCATGCACGACCAGATCGCGCGCGGCCTGCACGGCATCGTCCAACGAGCGGCTGTGCGCCGGTCCACGCAACACCCGCGTGATGCAATAGGTACAGGCATGATCGCAGCCATCCTGCACGGCGAGGAAAGCACGGGTATGCCCCCAGCGGCCCGGTAACCAGGCGACAGGTGCAGCATCCACGCCGATGATAATTTCCACCGCGCGGGCTTTGTCGGTGTTGGGGATAACCCACGTCACGCCGGGAAGTGCCGCAGCGTGCGCCACATCCTCAGTCGCCCAACAGCCAACGACTGCCAGACGAGCTTGAGGCCTAAGACGGTGAAGCGCGCGCAGCCGATGGCGGCTCTTGCGCACCGCCTGCGCAGTAACCGCGCACGTATTCAACACGATCACATCGGCATCTGCCGGCGTGTCTGTCACAACACAGCCGGCAGCGGCAAATTGACGCGCCAGGCTGTCAACTTCGGCGGCATTCAGGCGACATCCCAGGTATTCAAGATATACGTTCATAACAATTACCTGATGGAACTGGGCGGGATCTCGATTCCAGAAAGGGAGTTAGTCTGAGGGAATATAAATGACATAATCATCCAAGACAAATCGCCGCATTGTCTGTACCCAATCACTCTGTTCGATTTGCTGCAAATACATGGAGTCTTTGTGTTGGACTAATGCTACCCGATCGGCCGTCGCTACCAGATGGTCATACTCTGCAAAACGAGAGACGGTGGGGAAATACCCCTCAGAACTGGCAACAATCGTCTCCTGGCTTTCGAAAAGAATACGCCATTGCAGAAAATACCCGGTGCGGACGTGGGTAATGCTTTGCGCTCGGAAAAGCTCTACCAACCGCTGCGCTAACCGGCCATCGGTCTGCACGTTGATAATGCGCCAATCAGGCAGCAAAACATCGTCCGTTACAGTGGGGGCATGGATATACGTCAGATTGTTGTAAACTCCGCTCAAAATAAGCACGGCAATAATCACATGTGCGAGCCAACGTAGGCCGGGTCTGGCAAACTTCAGTTGGACATAATCCTGGACCACGATGACAATGAGTAACAACGGCACATATAACGGCAACAGATAACGCGGGCTTAATCCCTTTTCCCTTGAAATCGCAAAGAAAACCAGGTGACTTAAAACGGCTAATATCAACATGCCGAGAAAACGTTTCTTGGGAGATACCGGTATCCCAAAGAAGACAAAGCCGGATGCCGCAAGCGTCAATACACATAATCCATACTCAACCCACCCCAACACGGATATTTGCGGCACATAGGCGTCCACGTTGCGCGAGACAAAGAAACGGGGCAGATAGTGTATGAGTGCATTACCCACATCATCCATTGTGAGCGAAGCGGCTTCCAACGACAGCAGATAACGCACATGTGTATAATCTGTGCGCAGTTCGTGCACAATGAGCGGCATGAGGGACAATACCAGGCCCAGTAGGACTAGAAGTACCGTCCAGCGATAAAAACGTCGCGCAACAAACAAGGAGTGGATGAAAACCGCGGCAAGCAACGACAAACTCAAGGTACTATTGAAAAGTGCACCGCCCATTGCCAGTCCCAGCAGCAGATACTTCCACCACGGTTTCGGGTCCTGCTCCAAAATTTGCCCGTAGATGAGCGAGATGATGAGCGTAAAAAAGGGTATTCCCGCGTAACCACCCCTCATTTTGGTACGCCATTCAATTAAGGAAGTTGCCACCCCCAACAGAATCACCGTCCACAAAGCAGCCCGATCACTCAGATAGAACCGGGCGATGAAATACGCCACAACCAGGGCAGCCCAAAACAACGCGAGTGCTACGAGCTTCAGAGCAATAGACGATGTCCCAAACAGTGTAAAAGGGATCGTTGCGAGGTAGGACTCCAGGGCCGCTCCTGTTCCGTAGACTTGTCCATAAAAAAACAGGGGGCGGGCATCACGGGTCAAAATATGCTGTGCCATGATACCGACAACGCTCTCATCACCATCTGCATAACGCTGCGAAGTCAACAACACAGCGACATGCAATAGCGCTACCAGGAACAGAGCAAGAAGAATATACCGACGCGGCGGTAAAGTCGGGAGTTCCCGATCAGACACTGGTTCGAGATCAAAGCCGGGAGATTGCATCAACGTGGACTGCGAACAGCGATACCGGCAGCTTTCAGACGGGAACGGATCTCATTGAGGATGTACTCGGTTTCTTCTTCGTCGTCTTCGGTGACAGCGATAACACCCGTGTAGGCATCGGCGAGAATGTCGCAATCAAGCTGATACTCACGCTCGAATGCATACAACGTCTCCCAAACGCGCGGTTCAACCTCAGGGGATTTGAAAGCCGGAACCATCAGCGAGCGGGCCGGCAAGACTTCGCCGGCGAAATCGTCCCCATCATCATCCGGGTAGGCATCATCGTCAAGTCCGTTCTTCAGCTTCTCCGGTACAGGTGGAATGGGGAAAAGCAAAAAGAAAATGACGGTGACGGCGACCAACGCCAGACCCGCAATAACATACAAAAATCCTTTGAACAAGGACTGGAAAAAGGTGCGTCCGCCAGGCGTGGGAAAATGCCACAGGAAGACCAGCAACGCCCCGTATAACACCACGATCATCAGGGCCCGCGCCCAGGGATAGCGGTAAGTTTTTTGTTCAGTTGATGATTTCTCCATACACGTTAGCCGCTACTACTGCAACGGCTCAACCTCCAGGTTATCAAAGTCTATAACCACATTGGCCTCGTTGAACGCGCCCGCATAAAGGCCGATATCACCTTTGGCGAGCTGCGCATCTTCGACCTGCAATACTTGCGCTCCGTTGACGCTGAAAATGAAAGTCGCACCTCGGGCCTCAACCTCCAGCACATTGGTCGCAGCCCCCTGATGGATGGCATCACTCAGCTTCCAATCCGGCCCCAAGATGTTCCACAAACCGTCATTGTACCGGGCTATGCGCGCGTACCCATCGCCGCTGATGGAGAACACGTAGAATTGCTGATCGCCGGCCATGCGCACCAGGACGCCGTACTCGTTATCGTCCGGTCCAGAAACCTGCGTCGCTTCTACGGTGAGCCGGAAATCGCTGTAGGTGCGCCCCGCCGACGCCCACGCCACCTGCCCCAACTCGAACACGTGGACGCGCAACACCCCATCCGTCACCGAAACGGTCGCAGCGGCATCGCTACTCAACTTCCAATCGCCCGCATCGTCGAACGGCTCCTTCCAGGGGCCATGCTCTTTCGCACCACACGCAAACAACGTCGCTGCAAGAACGCATAGCAGCACTGCGCCTACCAGCCAGCGTCGCCATCCATCGTTCCCGATCATGGTTTATCCACCTTGAGGTCATCGAACCAGACAATCGTGCCGCCCTGACGCAGCGTCCCCGCGGCCATGCCAACGTCGCCGCGTTCGAGGGTGTCATCTTCCACCTGCGCCGCTTTTTCCCCATTGATATATAGGCTGAGTTGGGTCCCTTCACAAACCGCCCGGATGCGGTTCTCACTGCCATCGAGGCGAATCAACGACGAGCGCAACATCGCCGTACCGGTCAACGGCTGCAATTCGCCGTCAGCGTCACGGCGGAAGATGGCGTAATATCCGTCGGTACCGATGGCGAAATAATAGAACTCGCCATCCTTATACCGGCAGAAGACACCGTAGTGATTGTCGGCCACGCCCTCAGAGCGCACTTTGACATCCACACTAACATCCTGGTAGGTGCGACCGGAAGCCGCCCAGACAAACCACTGCGGTTCATCGATCTGCATCAAATAGCGTCCCTGCTGGTAGCCGCGCACATACGTTTCGTGCGAGGCCGCGCCCCACCCGCTTGCCGGATCGGAGAAGTCATCCGTAAAAGGTGCGGCGCTTTTCGCACAGCCTGCCAGGACAAAGATAGATAGCAGCAAGAGCAGACTCCTTCGCGTTCGCACGTTCGCACCTCCTCCGGGAATCGTCAAATAGTCTTTAGTCATGTAGTCAAACGCCACACAGACATTATACAACAGATTGGGGGTTTGAGGATTTTGGATTTTGGATTTGCGATTTTGGATTGGGGTTTGAGAGTTTGGAGTTTTGTGGTAGAATCTGCGGTAGATATCCAGCCCCTGTAGCTCAGTTGGATAGAGCATCGGCCTCCGAAGCCGGTGGCCCGCGTTCAAATCGCGGCAGGGGTACTGCAAACGGCCCGCATCATCCTGCGGGCCGTTTTCGTTTGGCCCGATCCCACCTTTGACCCTGCGCAACTTCGCGATATACTCAGTTCATAACATATGCTTGCGACGGATCACAATCCACCATCCCACTTTTGAGGAGGCAATTTGATGGCAAACGTAACCGCAAAAAGCACCACTCCCTGGCTTGGCATCCACTTGATCGTCGGCGACAACGCGCAGATGGACGCGCTGGCGGGCGAAGTCCCCACCCTGGCCGGCATGGGCATCAACGTGCTGATGACGGAGATCAACTACAGCTATGCCTACGCGTCCCACCCGGAACTGCGCGCCGCAAACCCGATTACGGCTGACCGCGTCCGCGCACTGGTCAAGGTCTGCCGCGCACACGGCGTCCGGCTGATCCCACAGTTTCAATGCCTGGGTCACCAATCGTGGAGCGCCAACACGTTCCCGTTGCTGATCCAATATCCGCAGTTCGACGAGACGCCGGGCCAGTTCCCGAACAATGACGGTATCTACTGCCGCAGTTGGTGCCCGCAGCACCCGGAGGTCAACCCCATCATCTTCAACCTGTTCGATGAGTTGATCGACGTTTTCGAGGCCGACGCGCTCCACGTGGGCATGGACGAAGTCTTCCTCATCGCCTCGGAGCACTGCCCGCGCTGCAAAGGCCACGATCCGGCGCGCCTGTTCGCCCAGGCAGTGAACGACTACCACGCGCATCTGGTCGGCAAGCGCGGCGTCGAAATGCTGCTATGGGGCGACCGGCTGCTGGACGCCGAAACCACCGGCTACGGCGAGTGGGAGGCCGCCGCGAACGGCACTCACCCCGCCATCGACATGATCCCCACCGACATCATCATCTGCGATTGGCATTACGAGCTGTGCGACGGCTATCCCTCGATCCCGTTGTTCCTGGTAAAGGGCTTCCGCGTGTTACCCGGCGGCTGGCGCAACGTCGAATCCACGGAACGGTTGATCGACTACGCGCAGCGGCACCGGCACGAACGTCTGCTGGGACATCTGTGCACGGTGTGGGGCGCTGCACAACCCGGCGCGCTGGCGGACTTCCCACCTATCCGCGCGGCGCTGGCGAAATTGACATAATTCTTCTCAACGGATCAAACGGATTCTTTCCGTTTAATCCGTTGAATCCGTTGAGACAATCCGATCTTGCACGAGGCCACGCGCCAGGTACACCTCGGCGGCTTCACGCACAAGAGCAGCGATGAGCGGAGCGGCGTAGTCGTGTTCCAAACGCTCGGCGAGCGCAAGCAGTTCGCGGTACGTCGTGCGACCGGGCCGCAGCGTGTTGTACATCGCCAGCACCTCCTCGTTGGAGATACCCGTCAGTTCGGCGGCGCGGCGGAAGTTATCCGCAAGTTGGCCGTAGCCCGCGGCCTCGGCGGCGTCGGCCTGTGTGCGCAATGTCTCGGCGCTGATGCGGAAATCCTCGGTAGTCACCTTTCCCTGAAGGACGGCTTCCATATTCAAGGCATCGAGTGGACGCCCTGTCGCGCTATAAATCACCTTCTGCTTCATACGTTTCCCCTGTTGAGCAGGCGTTCCCCCCTCTAGCTCCCCCCATCGGGGGAGAATCTGAAATCTCGCCCCCGGTGGCGGGAGAATTGGAAGTCTCCCCCCCGCCGGGAGGGATTAAGGGGGGGATCCCCGGCTATCACACTTTGTGCCGGATGATCGCCCCCTTGTCCGCAGACTCCGCCAGACGGCTGTAGAGCGCCAGATAACCGCGTTTGATCTTCGGCTCCGGGCGCTGCCAGCGTGCTAGCCGCGCGGCGATCTCCTCGTCGGTAACGTGCAGGTGTAGCCCCCGGTTGGGGATGTCGATGGTGATCGTGTCACCGTCCTCGACCACCGCGAGCGGCCCACCCTCGGCGGCTTCCGGCGAGACGTGGCCCACGAAGCAGCCGTTGTTCGTCCCGGAGAAGCGCCCGTCGGTCACCAGCGCCGTCGAAAGCGCCAGTCCGCGCCCGTAGAGCAGCTTCATCGCGATGTACATCTCGCGCATCCCCGGCCCGCCCTTCGGCCCCTCGTAGCGGATGACGACGACCTCGCCCGGCTGGACCTTGCCATCGAGGATGGCCTGGTTCGCCGCTTCCTCGGAATCGAAGCAGCGCGCCTGACCGGTGAAGGTGTGCATCTCCGGTTTGATGGCCGCCGGTTTGGTGATGGCGGTATGCGGCGCGAGGTTGCCACGCAAAACGGCGACGCCGCCCATCCCCCACGGCTCGGCGAACGTCTTGATGATACGCGGATCGCGCGTTTCAGCGCTTGTAACGTTCTCCGCCACCGTCTTGCCGCTGACGGTCAGCGCATCACCGTGCAGCAGGAGCAGCAGCTCCTTCATCACAGCCGGGACGCCGCCCGCCGCGTGGAAGTCGGGGACGTTGAGCGGAGCCGCCGGGTTCATCTTGGCGATGTGCGGCGTGGAGCGCGCCAGCGCCTCGAAATGATCCATCGTCAGTTCAATGTCGGCTTCGTAAGCAATCGCGGGAAGGTGCAGCGCCATGTTGGTCGAGCCGCCGATGGCGGTCGCCAGACGCACGGCGTTTTCGATGCCCTTCTGGTTGATGATCATCCGCGCAGTGATGCCCTGCTCCACCAAAGCAACGATCTTCCGCCCTGCCGCCTGCGCCGACCGCAACCGGTCCGCGTGCGTCGCCGGGATCGTGGCGCTGCCCGGCAGGCACATCCCTAGCGCCTCGGCGATGCAGCACATCGTGTTCGCCGTCCCCAGGAACGAGCATGAGCCGCACGTAGGCGCGGCGGCATCTTCCAGTTGGGTGTAGGTCTGCGCGTCGATTTTGCCGGCCCACAGCATCCCCAAGCCTTCAGTGAGCGAGGTCGTGTCTGCCGGGCGGTTGTCGAACATGCAGCCACCCTCCATCGGCCCGCCGACGACGACAATCGCCGGCACGTCCAGGCGCGCCGCCGCCATCAGCATCCCCGGCACGATCTTATCGCACGAACACAGCAGCACGACCGCGTCGAACTGGTGCGCCTGTACCATCATCTCCACGTCGTTGGCGATCAGGTCGCGGCTCGGCAGAATGTAGTGCATCCCGATGTGCCCCTGCGCGGTTCCGTCACACGGGGCCATCACGCCGAACTCTACCGGCGTCCCCCCGGCCTGGAAAATCCCCTGCTTGACGTATTCCGACACCAGATTCAGGTTGTAATGCCCCGGCACGACGCGGTTCCACGAGTTGGCGATGCCGATGAGCGGGCGTTCCAGGTCGTAGTCACTGTAGCCCATCGACTTGTACAGCGCGCGATGCATCGAGAATTCGGGACGTTGTAAGACAGCTTTGCTGCGAGAAATCATAGTCAAGCCCTCCTAAACAGTCGTCTCTCCTGGAAGGTTGTCAAGACACCCAGCGCCGCAAATACATCAACCGTTTGCACGAATGTGCTTGGCGCGTAGGAAAGCGTTCATTTTATCGCGAGGCGATGTACCGTCGCCCCTGTAAGGTCTCACGGTGTCGCAGGTTTCGTATTCGTCGCAAATCGCGCAGAAATCCTTGCCTTTCGCCTGCGCACACGAACGGATGGCGCACGCTGCGCCATCCGTGGCGATAAGTCTCACATCGCCATACTTGCAGCCCAGGCAGACAAAGTCGATCGCGTCCGTTTTCTCATTGCCAAACTCTTCATTCATTTTGGCGAGCAGCGTCTCATCACCTGTTATCGTCCCCTTGTAGGAAGGACATTCGTTACAAATGATGCCACAATACGCTATCATAGATGCCTCCTTGGGCAGTGTGCTCGAACTACGCCTGAAAACAGACTGATAGGAGTGGGGTGCTGCACCGGCCATGGAAACCGCCCGGCGATCAAATGCCGGTCCGTGCCGGTACACGTCGCGCCGTAGAGCAGTTCACACAGGGCGTCGTACTCACCGACTTCAGGCGTTGGAAGTTCTTTGACGGTCAAAACGCCTGGTCGCTCGATAATAGCGGCTTTCATCTTGTCTCCACCAGGCCGTCAACTTTCAGCAATCAACTCAGGCTTTGTCGCTTTCGATCAGAGAGCTGACCTGTTTATCCAAATCCATCGATCATTGATGCGGTACTGCCGATAGTGTCGATCGCCTGAACCATTGCAGCTTTCGAATTTCTCAGGGCAGTAGTAGAGCATCCAGCCATGCATAAAAGCAAGACCTGGATAGTGACCGTATATATGGAAAGTGAATGGAGTGAGTCCTTCAACCCATGGTTCGGGTGAATACGTTAGCCGCTCACCTTTTCTTATGTAGATACCAGGAACCTCTGACAGATACTCAGGCACTAGTGCTGATAGCCCTAATGGATAAGCACCATTGTCTTCATAGTAACTCTCAATAGCTATGATTACTTGATCGTACTGCTGGATGACCTGAGATAAATTGAATTGCTTCGCTCTTTCAGCTACAAAAGGATCATCCCAATTGATGACAACCAGGCTTTTGGATTCTTGATTCAAGTTGCGCGCATAACTGATAATACAGCAACATGCGGTCAGCAATTGTGTGGCACACAGAATGGGCAAGATTGCCTTCGAGAAAGATCTACGCTTTCTCAATTTGCTTCCCTGGGCAATAGAGGCTTCACTAGGATTTGCAGATGCGACTCTATCTTTTTCGATGAATTCCATTTTTTACTCCTCCCCAGATCTGACTTTACCACATTGTATTCTGGGTCTTGAGTGGATTCAAGGACACAATGTCGCCCGCTTTTACACCCAAGTGCTTGACACAAATGCGTCACCCACCAGTTGCTAACCTGACAGCTGCTCGCTACGCCACACCCGGCCCGCGATAATTGCGCCCGAACGGAAGGCCGAACGGCTCCTCGAAAGGGCGGAACGGCACCATCGCCGCGATGTCGTCCAGGCGGTCGAGGACGTCATCGGACAGTGGCCCTTTCTCCACCGCAGCGACGTTCTGCTCCACGTCAGAGAGCCTGCTCCCTTCTACTTCATACTCCTTACTCCTTACTCCGTACTCCTGACCCGCAGCTCCGTCGGTGGCTTATCCTCCACCATCTCCGTCTCGCGGTGGTGCAACAGTGTGGTCTGCACGATCAAGCGCAAACGCGCGGTGTTGTCAATCTTTACAGGTGCGGGCGATGTCGGTTTGCGCTGCGCGTAACGCGCGGCGTTGCGCCCAATCTGGCGATAGGTCTCCAGCGTCATATTGGGCGCCATCGAGAAGAGTTCCAGGTTCTCCAGCGGCGCGAGGTCGCGTTGATGAATGACGGTCGTACCCTTCGACTGGATGCCGATGGCGATGCCGGAGCCGCTGAGCTGCGCGCCCGCGTGCCCGATGAAGGCGCAATCCGACGTGTGGTGCACCCGCACAATCCGCGCGGGCACGCCTTCTTCAGCGATGCCGTCCAGCAACGCGCCCAGCACATCCCGCAAATCCAACCCGCTGATCGCCTCCTGAATCACCGTCCCAAACGCCGGGCCGACGGCGATCACGACCTCCGGTTCTGCACCCACCTGTGCTGGACCAACCTCCTTGAGCCAACCCGATTTTGGATCCGCCGATTCGCTCATTCGCTGACTCGCCGATTCGCCGATCCTCCATTCTTTTGGGTCCCATGCCTGCGGAAGGTTCTGCAACCGCGCCCACCGCTCGCCCTCCACGCGGTAGCCCGTGCCGGGACCGGCGTAGTCATTGGGGTCGGTGAGCGCGCTGAGGACGTGGAATCCTTCCGCAAAAATGCCCGCCGGTTGCAGGTAGTCGCCAACGACGCGCTGACGCTGCATTTCCAACAGGTTCGACGCGGCATCGTGATAGCCCGCCTCCGCCAGCGCCTTGATGACTTCCAACACCGTGATCGGCCCGTTGAGCAGCATCTGTGCGGCTTTGATGTCCGCCACCTTATCGCGGTCGGGCATGTCCTCGCTGGTGAAGGCGGTGATCGCGGACTGCACCTCCACCTCGCTGATGCTGGCGAAGTCGAAGGCGTCGAAGACGGCCTGGATCGCCCGCGCCGCGCGCTCGCGCACGCGCAGGATGTTTTCCTCCGCCAACGGATGGATGCCGCCATCGACCTGCATGTCGCGCTGGATCACGTACCAGTCGTCCAGCTCGGTCGTGTCGAAGTTGCCGCCGCCGAACATATTGTCGTAGCGCGGAATCGAGCCGTAGCCCGACGTGACGAAGTCCGTGCCGGGGATGAATTGCAGCATCAGCTTGGCGCTCTTGCGCATCTCCGAGTGCGAAGCCAGCGCATCGTTGCCTGCCGCTACCTCGAGGCCGAGCATCATGGCGATAAGGTTCTCCGCCAGCACGGCGCGGACGCCACCCGGCAGTGCTTCGGGCAGCGCGATGCAACTGATCGAGCCGTTCTGCGTCCCCTGGCTGCCCGCACCGCGCGTGACGAGCAAACAGCGCGCTTCCAGGTAGAGCATCGACTTGCCTTCCGCGTGCCCCATCAGCGCCTCGGAGCCGGTTCCCGACGTGAAGCGGGTTTTGACGCCCCGACTGGCGTAGGCGGCATTGAGGAACGCTTTCGACCACGGTGTGTCGTCTCCATCCACAAAAGCGCGCTCCGTCCCGTAGACCGATAACGTCTCCGAGTACGTGGTCAGCCCGCGAAAGCCCAGGCGCAGGTTGGTGGCCTCTTCGACCGAGCACTGCGTGAGCACCCCACCCCGCCCGATCTGCGAACCGACGAGAATCGCCAGCGCGTTGAGCGGCGCGTAACGGCTCACGCCCACGGTGGTCTCGACTTCGGCGAAACCGCGCAGCGCGGTCTCGGCGGCGTCGGCGGCGAGGAGCGCCGGGTGTTCCTTGCGGTTGGTGACGTGCGCCTGGTTCGCCGGCGTACGCCGGGCGCGCAGCTTCGTGAGGCCCATCATCATTTCGAGGACGTTCAAATGGCGGACGATATCCACGAGCTTGGCGGCGGTGCAGCCGCGCGTGAGGCGCAGCACGTCGTCGCGGCGCACGTCGATATCGACGATCATCCGCGCGATGTCGCGGGAGGGCGTCGCCATCGCTTTCACGGCCACGTCCAGATCAAGGCTGTGCGCGACGATGAAGCGGTCGAGCATGTCGAAATCCTCGCGCCGCACGCCGTCCATCTCCACGACGACGCCGTCTTCGATGACGAGACTTGGCAGGGGATCGTATGGACTTTCGGCGACGATCAAGCCCAATTCCGGCCACGGACGGATGAACGTCTCGCGGTTAATGGGACGGTCGGCGCGCACCTGGGTCCGTTTGGTTCGACTCATGCTGTCTTCTGAGAAACCTGGGGACTAGGTTTCAGCGGGGGAAAGCATACCCTCATTCTTGCGATTCGTCAGGATCACCCGCCTGAGACTCACAGAGGCTTTGGATGACCTGCGCTATCTGAGCTGCCCAGCGCTTATAGGCACTTCGACTTCGTTCCTTGAGGCGGCTCAGATAAAGATCGACCGCGGGCCGGTTATGCAGATAGTAAGCAATTGTCGCATTGACCTGCTCTAACTCCAGGCTGGGAAACTCAGCGGCGATTTCGTCGGGTTTATAGTCCGCGTGATAATAAGCCAGCACATGTTCAATACCAATCTGCTGACCTTTGATGCGAATCGCATCGCTAGACGCAGGGTCACGCGCATCCGATCCGACAAAATCGAGGTATTCTTCCAGTTGCATAGCCCTTCCCCATAAAACGAACAAAGTTTCACTGCGGTCACTGTATTGTAATGTTTTCCCGGCAGGTGGCAAATTGCCATTTGCATCCATTGCGGTAGAATACCCTAAGATTCAAGGAGACGACAAGGTATGAAACCTACCATTCTCAATCAACGCTATCGCCTCGTCGAGCTGGTTGGCGCGGGGGGGATGGCGACTGTTTTCCGCGGCGAGGACTTGCTGCTGGAGCGCGCCGTCGCGGTGAAGTTCCTGCGCGAACCCTTCGCCAGCGATCCCGCGTTCCGCGAGCGTTTCCTGGGGGAAGCACGGGCAGCGGCGCGGCTGGATCATCCCAACATCGTGCACATTTACGACGTGGGCGAGGACGAGGGCAACCATCCATACATCGTTATGGAAATCGTCGAAGGCGAGGACCTCAAAACATCCATCCGTCGCGATGGGCCTCTTTCCGTGAACCAGGCACTCAATCTGACGCGCCAGGTCTGCGCGGGCGTCGGGCTGGCGCACCGCGCGGGCATCGTCCATTGCGATCTGAAACCGCACAACATCCTGGTGACGTACGAAGGCCAGGCCAAAGTGGCCGATTTCGGCATTGCGCGGGCATTCCAGGGCGAAGAACGCATTCCCCAGGAGGAACCAGAGGACGTAGTGTGGGGCAGCCCACATTACATTGCGCCGGAACAGGCGATGGGCAAGCAGCCCACCCCCGCCACCGACGTCTACAGCATCGGCGTGATGCTGTACGAGATGCTCACCGGCGTGCCGCCCTTTCACGATCCCGATCCTACTGCCCTGGCCATGAAACACATCCAGGAAGAACCCGTTTCACTGCGCTCGCTGAACCCACGTATTCCACCCGGCCTGGAGCAACTGGTTCGCCGGGCGCTCTCCAAAGACCCCACGGCGCGTTACAATAATGCGGATCAACTCGGTATGGCCGTGGGCGCCTACATGCAGCAAGGCGCGGAGCTTACGCAAGCCCAGGGCGCTGTCAGTCCAGGGCCAACCGATGCCTTTCACACGCCGCCACCCGCGACCGTTATACCGAGTATGGAAGTGGAAAGCACACAGCCCGTCGATATACACGCCGAACCGGATTACAAACTATGGGCGTTGATCGGCCTGGCCGCCATCGCTGTCATTGGGTTGATTCCACTGTGGATTCCGGTAATCCAATTTTACTTAATGCCGACCGCCATACCCACGGTGAGCGTTACCCCACCAACCGCCACAGTCGCCGCCAACGCCGAGATCGTTAGCGTGCCCAACCTCACCGGGTTGAGCGCGCCAGACGCGCAGCGGATGCTCGAAGGCCTGGGGTTACAGTTGGAAGTGCTCGGTGAGCAGGAAAGTACCGATGCGCGGCCCGGTGCGATTCTGGAACAGACGCCCGCGCCCGGCAACCGCGTTGCGGCAGAGACAACTGTGAGTGTGGTATTGTCGGCCGGGCGCCCACTCATTCTGCCAGACGTCATCGGTCTCAACCTCAACGATCAAAGCGTCAAGGTGCGGGCCGGGCTGGAAGCCGATGGGCTGATTGTATTCACTGAGGAGATTTGGAGCACTGAACCCGTTGGGATTATCCTCAAGCAAATGCCGGATCCCCAGACCGAGGTACGCGCCGGGAACACCATCACCCTTACCGTCAGCGGCGGAACCAATCTACCAATTCCTATGCAGGTGAATTTGAACGATCAGGTGATGTTGGAAGATGCACGCGTCTCCCAAATGACCTACCGCCCCGGCGACACCGTGGGACTCACGCTGCGTTGGCGGGCAATACAAGCCATACCGGCCTCCTACAAGGTCTTCGTTCACGTGCTGACGCTCGATTTCGGAGCGGCGGTCGCGCAGCGGGATATCGAACCGATGAACGGCCTCCGTCCAACCAACAGTTGGTCGCCTGGTGAGATCATCAATGATCCCCACCAAGTCATGATCCCGCCGAATACGCCCGCGGGCACGTACCAGATCCGCGTGGGGCTTTACACACCCGAAGGCCGGATGCCGGTCGTCGACGCCGGACAGACACAAATCACCGATGACACTATTTTCATCGTCACTATCGAGGTCCGTTAAGCAATCAGCTTCAGTTTTTTCATGGTTTTCTGGTATAATACCTAGAAAACCCCGAACGGCGCGGAAGGGATACACGCCGCAGAATAACGTGGGTTTGTAATGAGGTGCAAAGGCCCTAAAAGGGCTGAGGAGGTTTTTCGATTATGAAATCTAAACAAGGTAACGGCAATTTTGTTTACCTTATCGTGATTGCGGCGGTGCTGTTCCTCGTCTACAATTATCTGACCAGTGGAACGAGCAGCCCCACGGTTTCGCTCAATCAAATTGCCGGTGATATCGATGCCGGGAAGATCGACACCATTACGGTGCGCGGCGATATCCTACAAGTCGTTTACAAACAGCAGACAACGGAAGGGGCTGGGACGATCGAACAGCCTGTCCTTTCACGGAAAGGCCGCGAGACATCACTGGTCGAGCAACTGCAAGCCCTGGGCGTAAGCGAAGAGATGCTTCGGGAAACTACCATTGAGTTCGCCGAGCCGATGGATTGGAGCACGCTGGTCAATCTAGGCATCACTCTCGTGGGGATGATCGTGCTCGTGGTATTGTTCTTCTTCTTCATCCGCCAGTTTCAGGGGGCGAACAACCAAGCGCTTTCGTTCGGTAAGAGCCGCGCGCGGCTTTTCTCCGGCGACCGGCCCACCATCACCTTCGAGGATGTAGCCGGCATCGAAGAATCCAAAGAAGAGCTGAGAGAGATTGTCGAGTTCCTCAAGGAACCGCAGAAATTCATCAACCTGGGGGCGCGTATCCCTAAAGGGATGCTGCTGATGGGATCACCCGGTACCGGAAAAACTCTCCTCGCCAAGGCCGTCGCCGGTGAAGCGGGCGTTCCATTCTTCAGCATCTCCGGCTCCGAGTTCGTCGAAATGTTCGTTGGCGTGGGAGCTAGCCGCGTGCGTGATCTGTTCGATCAGGCCAAGCGGCACAGCCCGTGTATCGTCTTCGTCGATGAGATCGACGCAGTGGGACGCTATCGCGGTGCAGGATTGGGCGGTTCGCACGACGAGCGCGAGCAGACGCTCAACCAGATTCTTGTGGAGATGGATGGCTTCGACACCGACACCAATGTCATCGTCGTTGCCGCAACCAACCGGCCCGACATCCTCGATCCGGCATTGCTGCGACCGGGGCGTTTCGACCGGCGTGTCATCATCGACCAACCCGATATGCGCGGGCGCGAGGCAATTTTCCGCGTCCACACACGCGGCAAACCCGTCGCCGCCGAGGTCGATCTGGGTGAATTAGCACAGTCTACGCCAGGATTGGTCGGCGCGGATATCGAGAACGTGGTCAACGAGGCTGCCATTCTTGCCGCACGGCGGGGACGGCGGCGCATCGGAATGAGCGAGTTCAACGAGGCCGTGGAACGCGTCATCGCCGGGCCGGAACGGCGCAGCCGATTGATCTCCCCGGAGGAGCTGCGGGTGTTCGCCTACCACGAGACCGGGCACGCGCTGGTAGCGCACGTACTGCCCAAGTGTGATCCAGTGCGCAAGGTGTCGATTGTGGCACGTGGTATGGCCGGCGGCTACACCATCGCCCTGCCAGAAGAAGACCGCTATGTGCTGTTGCGCAGCAAGATCGAAGACGACATCGCCTACGGGCTGGGCGGGCGCGCCGCCGAGGAAGTCGTTTTTGGCGAGGCCAGCACAGGCGCTTCCAGCGACCTGGAAAAGGTCACCAAGATGGCCCGCGCGATGGTCACACGCTTTGGAATGAGCAACGCACTCGGTCCGCTGGTCTATGGACGCAAAGAAGAGCTGGTCTTCCTGGGCAAAGAGATCGGTGAGCAGCGCGACTACAGTGAGGCCGTGGCCCATCAGATCGATGATGAGGTGCATCAAATCGTCATGCAGGCCTACGAGCGTGCCAAAACGGTCATCCAGGAACACCGCGAGCAAATGGATCGCATCGTCAACTACTTAATGGAACGCGAGACATTATCAGCCACAGAATTTTCAGCGGCCTTTGAGGGCCAGCCATTACCCAAGCGGGCCGAAAAACCCGCACCTGTGCCGGCAGCGGAAACCGCCGAGCCGCCGGTACTCAAGGCCGCCCCGGTAGCCGCCTAAAGAACAGCGAGCGTCCCGACCTACACAAGGTCGGGACGCTTTTTTACAACATAAAGCTTGTAAAATCAATCAGTTATGCTATAATCCGCACACTTGTGGAGAGGTAGCATAGTCCGGCCTAATGCGCGCGCCTGGAGAGCGCGTGAGCCGAAAGGCTCCATGGGTTCAAATCCCATCCTCTCCGCCAAAAAGGCTCCTGGTACAGGAGCCTTTTTTATTAGCACAGGCGATTTTACCGCTGAGGACGCAGGGTGCGCAGAGAATTTCTGATTTCTCAGCGTTCTCGACGCCCCCTGCGGTGACATATCCGCTTCTGCGTAAGTCCTCAGCAGTGCGAGCGTCTGACCCGGATGCGGACGAGGACGCCCACGCTACACTTCGGCGTGATCCAACACAAAGCGATAGGTGGCCTCAGCGACAGTTTCCCATTCATAGTCGACAATGACGGCATGGCCGGAATCATGCAAAACCAGGGATTCGACAGAAGTCTGCTGCGAGAGACGGTGCACCGTCTCCGGGCCACTGCGCGGATGAATCGAACAATCCCCTTCCGAGTAAACAACGAAGGCCGGAATCCGAACACGTGACACATCGCGCAGCACGTGTCGACGCAAATACCACAGTTCCGCTGCAGCTCTGACCGGATAACGCGCAAATCCGCCCATCCACTGTGCAGCCCCGGGGTCGTGCAAATCAGATTTGTCAGTGTTCCGGTAGCTGTGAACAAAGGGTCTGAACAGCGGTGTCAGGTTGAGACGCCAGTCTGCGATGCGTAACGCCGGGGCGTAGAGCACAATCCCAGCCATGTCGTCGTGATGCGCAGCCATCCACAAGGTCAGCAATGAACCCATCGAGAAGCCAGCGACAAACCATTGCGCAGTTTTTTGCTTGAGATTCGCATAAGCGGATTCCACCCCCGCCACCCAATCGCGCCAGTTCGCGCGATTGATCTCCGCGAGGGTGCCGCCGTGGCCAGGCAACAACGGCGCGGAGATGGTGAGGCCGCGTTCGTGCAAATACGCCCCCAAAGGCCACATCTCCCGTGGCGTGCCGGTGAATCCATGCAGCAACAACACGCCGACCGGACCGGCCTGCAAAAAGAACGGTGACGGGTCGGCCTGCAACACTCTTAAGGCCACTTCAGACGACACGAGACGCTCCGTGGATGATCACAATTTTCCCTCGATGAAACGCAGTGTTAGCGCCGCCACATCTTCCCATTCCTGATCGAGCAGGACGCAGTGCGTCGAACGTTCAAACCAGTGCAGATGCTTTTCGGTTGAACGGACGCCGTGGTAAATCGCATCCGGCGCCGAGACATCAACAGAGGTGTCTAGCCGGCCTTGCACGATTAAAATAGGCTGTGTAATTTCAGGCAGGCGCGCGTGGGCGGCCGTTTGCAAGGCGAACAACTGCTGTGTGGCGCGCAACGGGTCGTAATCATACCCCTGCCAACGCGCGTCGGCGGCGCTGGGCGCACCCGGCCTTTTTTGCAAGATGATGCCCAGTGGGGCGAGCAGGGGCAGCAGAAAGGTCTTGGAAAAGCTCGAGGGAACGATAAGCGCAGCCGCATAGGCCATCACGCCAGCTACTTCAGGATGATGACTCGCCAGGTAAAGCGCCAGGAGGCCACCCATCGATTCACCACCCACGAAGACACGCTCGCAGCGCGCCGCCAGATCGCGGTAGGCGGACTCGAACGCCTCCGCCCACGTCTGCCAACGGCAGCGATTCATCTCCTGCGGCGTTGTGCCGTGACCGGGCAGCAGGAGTCCAGAGACGGTATAGCCTCGTTCGTGCAGGAAACGACCAAGCAGACGCACTTCCGCCGTCGTCGCCGTATAGCCGTGGGAGAGCAGCACGCCCACCGGCCCGCCTTCCCAGAAAAACGTATCCCCTTCCAAATGGGGATTACGCAATGTGTAGGTCATAGAGCCTCCAAAATAAGCCTGGCAGTCGTTAGTCGAGTAGTCGTTCGATTGATCAGGTGAGAAACCAGTGCAGGATTTGTGGTCCCCAGAGCAACGTCACGACACAGCCCAGAATGATAAATGGTCCATAAGGGATTGCTGTCTTGAGGGAACCTTTGCGAGCAATAACGACGCCCGCAGCCCCGACGCCGCCAAAAACAATCATCAACAGCAGAGAGATGAGGATCAGAGGGAAACCGACGACCAAACCTGTATAAGTCGCCAGGGTGATGTCGCCTTCGCCCATCGCGCCAGGGCCAAAAGCAGCCACGCCCAACGTCACAAAGATGCGCAAAACAATGAAGGCCGCCAGACCGCCGGCCGGCGCGTACCACCAGTCCCAGGTGTCGAGCGTGGGCAGCGCTGGGCCGAAAATCGTCCCAATCACCAACATCACACCGATGGCGGGCAGCATGATGAGGTTGGGCACGCGCTTGGTCTCGAGGTCCGTCACCATAATCATTGTGAGAGGGATCACGGTAAGCATGGCGAAGATCACCCGCAGGTGCAGGCCGTTCAATCCCACCAGCAATCCCCAACTGAGCGCGGTGAAGAGTTCGGCGATGAGACGCGGCCAGCGGAAGAAATTGCCGCACGCGCGGCAGCGTCCCTGCCCAGTGACGAGGGCAAGTGTGGCGCTCCATTGCAACGGGGCATACAGCGCCGTGCAGAGCGGGCAAACAGGTTTTGCCAGAGGCCGTTTAGCCATCGCCGCCTCGGCGACATGTGAAGCCAACGCACCGATGATTAGACCGAGCAAGCTAAAGAGAACAGACATAGTCATCATTCCTAAAATACATCCTGATTCGATTGTAGCACAGACGATAAACTGTGCAAAACTGAGGACGCGATATCAATACACCTTCGAACGTAAGGTTAGCGTAGGGTTAGCGTCAAGCAAAGTGATGAAGAAAGTAGTATGCTATAGATAGTTGAAGAGAGTCAATCTTCCTCCTTGTGTAGAGCCGGGGGCATTCAGCCCCCGGCTTTTTTGTGTGTCACTATGCACTTCACAAGTGCAGATCGGCAAAGTCGAGGTAGCGCTCCCAGTCGTAAGCGGTGACGTCGTGTTTACCGTTGCGGATGTGGTAGCCGATCGCGCCCATCGCCGGTTGTTCGGGATCGGGCATCTGGTCAATGGGCAACCCTGCCTGCCCCAGCAAACGATACACCGGACTTGCATGAACGGCGCTCAGAAATTCGCCACGCGGATCGGACCAGCGGTCTTCGACAGCGCTGGCGACGTAGAGCGGGCGAGGCGTTACGAGCGCCAGGAGCATGTGCTGGTCGACCGGCAGCGCATCTTCGTTTTCGTTGTAACGTTTGAAGTTCGTGCAGAACCAATGCGGGAATTTGCTATTGATGATCCCCACCGTCTCGCCGTAGCGCCGCCGCGAGAGTGCCGCGCCGCCGCAGCCGGAGTTGTTCGACACGACCAGGGCAAAGCGCGGATCGACAGCCCCAGCCCAGAGCGCAGCCTTGCCGAGCCGCGAGTGCCCGATAAGGGCGACGCGCCCGGCGTCGATGTCGCTATCCGTCTCGAAGTAGTCCAGTGCCCGGTGCAGGCCCCAGGCCCACGCGCCGAGTGTGGCCCAGGCGTCGCCCGCGCTGTCGTCGCGGGGGAACAATGCGTGGACGCCATTCTGAAAGCCGTCATTGGAATCCGGGTCGAGGTCACCACAGTAAATGGTCGCCAGGCCGTAGCCGCGTTCGAGGATGCGCTCCACGGTCCAGTGGGAGGCATTCGCGCCGCGTTCGACATCGGTGGCGCGATTGTTCTGAATTCCCGTCGCCGGGAAGAAAGCCGGCACCCAGGACGTAGGTAGCGCGATGCCGGGATCAGCGTGAATGGTGTGATTTCCCATGAAGTTCAGACCGACGAACATCGGTGTGGGCCGGGTACGGTCGTTGGGTAGGTAGATGAGAATGTCCATAGCGGCGGTGTGGCCATTGCCGGCGAAGTGCACGGTGACTTGTTTGCGGGTCGCCGCGCCGGACAGGACACGCTCGTCCACCGAGACGATCTCGAAAACCATACGCTCCGGCTTACCGGGGAGCACACCGTAAACGTGATGTTCGAACAACGCGAGGATCTCGCGCCGCCGCTCAGTCCAGGCTTCCGCTGTCGTGGCCGGCGCGCCGCTGGCAAAGGTCAGCGGATCGGGCAATGTGTAGTTTGGAACCAAAGCTTCGTCGTAGATAACGTCCATGAAAACCTCCTGTGATGGAGTCTCAGCTCGCTTTGTTCAGCCACGCGAGCAACGTCAAGTGTGAGGCAAAAAGCGTGGTCAGCAGTTGCAATCCGGGGGAGATGGCGATCATCAACACGATCCAGCCGATGAAGCTCGCCTTCGGTTCGTAGAGAATCATGGGAACGCCGGTTTCCGCGAAATCCGTGGCAGGATCAGATAGCGATGCGACAGTCAGTGGTCCCCAAATGATGATCATTCCCAGAGATGTGATGGCGGCTGCAATCGCTGCGTACAGGAGCGCTTTCCGGAGAATGTCCCGCATGTCGGCCTGCTCGGCAGTGAGACGCTTGACGATATACCATCCCAATGGCAAACCCAAGAGGATACAGAAGAACGGCACTCCCATCCCCATGCCGACACAAATGATGTCCACGAAAACGTAGATTCCCAGGGCAA